>JAJFTR010000070.1 GCA_021372825.1 Actinomycetes bacterium
GTTCCGCCGCTGCTGCGCGAGCGGGCGCGGTCCACGCGGTAGAAACGCTCGAACACTCGCGGAAGGTGCTCCGCGGGGATGCCGATGCCCGTGTCGCGCACGGTGATGCGCACGCTCTCGCTGTCGGCATCCAGCGTGATCATGACCGAGCCGTGCTCGGTGTACCCGATGGCGTTAGCAAGAGCATTGTCGAGGGCGATCGCGACGTCGGTGCGGTCCGCGCGCGCGAACACGTCGCTCCCTTCCACCCGCGAGACGTCGACGGTGAGCGCGAGCCCCTTCTCGGTCGCGGAGCGCCGGTGTGCCGACACGGACAGCTCAATGGCTTGGCGGACGTCGGTCACCTCGTCGCGCGCAGCGGGACCCTCGAAGCGTGACAAGTCGAGCAGGTCGAGGACGAGCTGTCGCAGCCGCTGAGCTTCATGTTCGATCTGCGTGAGGAATCCGAGGGCACGGTCCTTGTCGCCATCCGCGGCGGCCTGAGCTGCGGACTGAGCGAGGAGCAGGATTCCGGCTGTGGGGGTCTTCAGCTCGTGCGAGGCGTTCGTCACGAAGTCGCGGCGCATACTGTCCAGCACGGCCCGTTCGGTGATGTCCGAGACGATCACGAGCGTTCGGGACCGGTCCCCGGACATGCCAAGAGGGACGACGGCAAGGCGCAGTGAGCGCTGCAGCGGGTCAGGTGCGAGGTCGCGCAGCACGGTGCCGCCCTCGGCCAACGCGCTCTTGATGGCGGCGACAAGCGATGCCGACAGCGGCGTGTCCGCAAGCCGACGGCCTTGCAGTTCGGCCGGGCGTGAGCGCAAGAGCAGGACGGCAGCCCGGTTGTGCAGAGTGATCACGTCGTCCTCGAGCAGGAGGACGGCGTCTTGAAGCCCGTCGACCACCGAGCGCAGGCTCTTGCGTTCGCTCTCAAGGGCGTCGATTCTTTCACGCATCTGCTCACGCAGCTGCTTGAGCGCCGAAGCGAGCGGTTCGAGTGGTCCGGATCCCGCAGGTATGGGAGAGGTGAGGTCACCAGCGGCCATCGCGCACGCCGCATCCGCGAGCTGCTCGACGGGCCGAGCGGTGCTTCTCGCGATCCACCCTCCGATAAGAAGCGCGGCGGCCACACCAGCGATGAGGATGGCCAGTCCCGTGCGCCGCGCGGATGCCGACAACTCCGAGATGCTCGCGAGGGACTCGGACACCCGCACTACCACGCGCCGATCGCCGATCCTTGCGGGGACTGCGACGTACATCTGCTCGATGTTCTGGGTAGCCGATAGCCGTACGTCGTGCCCCACGCGTCCCGTGAGCGCCTCGGCGACTTCGGGCCGGTTCGCGTGATTGGCCATCGAGCGGGGGTCCTCACTGCTGTCAGCAAGGACCTCCCCATCGGCGGCGATCACCGTCATGCGCAAACCAGTTCCGGCAACGAGACCGCGCACGGCCGACTCGAGATCGCTAGGATGTTCCGAGACCACCAGCGCCCCCGCCTGCGCCACCGATTGCAGGTGCCCTTGTTGCTGGTCGGTGACGGCGTCAGTGAGCGGCCCGTAGAGACTCCAGCCCCACACGAGGGCCAAGAGCGCTACCACCAAGACGTAGCCCAGCGTCATGCGTGTGCGGTAGCGGCCAGCCCAGCCGAGCGTCCGGTCAGTCACGAGTCACCACCCCGGCCTTCGCCACGGCTTCGAACCGGTATCCCATACCATGGACGGTATGGATGTAGATGTACGCCGAGGGCTCCTCTATGGATTGCCGCAGCCGTCGGATATGGACATCGATCGTGCGTGAGGAGGGGAGGAAGTCGTACCCCCACACTTCGCGAGCCAGACGTTGCCGCGACATCAAGGCACCGGGGTTGGACGCAAGGGCGACGAGCAGCTGGAACTCCTTCAGGCGTAGATGAGCCTCGTGTTCCGCGACGAAGACGCGGAGTTCTCCGGGCTCGATCCGCAGGTCGCCGATCTCTATCACTTGGCTGTTGCTCACGACCTGACGTTCGCGTACGCGACGCAGGTTCGCCCGCACGCGCGCAAGCAGCTCGTCCATCGAAAAAGGCTTGGTGATGTAGTCATCGGCTCCTGAGTCCAGACCGCGCACCTTGTCTCGCTCGCTGTCCAGTGCGGTGACCATGATGATAGCCACCTCCTGGTCGGTCTCTCTAAGAAGGGTCGCGAGCCGATATCCGTCCATCCCGGGGAGCATCAGATCGAGCAGTACCAGGTTCGGCTTCTCGCGGCGCGCGAGCTCAAGGGCCTCGTTCCCGTCCTCGGATGTGAGTGTCTCGAATCCTGCGCGCCTGAGAGCGTATTCCACGGTCTGCCTGATGATCGGGTCGTCTTCGACCACGAGAATGCGTGCCATCACTTCTCCTGCCTTCGCGTCTGTCACGGCCATTCTCCCACGGTGTCTGATCATGACACAGACGTTTAACAGTCATTTCACACGTACGCCCAAGTGTTTACATCTGTGCAACCAATCGCGGACGCGGCTCTCGTAGTGTGAGTACCGGGCCTGAATGCGTGCCCATCTATCGGTGGAACGTGTGGGAAACAAAGGAGCAGACCTGTGAATCTCAGGAAGTTCATGGTGCTAGGCGTAAGCGCCGCACTCGCCGTGAGCGCATTCGCGCTGGCGGGGTGCGGTGGACAGGAGACGGCGACCGAACCGGCGACGAGCCAGCCGCCCGCCGAGGAGCTCTCCGGCACGATCCAGATACAGGGGTCGGACACTCTGCTCAACGTGGCGTCGGCGTGGGCCGATGCGTTCATGGACGCCAATCCTGGCGTTGACATCTCCGTTCAGGGCGGCGGGTCCGGAACGGGTATCGCCGCGCTGATCAACGGTACGGTGGACTTCGCAAACGCGTCGCGCGAGATCAAGTCCGAGGAGATCGACCAGGCGAAAGCCAACGGGGTCACGCCGGTGGAGCACAAGGTCGCCATCGACGGTATCGCCGTTGTGGTGAACCCGGCCAACACGGTGGAGGGTCTCACGCTCGACCAGCTCGGCAAGATCTTCCGGGGCGAGATCACCAACTGGAAGGAAGTCGGCGGCGCCGACAAGCCGATAGTGCTGCTCTCGCGTGACAGCTCGTCCGGCACGTACGAGTTCTTCAAAGAGGCTGTCGTCGCGGCGCAAGACGAGAAGGCGGAATACGCCGCGAGCGCGAAGCTGCTTCCGTCGAACCAGGCCATCGCCGACGAGGTCAAGGCCAATGATGCGGCGATCGGCTACATCGGGCTCGGCTATGTCACCCCGGACGTGAAGGTGCTCGCCATCGATGGCGTCAAAGCATCGGTGGAGACGGCGGCCGACAGCAGCTACCCGATCAGCCGCTACCTGTACATGTACAGCAACGGCGAGGTCGACGGTGTCATGAAGGCGTACCTCGACTGGATCTTGGGACCAGAAGGTCAGAAGCTGGTCGCCGACGAGGGCTTCGTGCCGCTTCCGTAAGACACTTGATGACGCCCGCCTCCCTCACACCGAACAGGCGTCGGCTCGGCCGCACGGTCACCACCCGTGCGGCCGAGGCCGTGCTTCGTGCTCTCATCTACATCTGCGGATGGCTCTGTATCGTGATACTTCTCGCCATTGCGGCTTTTCTCGTGTACAACTCCGTGCGCTCACTTCGCGAGGCCGGTCTTACGACCATGCTCTCCGGCATGCAGTGGTATCCCACCTCGGACCCTGGCAGGTTCGGGCTCGCGCCTCTCGTCGTCGGCTCGCTGCTGGTCACGGCCGTCGCGCTTGCGCTCGCGGTGCCGGTGGGCATCGCCGCCGCGGTCTATATCTCGGAGTTCTCGGGCGGTGCCGTCAAAGAGGTCTCCAAGTCCGTCATCGAGTTCCTCGCCGCCGTGCCTTCGGTGGTGTACGGCCTCATAGGTGTCGCTGTCCTCATCCCGGCAGTGAAGGACTCGTTCGGTCTTAGCAGCGGGATGACTGCGCTGACGGGCGGTATAGTGCTCGGAATCATGTCGATTCCCACGGTCATATCGATTTCCGAAGACGCTTTGCACGCCGTTCCTGTAGAACTGCGGCAAGGCTCCGCAGCCCTTGGTAACACGCGCTGGCAGACCACCTACAAGGTCACCGTGCCTGCGGCGAGTTCCGGCATATTCGCCTCGGTCATGTTGGGGCTTGGAAGAGCGATCGGGGAGACGATGGCGGTGCTGATGCTCACCGGTAACGCCGCGGTGATGCCCCATGGCGTCCTCGAATCCGTGCGCACCATGACGGGAACCATCGCGGCCGAGATGGGCGAGGTGGTCCAAGGTGGGCTCCACTACTCCGTCTTGTTCACTGTCGGTCTCGTCCTTTTCGCGATCACCTTCGGGATCAACCTCGCCGCCGACCTTGTGTTGGAACGGCAGCAGAGGCGGTGGCGCAGGTGACGAGGCTCACACGCGCTCGTAGGGCCCGCGCTACCGAACAGCTCGCCAGGGTCGTCACGGGTCTTGCGGCGGCGGCCGTCGTGGGAGCGGCGGTATTCGTCGTCGCCTACATCGTGAAGAACGGAGCGGGGGCGCTCGACGTCGGGTTCCTCACTGGCGCGCCACGCGATCGGGGACGAGCAGGCGGCATCTTCCCGATCATCATGGGCACCATATACGTGACCGTCGCGACTGCGGCGTTCACGCTGCCGGTGGGCGTTCTCGCGGGAGTCTATCTTTCCGAGTATGCACCGCGCACCTTCGCCACGCGGGCGATCAAGCTGGCGATCACGAACATGGCGGGTGTGCCGTCCATCGTCTACGGCCTGTTCGGTCTCGCAGCGTTCGTTCTCACGGCCGGTCTTGGACGGTCTCTGATCGCCTCGGCGCTCACGCTCACATGTATGACCCTGCCGGTGGTGATCACGGCTACCGAAGAGGCACTGCGGCAGATCCCCACCGACCTGAGGCATGCCGCACTCGCTCTCGGCGCGACGAAACTGCGCACCATCCGTACGGTGGTGCTGCCAGCCGCGGCGCCCGGCATCATCACCGGTTCGATCCTAGGGCTCGCGCGGGCAGCAGGGGAGACGGCGCCCATCCTATTCACGGGCGCGGTGTTCCAGATGAGGCGTTTGCCCGACAGTCCCCTCTCGCAGTTCATGTCGCTGCCGTATCACATTTACGCGCAGGTCACCTCCGTTCCTGGGTGGAACAGGACACTCGTGTGGGGGACCGCGCTCGTTCTGGTCGGGGGCGTGAGCATCATCAGCGTCGCCGCGGCCGTTTGGCGTTCTATCCGGAGGAGGAAGGTCACATGGTGACAGCAGTCCGCATCGCTCCCGACGGCACGCTCTCGCTCGAAGCGCCGTACGTGGGTGAGGCCAAGCGGTCTCTTGCCGAGGTCGCCGACATCCAGGGGAGTTTCACGCTCTCCGACGTGTCGGTCGCCTACGGGCGTGAGGTCGTGATCGAAGGAGTCGATCTCTTCATCCCGCCACGTGCAGTGACTGCGCTGATCGGCCCATCGGGATGCGGGAAGTCGACGTTGCTGCGGTGTCTCAACCGGATGAACGACGAGCTTGGCAACGTACACGTCCAAGGCGAGATCTCGCTCGATGGGCAGAGCATCATGGGCCGTGCGATGGACCCTGTGGAGCTGCGGATGCGGGTCGGGCAGGTGTTCCAGCGTCCGAATCCTTTCCCGATGAGCATCTATGACAACGTGGCCTACGGGCCACGCACGCAAGGCATCAGGAGGCGCAGTGAACTTGACAGCCTTGTAGAGGAGTCTCTCAAGGGCGCGGCCCTGTGGGAGGAAGTGAGGAAGAACCTCAAGAAGCACGCGTTCGAGCTCTCCGGGGGGCAGCAGCAGCGGCTGTGCATCGCACGAGCTCTTGCCACCAAGCCGGAGGTGATCTTGATGGACGAACCGGCGTCGGCCCTCGACCCCATATCCACTCAGCAGATCGAGGACACGATCGCCGAGCTGCGGTCATCGGTCACCATCGTGATCGTCACCCATAACATGCAGCAAGCCGCGCGCATCTCGGACCAGACGGCCTTCATGTTGCGGGAGAGTCTGGACACGCCCGCTCACCTGATCGAGGTCGGCGACACCAAGAAGATCTTCACGAATCCGGACGACCGCCGTACCGAGTCATACATCACGGGCCGGTTCGGCTAGGCGCTCCAGAAGGTCCGTCATGGGTTCTCGGCGCACGCCGTGAACGTGCGCAAAAAAAGGAACGAGGCGCGTTGGGGGTTCGCGCCTCGTTCATTGTGAGCGGCGTCCCCGCGTCCGAGGGGGGAGGGAGAAGCGGGTCGCACTGCTCTTGCCGCGATGGATGCAACACGCGTGCCAACTTGCGGAAAGAGCATCGCGAAACACTGGTCTCGGTAGTGTCGGTCCGACGCAGTAGTATGTAAGGCGACGTGAGGAGGACCGCCGTGGAGCGTGTTCGCATACCTGCCTTGGACCGCGAGGTCAGCCGTGTGGCGCTTGGTACATGGTCGATGGGTGGATGGATGTGGGGCGGAGCCGACACCCGCGCGGCCCGCGCAACGATACACCGCGCTCTCGATGAAGGGATCGACATCATCGACACGGCGCCAGTGTACGGTTTCGGCCTTTCCGAAGAGCTTGTGGGGGATGTGCTGGCCGAACGGGGTTGTCGTGACCAGGTCGTGATCGCCACGAAGTTCGGGATGGTCTTCGATGAACGTCACGAGCCGTGGCGGGACTGTTCGCCCGCGAGCATCCGGCGTGAAGTGCATGCGTCTCTCAAGCGCCTCAGGACCGACGTCATCGACATCTACCAGGCTCACTGGCCGGATGATTCCACGCCCTTTGAGGAGACAGCGGCGGAACTCGAGCGGCTTCGTGACGAAGGGCTGGTCAAGGCGGTCGGCGTGTGCAACTACAGCGCCGCGCAGATGGCGGCTTTCGAGGGCGGCGGACACCTTGATACCACTCAGTTCAGGTACAACATCTTCGAACGCGCGCCAGAAGCGGGAGTGCTTCCCTATGCGATATCACGCAGTCTCGCGACGTTCGCGTACAGCCCGCTTGCGCGAGGCCTTCTCACAGGGACGATGACCTCAGGGCATGAGGCGCACGATCAGGCGCGCCGGGCCGAGATGTTCCATGGAGAGGCGTTCGAGCGGCACCTGGCCGCAGTTACCCGTCTCGACGAGTTCGCACGCCGAGAATACGGCAGGCGCGTGATCCACCTGGCGATCAGATGGGTGCTCGACCAGCCGGGCATGCTGGTGGCGCTGTGGGGGGCGCGCAAGCCCGAGCAGCTTTCGCCGGTGAGCGGCGTGTGGGGGTTCTCGATCGATGACGACGCGCGCGCCGAGATCGACCGCATCGTCGCTGAGGAGACAGGCGCCGCTCGCTAGCAGCGCTGTCCTTCGTCACACAAGAGCCCGGGACGCAGCAGCAGAAGGGCGCCGAAGGCCAGAGTGACGGCGCCGCCTATCGCGATAGCGGTGGGAGTGCCGAGCCGCTCGCCAAGCGTTCCGAAGAGCGCCGCCCCCACGGGCATCATCCCAAGGAAGGCGAGCACATAAAGCGCCATCACGCGGCCGCGTATCTCGCTCGGCACGTAGACCTGCAACGTAGTGTTGACACTTGAAATGATGGCGAGGAAGGCGGCGCCGAGGACCACCAGCAGACCGACGGTCAGTGGCACCGAGCGCGAGAGCGCCAACCCGACGTCAGCGGCACCCATCACCACGTAGCCGGAGCGGATGATGCGCTCTCGGCGGATCGTCTTGGAGTAGCTCGCCACAAGAAGGGCGCTTGTAAGTGCGCCGAGGCCGTTTGCCGCCAGCAGCATCGAATACCCCGTCTCACTCAGGCCGAGAGTGTTCTTTGCCAGTGCTGGCATGAGTGCGGTGTAGGGGGTGCCGAAGGTCGTGAGCATCGCCGCGCTGGTGAGGAGCCACGCGACGCGCGAGTGCGTGCGCGCATAAGTGAGACCCCCAGCCATGATCGACCAGGCGGATTCATCGTCATGGCGGTGCACGGTCTGTCGCGGCCGGATCACGCTGAGCGCCCAGATGACGAACAGGAAGCTCGCGGCGTTCACGTAGAAGACCTCTGTCACGCCCAGGGTGGCGAACACCAGGCCGCCCACCATCGGTCCGACGAGCCGCGCCGCGTTGAACTGCGCGGAGTTGAGCGCGATGGCGTTCATCAGGGACTCACGGGGGACCAGATCGGGCGTCATCGCCTGCCAGCTCGGTGACATGAACGCCGAGGCGACGCCGCCGGCGAGCGACAGCGCGTAGATCCAGGCCATCGTGATATGACCTGTCTGATTGAGTACGCCGAACATCACTGCTTGGACCAACAGCAACGCTTGGACCGCTATCAACATCTTGCGCCGGTCGACCCTGTCGGCGAGCGCTCCGGCGAAGATGCTCAACACCATCACCGGCAGACCCGCGAGTGCGTTCATGAAGCCCAGCGCCTGAGAGGACCCCGTGAGGTCGAACACCACCCACCCAAGTGCCATCGTCTGCATCCACGTGCCGATGTTGGAGAGGAGCGAGCCGGTGAATGCATACCTGAAGTCGCGATAGCGGAAGCTCTCGAAGGTGTTGACCCGCCTCAAGATGCCGCGCGGGGGGCTCGCGGCGTCGGCCTCGGCGGTGACGGCGTCTTGCGGGGGTTGTACAGGGTAGCGGTCGGCAGAGTCGGGTTCTGGCAAGGCGGTCCTCGGTAAAGGCGGAGCTGCCAGCGACGCGCTGGCAGCAAGAGGTGGTCCACTTACTCCGGAGTATACAGCAAGGCGGGCGCTCCCTTGCCGGAGGCGCCCGCTATGGCGTCGGACGTGTCGTACGTTATGCGTCGATGATGGCGAGCGCTTCGTCTCGGTATGCATCCATCACGTACTGGATACCTGAGACCTCCGCCGCCTCGCGGGTGAGCGCCATGATGTCGCTGCGCGAGATCGTCGACAGACGCATATTGCGGGTGCCGCTCATCAGCTGCTGCAGGCCCACCTTGATCTTGTCGGCGTATGTATAGATGCCGATCGCGCCGAGCGGGAACGTCTCGACCTCGTCCCCGTACTTGGATCGAAGCGTCTCGTACGACACGAAGATCTCTTCTTTGGTGGTACCGAACTCCGACACGGTCTTGGGAAGGTCGTTGTCCTCTATCCACTTGCCGATGTTCTTGCCCACGAAGCCTGGGATCATGAGAGCCCGCCCCATGCAGACGGCCTTGGTGTGCGGAGCGCCCATCGCGAGAGCCTTGAAGACGTGGTCTTCCGTCGAAAAACCGCCGGCGATGGCGATATCGGGGACGTAGGCGCCCTTGGCCCGCAGGTGCTCCACCAGCTCGTTGGCCATGCTTTGGAGGTAGAACGTGGGGACGCCCCACTCCTCCATCATTCGCCAGGGGCTCATGCCAGTGCCGCCGGGCGCGCCATCGATCGTGAGAAGGTCGATCTTGGCGTTGCTCGCCCATTTGATAGCCATGGCCAGCTCACGCATCGGGTACGCGCCTGTCTTGAGGGTCACCCGCTTGGCGCCCAGGTCACGAAGGCGCTGGACCTCCGCGTAGAAGCCCTCCTCGTCGACGAATCCCAGACGACTGTGCCGCTCGAAGTGCTTGATCGCGGTGGCCCGGTACGCGGCCTGTACGGCGGGGTCCTCGGGGTCCGGCGTCACCAGGTAGCCCCGGCTCTTGAGCTCCAGCGCTCGCTCGAGCGAGTCCACCTTGATCTCGCCCCCGATGCACTTGGCGCCCTGCCCCCACTTGAGTTCCATCGTGGTGACGCCGAGCTTCTCGATGCAATACTCGGCGACACCGAGGCGCGTGTCCTCGACGTTCATCTGCACCAGGATGTCGCCGTAGCCCTCCTCTTGATAGCGTCGGAAAAGCTCCACGCGACGCTTCATGTCGGGCGCGTTGGTCACCTTGCCGCGAGAGTCGCGTTCGAGCGCGGGGTCGATGCCGCACACGTTCTCTCCGCAGACGATCGAGATGCCCGAGATCGCGGCGCCGATGGCGAAATGCTCCCAGTTCTTGCGTGCGATCTCCGTGGAGCCCAGGGCTCCAGTGAAGATGGGCACCCGCATCTTGACCTTGTGCTCGTACCCGAACTCCGTCTCGGTGTCCACCATGGGGAACAGCGTGTTGTCCGGAGTGCCCTCCACTCCCTCAGGAAGTCCTTTTGCGCCGAGTGCGTAGCCCATGATGTTGAGGTGGGAGTAGTCCACCGGGTAGTCCTTGTCTGCGCCTGCGGTGATCTCACCGAACGGGCCGGGGTAGATCACCTCGCGTCCCCGGAACGTGGCCTTGAACACCTCGCAGTTCCCTCGGCAGCCGTCCACGCATCTCGTACAGATGCCCGAGGAGGGCGACACATCCCGCGAACGGTTGCTCGTCAGTGTCGCCTCGTTGGCGTTTGGTCGTCGCAACGTCATCTACAAAACCCCCTGTGCTGATGAAGTCCCCTCACGGGACCGCCTGATTTGGGCTATCGTAACGTATCAGAAACGTAAGCGAAACGCGTATGTCATACGACACCGCGGATCAGGGAGGCGTCATGCCGCAGGACCTGCGACAGAATGTGATCGATGCGATCCAAGAAGAGAAGATCGAGTTCATCCACCTTTGGTTCACCGACGTCCTAGGCTTCCTCAAGTCCTTCACCATGGACGTGGAAGAGCTGGAACAAGCGATGACCGAGGGGATGGGCTTCGACGGCTCGTCCATCCAGGGGTTCGCGCGGATCCAAGAGTCCGACATGGTGGCGTTCCCCGACCCGTCGACCTTCAAGAGTCTGCCGTGGCGGCAAAGCGGGCAGAAGGTGGCCACGATGTTCTGCGATATCGTCCGGCCTGATGGGACGCCCTACGAGGCCGATCCGCGCTACGTCTTGAAGAGGCAGCTCGAAAGAGCCGCCAAGATGGGATACACGTTCTTCGTCGGCCCCGAGCTGGAGTACTACTACTTCAAGAGCGACAGTGGCACCGAGCTGCTCGACCACGGCACGTATTTCGACCAGACCACGCGTGACCTCGCGGTGGACCTGCGCAAGGACACCGTGCGCGCGCTCAAGCGCTTCGGTATCCAGGTCGAGTACAGCCATCATGAGGTCGGGCCGAGCCAGCACGAGATAGACCTGCGCTACGCCGAGGCGCTCACGATGGCCGACAACGTCATGACCTATCGCGTCGTCGTCAAAGAAGTCGCGCAGGCCAATGGCCTGTACGCGTCCTTCATGCCGAAGCCGATCTACGGCCAGGCGGGAAGCGGCATGCACGTGCATCAGTCGCTCTTCAAAGATGGCCGAAACGCGTTCTACGACCCGAGCGACGAGTATCATCTGTCGGCTGTTGCACGCAGCTACATCGCGGGCATCCTCGCCCATGCCCGTGAGACGTGCCTCATCACCAACCAGTGGGTCAACAGCTACAAGCGGCTCGTCTCGGGATATGAGGCTCCCGTGTACATCTGCTGGGCCCATCGTAACCGCTCAGCCCTTGTGCGCGTCCCGATGTACAAGCCGGGCAAGGAGGCCGCCACTCGCGTGGAGCTGCGCTCACCGGACCCCGCGTGCAACCCGTATCTGGCGTTCGCGGTGATGCTCGCGGCCGGCCTCGACGGGATCGAGAAGGGGCTCGAGCTTCCGGCGGACGTGACCGACGACGTGTACGAGATGACCGATGAGGAGCGCGCGGCTCGCCAGATCTCGACTCTGCCCGGAGACCTGGATGAGGCGATCGTGGAGATGGCGGCAAGTGAGCTTGTGCGCGAAACGCTCGGAGACCAGGTCTTCGAGTACATCCTGCGGAACAAGCGCGCCGAGTGGATGGACTACCACACACGGGTGACGCCCTTTGAGATCGAAGAGTACCTGCCACTGCTCTGATGGCAACGCGCAGGCACGAGAAGAAGGCCCGTCTGGCGTAGCCAGACGGGCCTTTGTTCGGGTCGCGCGAGTGGCGCTCTAGTGCGTGAACGCGCCGACTTTGGCCTTGACATCGGAGACGTCGATCTTCTCACGCAACCGCGGCGTGGCCGTGCGTGGCGTGTTCGCCATGCGCAGGCCCGAGCTGAGAACCTTGTTGGTGAGGGCGATCGGCGAAACCGACGTGGAGGTGAGGGTGATGAAGCCCTCAGGATCGTCGATGTCGTAGATGTCGGTACCGAGTGCGGCGATCGCGGCCTGGAAGGTGGCGTTACTCACCGCGCCCGTGCCGCCGAAGCACGCGAGGTCGAGGTCGTAGGGCCCATTGGCCCACAGGGTGTAGTCCGCCTCGGCGTGCAGGGACGTCGGCGGCGTGAGGACGAGAGTGCCGCCCCAGGCGCCGACACCCGCGCCGCCGGCCAGAGCGTCGGGGTAGTTCGCGCCGCTTGCCAGCCCCATGAAGTCATAGGGACCGAACCAGCCGGAGAAGAAGTCCGCCACCACAGAGGCGGTGCCGTAGCGGTCGGAACCCTCCAGCCGGTCGCCGTAAAGACCGCCCGGCACCCGGCTGTCCATCTGCGCGATGACGTTGTCGCTCACCGCGCTCGTGCCGCCTATGACGAAGGCCATGTCAGTGCCGTGGTCGACGAGGTACTGCCAGGCGCGCTGCGACTCGGTCGGGAGTGCGCCCGGCTGCGTGAGCAGGATGGGGAAGCCGTCGTAGTACGCGAAGGGCGAGGCGGAAAGCGCGTCAGCGAAGGCGTCACCGCGTGCGACGAGAGCGACCGTGCCGTCCTCGATGTACTCCATCGGCAGCTCGCGGATCACGAGCTCACCGGTGTGGTACCGGTTGTTGCCGGCGATGCGCTGGATGGTGACGCCACGCGCCGCGATCTGCGCCGCGCAGCCGGCGTCCACGACGCCTGTGCCGCCGATGATGTAGGCCTTGGTGGCGCCCAGGGCCTCGATCTCGTCGCCTACGACATCGGGAAGAGTGCTCTTGGAGGTGAGCAGAAGGGGTGCGCCGTAAGCGCCGGCCAGCGTCGAGGCCGAAAGAGCGTCGGCGAACGACGCTCCGCTCGCGATCACGACCGTGTCTGCGGAGCCGAAGTAGTACTGGGAGATCCTCACGGCCGTCTCGTAGCGATCGACGCCCGCGACCCGGCTCGTGCGGTTTGCGAACAAGTCGCCCAGCGTCATCAGGTAGCCGTCCACGTTCGACGTCTCGCTCGCGTCCTCGCTGCCGGTCATGAGTCCATAGGGCGACCACTCGACCGGCTTGCCGGTTCCGGGCCAGACCATGTCGCGGTGTGTGCCGGTAGTGTCAGCGAAAGCGACGATCACGACGGTATCGTTGGGCAGCCCCGTGATCGTATACGTCCCGTCAGCGGCCGTGATGGCACTGCCGTACGATGTGAGGGTGCCGTCGGTCCAGATGTCACCGGCGTCAAAGACCTCGACCTTCACATTGCCAAGCATCGGGCCGCCACCTTCCGCCGCCCATTCTTTGACTGTGCCGGTGATCGTCGATGCCAACGCTTGTGCCGGCAGTGCCGTCACCAGCGCGATGGCGAGCACCGCGACGGCGCGGGTGCGCCGCCTGTTGATACGTGCGTGCATCTTCATGCTCCCTCCCAGGTCGAAGACCGCTGATACCTGCAGTGTACGCCAGGTGGGCATGCCGGCGTGAGAGGAGTTTCGCGCGCCGGTGTGGGCCTCGGCGGCTATCAGAGTGGCTCGATGGTACCCGTGACGTTGATGACCACGGGGACGCCATCGATCGCCTTGGGGATCGCGGCACGCGCCGCGATCCCATCGGCGGACATCCCGATGACGATCGCGGGTCGGCCGCTCTCGTCTCGGCCGACGCCGATGGACATCACGCCCCGCATGCGCATGAGCTCTCCCGCATGACGGGTGAGCACCGCCTCGGGGCGCTCGCCGGCGTTCTCGGCGCCCGTGCCGCGCTTTGCCGCCTGGCTGCGCGATCGCATCCGTTCGAACCACCCGGCCATCAGTTTCCTTCCTACAGCGACACGTCCAGTGCGGCGAACACGTGCTCGATCCGGTTGATCACGGTCGTACTCTCGCTGCCTGCGAACAGGAGGCCCACCACGCGATGCTGAGCATCGAGTACCACAGACCCGCTGTCGCCACCGGCACTCACGGCACCCGCCATCATCTGGTCGCTGAAACGTGCGACCTGCTGACCGTATCGCACGTCGACCGTTACGTCCACCTGCTCTATCGTACCGTTCGTCACGCCGGTCGTTCTCCCGCTCTTGACGATGGGTTCGCCTAGTCCCGCTCGTGCCACGCCTGTGGCGGGTCCGATCCCCAAGATGTCGACGTCGACGTCGCGCACATCGATCGGGGCGGCGATCGCCGCGTCCACGAGGTTCTCGACCGTGGTTGTGCTCACGACACGCATACGAGCGTTGCTGCCGACAAGTCGCGCGACGCCGTTGGCGAGGTCCGCGGCCGCTCGCGCAAGCGCGCATCCGCTCGGCTGCTCGGCCATGACGATGGGCACGAACGCCTCCAGCGTGGCGATCCGGTCGGCCGGGTCGGTCCCCGAGTCTATCGGACCCGGCTGAAGGATCGCATCGCCTGGTGCTCCGGCGTTGCTGTTGGCGAGCACATGATTGTTGGAGAGGAGAAACACGCGGTCGCCGCGACGCACCAGGCACCCGAGTGTGCCCGCGGTGATGTCGTGGTGCCCAAGAGAAACGCCTCCGGGAGCAGGCCGGAGGCGCACCGTGTGCGCGGCTGAAGAAGGGCCGGCAAGCGCACGGATCCGCCCGGTCGCGACCACGTCGGTAGGCACTCCGTCGATCTCGGGCGGAACGACGTCAGCTGTGGACAGCGCCGCAAGAGGCAGCTTCTCCAGCACGGAGCACACGATGGACAGTGTGCCAGTGCGCTGGCCTTGCGACACCTTGAATCCGACGCCGGTCGCGACCACATTCGCTTTGTCGAGGAGCCGCTCGCGCGCGTGCGCCAGAATCGCGGAGATGTCGCTCGTCTCGTGCATGCCCACGTCCCCTCTGTCACACTCCATGTTACTCCCCCGAAGGCGAGCGTCTCACTCGAACGTGCCGAGTGTCCGTCCCCAGCCGTGAGCGGTGATCGCGGAGTTGAGCTGGTCGCAGAGCCTCGAGCGCGTGTAGGCGCCGGGTGGCAGGAGGTTCACGATGTCCAGAGCGGCAGGGGACAGGTCGGCGAGCTCGGCCCGCACGACGATCTCCAGACGCGGCACATCACTGCGACCACGGAAGAGCGTGTCGATCAGCCGGGCCAATGCGTCATGATCGTCGGCCTTCGGAGTGGAAGGATCGTGGGCGCTCAGCTGTCGAGCCACCTTTGCACCGCGCCCTCCACGCCGTCACGACCGGCGTCGACCACGTGTCCGAACCGCTCGGGAAGCGCATCGAGCTCGGCCAGACCCCTCGGTATGTACGCGTCGCCTCCCGCGAAAGCCGCGATGCGCTCGAGAAGCTGCACTCCCGTGAGCGAGCGGTACTCGGCGGGAAGCTCCTCGTCGTACGCGACGCCGGTGAGTGCGCGGCACACATCGGCGCCGAACTTCGCCCAGTGGGCGGTGGACACGACGAGCACCGGGTTGCTGGAGCGAAGCCGCTCGGCCACCTCCCATGCGACTGCCGTGTGCGGGTCCATCAGATAGCCTGTCTCGGCGAACACGCGCCGGATGGTGGCAAGGGACTCGTCGTTGTCCACCCAGTCGCCGCTCATGCAGCCGCGCAGGGAAGTGAAGGTCTCCCGGTCGACACGGAAGCGGCCCTGCTCGGCAAGGGAGGCCATCCACTGGCGTACCGCTTCAGGACCTGCCAGGTGGTAGAGAAGCCGCTCGAGGTTGCTGGAGATGAGGATGTCCATGCTGGGACTCGGCGTCATCACGAACTCGCGCGAGGATATGTCGTAAGCGCCGCTTGCGATGAAGTCCGAGAGCACCTTGTTGGTGTTGCTCGCGCACAGGAGTCTTTCGATGGGCACGCCCATGTGCTTCGCGTAGTACGCGCCGAGGATGTTGCCGAAGTTGCCCGTCGGAACGCACACATCGATCGGCTCGCCTGCGACCACACCACCGGCCGCCACCATGTCCACGTAGGCGCTCGCGTAGTACGCGATCTGCGGCAGCAGCCTTCCCCAGTTGATGGAGTTGGCCGAGGAGAGCCGCAGCGAATAGCGATCGTGCAGGCGCCGGTTGAAGTCGGCGTCGTTGAAAGCCGCTTTGACGGCGTTCTGACAGTCGTCGAAGTTCCCGCGCACCCCGAACACGGCCACGTTGTCCCCGCGCTGCGTCACCATCTGCTTGCGCTGTATGTCCGAGACGCCCCCGCTCGGGTAGAACACGGCGATGCGCGTGTGCGCGCGGTCCGCGAAGCCCTCAAGTGCTGCTTTTCCGGTGTCGCCGGAGGTTGCGACGAGTACCAGGAAGTCATCATGCAGCGTGCCTCGCGCCTGCTGCATCGAGATGGCTTCCGAGAAGAACAGCGGCATGCATTGGAGCGCCATGTCTTTGAACGCCGAGGTCGGGCCGTGCCAGAGCTCCAGCACATGGAGGCCGGGCACGACTTCCTCGACCGGCGCGATGCGCTCGTCGTCCCACTGCGCGCCGTACGCCTGCGCCATGAGCTCACGGATGCGCTGCGGCGCCACGTCCACTCCGAAGAGCTCGAAGACACGTGCGGCGCGCTCAGCGTACGGGACCTCCCAAAGGGCCAGGAGGTTCTCGGGGGCGAGCGATGGCAACGCCTCGGGCACGTACAGCCCGCCGCCCGGCGCGATCCCCTTCACGACGGCCTCAGTGAACGTGGGCCTCGTGTCGTCAAGTCCGCGGGTGTCGATGTAGCGCGTCGTCATACGCGCATCGTAGCAGAAGCATGCTCTAGCGCAGGTACCCCCTGATCGCATTGTACGAAGCGGCAGAGACCGCGCTCGTGCCGCCGTAGAGTTCCAGAGAGCCGAAACCGTATCGGTTGCCGTTGAAGAGCGTGCTCACCGCCGAGGGCACTCCCGTGCTGCTGGTAAGGACGATGGGGCTGCCGGCGTACCCGCATGCCGCGCCGCCTCCCAGCGCATCGGCGAACGTGGAGCCGGTGGCCACCCCGATCATGTCGTAGTCGAGCCATCCGTCGTTCACGGCGGATGTTGCGCACGCCACCGACGTTGCGTAACGGTCGGGACCTTGGATGCGGTTCGCGGTCGGCCATCCGCCGTTGTCGGCGATGTAACCCTCGATCTCGGACTTGGTGGCATCTGAGATGGCCGAGGTGCCGCCCACAACCGTTCCGGCGATGAGGTCACAGAACTGGATGGCCTCGACGGTGTCCACCGGAACGTCGCCCGTCTGCACCAAGAGGATCGGCACCTTGCGCGCGTAGGCGAGAGGCGAGACCGCAAGGGCGTCAGCAAAGGAGTCTCCCCGTACGAAGTATGCCTCCTGCGCCCACGCATCGTCGTTGTTGCGGATGTCCATCACGCGATAGGCCACCTGTTTTGCCGTGGCATACCGGTTGCCACCGGACACGCGCTCGACGGTACCGTACGTCGAGAGCTGATCGTAAACATCCTGGGATACGGCTGAGCTGCCGCCCACGATCACGACGTGCTTCGCGTTTAGGCGATCGAGTTCGTCTTGCACGACTGTCGGCACGGTGTCGGTGCCCACGAGAAGGAGTGGACAGTCCATCGCGCCAGCGAGGCCAGAAGCGGCAAGCGCATCGGGGAAGTCAAGCCCCGTGGCTACTACCACATCGGCTGAATCCAGGAAGTGCTTCTGGCAGATCTCCACGGCCGTCGCATAGCGGTCGACCCCCGCGACACGCGTTGCGTCGACAGTCGTCGTCGCCATGTAGATGCTGCCGTACGAGGTGCGCTCGTCTTGCCACACCACCCGGTTGCCCCAGACGTGCGGGTACAGCTGGTCGTCCGCGGCGGCGGTGACCTCCGAGTACCCTGAGATGTCCGATCGCGACCACAGCAAGATGTCTTCGTTGCCGTTTCGGGCGTCTTGCCAAGCGACGTACTGTCCGAACACCGAGGGGCGCTGCTGCGTGGACGTGTTCGCGGTGATCTGCCCGGTCTGGCCATCGCGCAGGTCAGCTGCGTAGATGTTCTTGTCGGCTGGCGAAGCGTGTAGGTACTCGGTCCATGCGACGTAGTCTCCGTGGATCACGGTATCGGCGACATCCACTCCCGCGGCGGCGAGCTTGACACGCGTCTCGCCGCCGTCGATGTCGTAAACGTACACACCGAAACGCCCAGACGGGTCCTTGTCGTCGTAGTAGACGATGCGGCCCTTGTCCACGGAAGCGCCGTTGGGATGGGCCGTTCCCGAGACGACGCCACTGCCACCCGTAAGCATGTTGCGCCAGTGGATGGTCACAGGGGGCGTGATGCCCTCCATCCAGATCGCGATGTTCCCGTCGATGTCCGGGCCGACGTCATCAACCGAGTTGGTCGTGAGCCGGATACGCTGCGCGATGCGCATGTCGTAGTACCAAACCTCGGAGTCCGCCTCGCTCTGGTCCACATACACGAGGCGCTGCTCGGAGATCGCCGGGTCCCGTTGGTCTCCGTCGCCATAGGCGGTGGCCATCGTGGCGACTCCGCTTGCAAGGTCCTTGACCCACACGTTCCACTCTATAGGGTTGCCCCACAAGGCCAGAAGGTTCTGCCCGGCATAGGCGACGAAGCGACCCGAGGTGACCGGGAGTTCGTAGTCGTTGCTCGCGCTCGTGACGAGTACCGACTCCGTGAAGTCGACCTCGGCGCCTGCCTCGGCAGGCATCATCGCCACAAGAAGAGCCGCTGCCATTGTGAGCGTGAGCAGTCGATTGCGCATCGCGAACCCCCTTGGCTAGTAGCCACTACTACCAGTCTATCCCCCGATAGACGGCATGAGCGACCGTCACACACCGTGGTACCCTCATGGTACCCGACGCCGACGCGAGGGAGGACGCGTGAAACACGTCATCGTCATCTTGGACGGCGCGGCCGGATGGCCGCTCCCCGAGCTCGACGGCCGAACGACACTCGAGGCCGCGCACACGCCTCATCTGGACGAGCTCGCTCGGCGGGGGATCCTCGGCCGAGCACAGACGGTCCCCGCGGGCGCGGAGCCCTCCTCCTCGGCGGCATGCACCTCCATCTTGGGCTACGACCCCGTGGCGAGTTTCGTGGGCCGGGGCGCCATCGAGGCAGCGAGCATGGGCGTCACGCTCGCTCGTGACGAGGTGGCGCTGCGCATGAACCTGGTGCATGTGGCCGATGGCCGGATGGTGTCGTACGCATGCGGCCACATCTCCAGCGCTGAGTCACGCGCAATCGTCTCGGACCTGGCCTCAGCGCTCGACGATGGGACCTTCACGATGCACCCGGGCGTCGCCTACCGGCACATCCTCGTTGTGAAGGGCCACCTCGAGCTGCTGGGGTGTGGCTACACGCCACCACACGACATCTCCGACAAGCCTGTCGAAGGCCATCTGCCCCGCGGACCGGGCGCCGAACTCCTGCTCGAGCTCATGGAGCGTGCGCGTCCCGTGCTCGCCTCCTCGCCGGCGAACCGCGCTCGTGCTGAGGCGGGAAAGCTGCCCGCCACCGACATCTGGCCGTTCTGGCCGGGGATGTCTCCTGTGGGGCTCCGCCTCTTCTCGGAAGTTCGAGGCGTGAGTGCCGCACTCACCTCAGGAGTCGATCTGCTGAACGGGCTGGCGGTTCTTTTCGGCATCGACCGCCTCGAGATCCCCGGGGTCACCGACGGGCCCGACACCGACTACGCCGCGCAGGCGCGGGGCGCTCTTGACGCGCTGCAGGACCACGATCTTGTGGTGATCCACATCGAGTCTCCCGACGAGCAGGGCCATGCGGGGGACGTGCGTGGCAAGATCGCAGCCATCGAGGCGATCGACCGCGAGGTCGTCTCGAGAGTGATGGAGCACCCTGGTGAGCTGCGCATACTCGCCATGCCCGACCACCCCACGCCGATCGCGCTCAAGACCCACGTGGGGGAACCTGTGCCTTTTGTGGTGGCGGGAGCGGGCGTGGCGCCGTGTGGAGCACGCGCCTTCGACGAGGCGGCGGCCATGGCGGGTCCGCTCGTCGATCCGGGACACCAGGTGATGGACCTGCTTCTCGGTACGGAGCGGCCCTTCTCGGCAGGGAAGGGAGGCGAGTGAACGATGGCAGGCATCTATGTGGTCCAGAAGCATGCCGCGACACGCCTGCACTACGACTTTAGACTCGAACTCGACGGCGCGCTCAAGAGCTGGGCGGTGCCGAAGGGGCCGAGCATGGACCCGGCGCAGAAGCGGCTTGCCGTGCCAGTGGAGGACCACCCGATCGACTACGCCACGTTCGAGGGTGTCATCCCCTCGGGTGAGTATGGAGCCGGGACGGTGATGGTGTGGGACCGCGGCACGTGGGACCCTGTAACCGACCCTCATGAAGGTTATGCGAAAGGAAGCATGAAGATCCGCCTGAACGGAGAGAGACTGCATGGCGGGTTCGCGCTGGTGCGTCTCAAGCCACGGCCAGGCGAGGACCAGCCCGGCTGGCTGCTCATCAAGGAGAAGGACGAGTATGCGCGCCCACTCGCGGCCGGCGACGTGCTCGACCAGGACACGTCCGTGCTCACCGGGCGCACGATGGACGAGATCGCGTCTGCGGCGGCGGACCAAGACCCGCAGGAGGCGCCGGAAGCGGTCGAGGTCGCGGGCGTGCGTCTCACGCACCCTGATCGCGTTCTGTTCGCCGAGATGGGCGCCACCAAACTCGATCTCGCGCGGTACTACGAAGCGGTCGGCGAGCGCATGCTGCCCTACGTGGCGGACAGGCCGCTCGTGCTCGTGCGATGTCCCGAAGGCACGGGTGGCGAGTGCTTCTACCAGAAGGATGTCTCGCAAGGTTTCCCGGACCGCATCGCGACCGTGGAAGTGCGTCACGAGGAGGGCCCTGTCCACTACGCGCTGGTCGAGGACGTTGGGGACCTTGTGACCCTGGTGCAGCTCGGCGTGCTCGAGATCCACACGTGGGGCGCGTTGGCGCGTGACGTGGAGAAGCCCGACCGCGTGGTGATCGACCTGGACCCCGGGCCCGGGGTGGTGTGGGAGGCGGTGACCCGGGCCGCGCTCGCAGTCCGCGACGAGCTGGTCGCCCTCGGTCTGGTCCCGTTCGTCAAGACCACCGGGGGAAAGGGCCTCCATGTGGTGGCGCCCATCGTGCCCGAGGGAGACTGGGACACAGTGAAGGCGTTCGCGCGAAAGCTCTGCGAGAAGATCGTCTCGGCAGAGCCTGACCGGTACACCACCAACCCGCTCAAGACCCGCCGCGAGAAGAAGGTCTTCATCGACTATCTGCGCAACGCACGCGGGGCGACGGCGGTGGCGCCCTACTCTACACGCGCGCGTGCGGGCGCGACCGTGGCGATGCCCGTCACGTGGGAGGCGGTCATCTCGGGCGTCACTCCCGACGCGTACACACTGAAGAACGTGCCTACGGCGGTCGCCGACAGTGCCGATCCGTGGGCAAACCATGCGGGATCGGCCAGGCCGATCACTGCTGATGCGCTTCGCGCACTGGGGGTCGTCTGAGCGCTGGGTGATATGCGGACGACCCGGGCCGTGCGGCCCAGGTCGTCCTGGAGAGGGAGGGGTTGGGCGGGACCCGAGGGGGTTGAGGTCCCGCCCGATGCGGGGGAGGGAAGGAGGATGCGCTTTATCCTCGAAGCGCCTGTTCAATCGCGGAGTACTGCTCCACATCGATCTCACCGCGCGCCAGCCGCTCGCGCGCGATCTTCAAAGCGGCGTCGTCTGCCGGCGCCGCTGCGGCGGCGTCTGAGGGGGCCGGATAGGTCGTGGCGCCATGCACGCTCTGAGCGCGCTTCGAGTGCCCGACGGCCCAGACGATCACGCCGATCACGACGGCGAGGACGAACAGCCCGAACAGCAGATGGCCGAACGCGAACAGCGATCCGTCGCCGAAGCCGTCGGGCCCGTAACCGTAGCCTCCCATCATGCGGCCGCCCATGTGTGCCAACCCGATCATTGCGGGTGCTCCTTTCGTAGTGTCAACCGATCACATTGCAGACTATGACCCGCAGGTATGGAGCGCCCATGTGGGGAGTGTGAAGATGGTATGGACGTTGCGCCCGCGCCGCGCGACGTCTGCGCCGTCGTGTAGAGTGTGTGCATGAGCAAAGTCGACCACCCACGTCCCGGCCTCACCGCTGACACCGTCGTCGTGCGCGGAGCGCCGGGACGCCGAGAAGTGCTCCTTATCCGGCGCGGCAACCCGCCGTACCAGGGCATGTGGGCGCTGCCGGGAGGATTCCTCGATCCGTTCGAGCCTCCGGTTGACGCGGCGCGCAGGGAGCTTGCCGAGGAGACAGGGCTTGTCTACGATGGTCCGCTCGTCCTCGTGGGCGTGTATGGCGAGCCTGGCCGTGATCCCCGTGGATGGACGGTCTCGGCCGCGTATCTCGCGCTCGCGCCAGACGACTCCGGTCCTGTAGCAGGCGCGGATGATGCCGCGGAGGCCCGGTGGTTTCCCGTGGGTGATCTTCCTGCGCTTGCATTCGACCATGTCGTGATCGTGCGCGACGCGCTTACGGCATTGGGTGAGGAGCTGCCGGGCTCCAGCGCCGCCGAGCCGCTGTGATACGCTGATCGCAGTACCGCATGTCTGCGTGCACGATGGTGAGGAGGGCGCCATGAGAGGCCTGCGGATGTTCGTGGCGGTAGTAGTGTCCGTCACGCTCACGTGCGGCGTCCTGCCGCCGTCCGCGGCAGTCGCCGACACCCGCACCGCTCGCACGGATATGCCGCTTCGGCGGCTCGATGCGCAAGGGGTCGTGCGGCTGCTCGACGCCGACGACCAGATCCCCGGAGTGCCGCTCGACACCTACCCCGTGGTGTCGCATACGGTGACC
This sequence comes from Actinomycetes bacterium, assembly GCA_021372825.1. Classification (GTDB taxonomy): domain Bacteria; phylum Actinomycetota; class Coriobacteriia; order Anaerosomatales; family Anaerosomataceae; genus JAJFTR01. The sequence continues at coordinate 22,812 of JAJFTR010000070.1, forward strand.
GGCACGCTCGACGCGTATCCTACGACAGAGCCCCCCGCCGACGGCGTGGACGTGTACTCGGTCTACCTGGCTCCGGGCGACCAGATCTCGCTTGTTCTTGCGGGTACCGGCGTGAACTTCGACCTGTATCTGTGGTCGCCCGCCTCGCTCACGGTGCAATCCGCGGAGTACGTGCTCTCCTCGGACGGGCCGGCAGCCAGCGAGCACATCTGCTACACGGCATCGAGCCGCTTTGGAGCAGGCCGCTACTACGTGGCTGTCTCCACGTTCGATTCGGAGGGCTCCTACACGCTCGAGTGGCAGGTATCGGGCCGCTCAGACGGTAACGTACCTGGCGTCGAACTCACCTCACGAGCGGTCACGGGGACCGTCGACCCCGTGAGCGACGGAGACGACGTCTTCAGGCTGTGGCTGCCCGAGGGACAAAGCGCCACCTGCACGCTTACGGCTGAGGCGCCCGGCGACACGTTCGAGCTGTGGCTCTTGCCGCCCAGATGGAACAACGGCGGTATCCTCGAAGACACGCAGGACGTCTATCACGCGGCGGAGGGCTTCTACAAGAAGGGCGCCTCGGTGACGATCACCACCACTGTCGGCGACGGTCGCGGCGGATGGCACTACATCGACGTGCGCGCCGGGGATTCCGGTGGAGGCTATACACTCCAGTGGGAGGTCGGTGTGGACATCCCCGGCGTCCCGCTCCAGGGCGCGATCACCACAGGCACGCTGCCAGCGGTGAGCGTGTTCTCCACGCGACCGCTGCGCTGGGGGCAGACCGTGCATGCCTCGCTGTGGGTCACGCCGACCGCCGCGCCTACGGACATGCGCCTGTGGGAGCCTGGCGCCTTCAGCATCACAGGGGACCCTGCGCGTGTGGTCGCCGAGGATAGCGGCAGCTTCGCCTATCAAGTCCCCGACGAGTCCTCCGAAGGGGCGCACTTCCTCGAGGTGGCGGGGGCCGGGTCTCCGCTCTTCGAGCTTCGGACCCACGTGGTGACGGAGTCGCGGCGCCTTGCGGGCGCCGACCGGTACGCCACTGCGGTGCGCATCTCACAGTCCACCTTCCGCGAAGGCGCGAACACGGTGGTGGTCGCGAGCGGTGCGGGCTTCGCGGACGCGATCGCTGCCTCTTCCCTTGCCGGTGCATACGATGCGCCGCTGCTGCTCGTCGGCTCGGATTCCCTTCCGAGTGTGGTCTCCTCCGAGATCGCCAGGCTCGGTGCGACGCAGGCGTTCGTCGTGGGCGGGCCGGCAGCAGTGAGCGCACGCGTCGTGGACGCGATCGACGCACTCGCCGGCATGGACACCCCGACGAGGGTGGCCGGCCCTGATCGCTACGCGACATCCGCGGAAGTCACGCGGCGTGTGCTCTCGCGGCTCGGGCCCGATTGGGATGGTGGCGTGTTCGTCGCGCGTGGGGATGCGTTCCCGGACGCGCTTGCCGTGGGGCCTCTCGCGTGGCAATCGATGCGCCCTGTGATACTCACACGGCCGACGGTGCTCCCCCTGGCGAGCGCGGAGTTGCTCGACCAGATCGCTCCGGTCCAGGCGGTGATAGTGGGGGGAACGAGTGCGGTGAGCGCGAGCGTGGAAGAGCGTGTCGACTCCCTCGCGGGCGAGGTGCAGCGTGTGGATGGAGCGGACCGCTACGCAACCGCCGCGAATGTGGCGGCCTACGGTATCGACCAGGGCATCGTACAGCCTCGCTTCGTGGGCCTGGCCACGGGCGCCACGTTCCCGGACGCCCTCGCTGGTGGCGTCGCGTGTGGGGTGGAGAAGGGCGTGCTCCTGCTCACCTCCCCGGACGCCCTGGCCCCGAAGGCGCTCGCGTTCGTGCAGACGCGCTGCGATCTGGCCGAGATGGACGCGGCGCGTGTCTTCGGTGGGACCGCGGCTGTCCATGACAGCGCGGTGGCCAGGCTCGACGAGTCGCTCGCCTATACATGGGTCGAGGCTCCGCCAGCGTGGTGGTGAGGTATCGTTTGACAGAGATGCGTGAGGCTCCTAGACTATGCACCCAACCTGATATGTCCGCCGTTGACGGGGATGAGTACGCGGGACCGACAGGTCCGCCAGAGAGCCGGGGAAGCTGAGAACCGGCGACGTGAGGCCCGCGGAACATGGCCCCTGAGGCATCCGGAGGAAACGCGAGATCGCGGAGTAATGCCGGACGGAAGCCCCCGTTACCTCAGGCTGCAGAGCATACGGACCTCCTCGGCCAAAGCACTCCCGCCCGCCGAGCGGCATCCACCACCGGTCCCGTGCTCGAGAAGAGGCCGCGACTGCTCGCGGCGAAGTCGGGTGGTACCGCGAAGGCTACGACGCCTCTCGCCCTGACGCACAGTCCGGGGCGGGAGGTGTTTTTTGTTGGAGGTGGAACGTGAGCAAGTCATGGGAGGAGATCAACGCGCGCATCGCGTCGGGGGAGGCGGTGGTGCTCACCGCCGAGGAGTTCGGCGCTCTGGCGGCGGACGAGGGCATCAAGACCGCCGCGCGCAAGGTGGATGTGGTGACGACAGGCACCTTCGGGCCGATGTGTTCGTCGGGAGTCGTGCTCAACTTCGGGCACAGCGACCCGCCGATCCGCATGGCGAAGATCACCTTGAACGACGTCGAGGCCTATGGCGGTCTCGCCGCGGTGGACACCTATCTGGGCGTGACGCAGCCTAGCTCGGTGCGAGGCATCGAGTACGGGGGCGCGCATGTGATCGAGGATCTGCTGCGTGGACGCGCGGTGCGTCTGCGTGCGTCGAGCCCGGGCACGGACTGCTACCCGCGCACCGAGATCGACACGTGGGTGAGGCTCGCCGACCTCAATCAGGCGTACTTCTTCAACCCGCGCAACGCGTACCAGAACTACGCGGTGGCGGTGAACTCCACAGACCGGGCGCTGCACACCTACATGGGGACGCTCTTGCCACGCCTCGGCAACGCGACGTACTCCTCAGCGGGTGCGCTCTCACCTCTTCTGAACGATCCCTTGTACCGTACCATCGGTATCGGCAGCCGCGTGTTCGTCGCGGGCGCGCCCGGATTCGTCGCGTGGCAGGGGACGCAGCACAATCCCGACCAGCCGCGTGACGAACATGGTGTGCCCGTCGCTTCCGCCGGCACGCTCGCGGTGATCGCCGACCTTAAGCAGGCCAGCGCGGAATACTTCGCCGCGGCGACCTTCACGGGCTATGGGACGAGCGCGTTCGTCGGTGTCGGCGTACCCATACCTGTGCTCGACGAGGACCTAGCCGCCACGCTCGCGCTCGGCGATGCGGATCTGCAGGCGACGGTGATCGATTACGGGGTCCCTCGGCGCAGCAGGCCCTCTGTCGGGCGTGTGACGTACGCGCAACTCCGCAGCGGGTGGATCGAGATCGAGGGCAAGAAGGTGCAGACGGGCCCGATATCCTCGCTCCCCAAGGCGCGCGCGATCGCCGCGGAACTCAAGCGGTGGGTCGCCGAGGAGCGCTTCACGCTCACGCCGCCCATTCAACGGCTTCCGCAACCGGGCGAAGCGTCCATCCACACGCTCGAGATCCGCACCGAGGAGGCGGTCTAGATGCCACGCAAGCGGTTCGACCTCACCTTCCCGCCACGTCAGGCGACCAAGGCGATCACCTACCACCTGGTAAAGGACTTCGACCTTGTCCCGAACATCTTGCGCGCGGCGATCCAGCCCGGACAAGAAGGCCGGATGCTGCTTGAACTCACAGGGCGCAAGGAGGACTTCGAGGCGGGGATCGCATTCCTTGAGGCCGAGGGCATCACCGTCTCTCCTGCCGCGAGTGACATCCGGCTGGACGAGGAAACGTGCGTGCTCTGTGGCCTGTGCACGGCGGTGTGCAAGCCACATGCTCTGGAGCTGGCCTTCGAAGAAGGTGTGCTGCACTTCGACAAGGACAAGTGCGTCTACTGTGAAGCGTGCGTGATAGCCTGTCCGAGACGGGCTATCACGCTGTCGTTCTAGTCGCAAGGATGAAGGGAGACACGCAGGATGCCGGACATCCAGCTTCGGCTCGGCCGTGAGGTCCTCGTGATCGATGGCGCGACGGGCACCATGCTCGAGCGTGCCGGCATCCCTGCCGAGCAGTGCCCTGCACAGTTGTGCCTACTCGATCCCGATATCGTGCTGGACATCCATCGCAACTACGTCTTGGCTGGAGCAGATTGCGTGACCACCAACAGTTTCGGCGGCACGCGCGCCAAGCTTGCTCACTACGGGCTGGACGGCCAGATGGCGCAGATCAACCGCGCCTCGGTGCGGATCGCACGTGCGTCGGGCGCACAACACGTGCTCGCGGACGTGGGGCCGAGCGGGCGCGTGCTCGCTCCTGTCGGCGACGCGGAGTTCGACGATGTGTACGCCGACTTCTTCGACCAGGTGCAGGCTCTCGCATCGGAGGGTCCTGACGCGATCCTCATCGAGACGATGACCGATATCGCCGAGGCCCGCTGCGCCGTGCTCGCGGCGAGGGCAGCGTGTGACCTGCCGGTGTTCGTGACGGTGTCTTTCGGCTCGTCTGGGCGGATGGACCTGTCGGGAACGGACCCCGAGACCGCCGCGGTGATCCTTGCAGGCGCTGGTGCTCATGCGGTGGGGATCAACTGCGGACTTGGGCCCGAACAGATGCTCCCGCTCGTCGAGGGCATGGCCGCAGCCACCTCGCTTCCGATCATCGTTCAACCCAACGCCGGTCTCCCTCGACGTGTAGGCGAGACGGCCGTCTTTCCGGGAACGGCCGAGGAGATGGGCCATTACGCCGAGAGGTTCGCCGAGGCGGGCGCGTCTTTGATCGGCTCGTGCTGCGGATCGACACCGGCGTTCACCGGAGCGATAGCCGATCGCGTGAAAGAACGCGCTGTGGCGACGCGGCGCCCGGTCCCGGAGGGCGTCGCAGTGGCGGGTCCCCGTCGTGTGGTGCGCATCGGTGCCGGCCAGCCTCTTGCGGTGATCGGCGAGAGGATCAACCCGACAGGCAAAAAGGCGCTTGTCGCGTCGCTCGCGTCCGGATCGATGTCGGTGGTGCGCGACTGTGCTCTCACCCAGCAACAGCAGGGCGCCCACCTGCTTGACGTGAACGTCGGAGCGCCGGAGATCGATGCGACGGCGGTCCTGCCCCAGGTAGTAGAAGCGCTCGAAGGCATAGTCGATCTGCCGCTCGTTCTCGATAACACCGACCCTGTCGCGCTTGAGCGTGCACTCAAGGTCTACCCAGGTCGCGCACTCATCAACAGCGTCAACGGCTCTGACGACTCTATGGCCTGTGTACTGCCCCTGGCCAAGCGTTATGGTGCGGCGGTACTCGTGCTCGCGCTCGATCAAGACGGCATCCCATCGACCGCCGAGGGGCGCGTCGCGATCGTCGACCGAGTTTGTGCGCGTGCTCACGAACTCGGTCTCACGGACCAGGACCTCCTCGTGGACTGTCTCGTGCTGACCGCCGCCGCTGACCCGCATGGCGCCCGGGCGACACTGGATGCCGTCCATGTCGTGTCGCACGATCGCGGGCTTGCCACCGTGCTCGGTGTGAGCAACGTGAGCCATGGCCTGCCCGGGCGCGCGTCCTTGAACGCGACCTACCTTGCGATGGCGGCGGGGTGCGGGTTGGATGCTGCGATCGTGAACCCGGGCGACGCTGAGGTCATGCGCACCGTCGCGGCGGTCAACGTCTTACGCGGTGCTGACGAGCTCGCGTCGGCGTGGATCGCCCGTGTGCAGGACGAGAGCAAGCCAAGCGCTGCACGCCCGGAGCTCTTTGCGTCCGGGGCGAGCACCGTGGCCGGGCGTCTTGCGGCGGCCGTCGAGCACGGTGACGCGGACAGCGCACCGGTCCTGGTGGAGGAGCTTCTGCAAGCGGGCATGGCGCCGGGAGCGGTCGTCTCCGACGTGCTCACTCCCGCTATCCAGCGCCTGGGTGACGCCTATGGCCGAGGCGATGTGTTCTTGCCTCAGCTGATCGCCGCCGCTGGGGCGATGAAGGCCGCTGTCGAGGCGGCGAAGGCCCATCTTCCCGCAGGCGAGGACACCGCAGAGGGCCGGGTAGTGTTCGGCACCGTCAAAGGAGACATCCATAGCATCGGCAAGGACATCTGCATCTCGATGCTGGAGAGTCGGGGCTTCGCGGTGAGCGACCTGGGTGTGGACGTCGCTCCTGAGACCTTCGCGCGTGCGGCGAGCGAGGCCGACGTGGTGTGCCTCTCGGCGCTCATGACCACCACGCTCGGTGCGATGGAGGACACCGTCGAGCTTCTTGCCGAGACCGGCGTGCCCGTGCTCGTGGGAGGAGCCGTCGTGACCGAGGACTATGCGCAGACGATCGGGGCAGGGTATGCGCCTAACGCACCGGGGTGCGTGGAGGCGGTCCGCGCAGCGATCGAAGGAGTGCCGAGATGATCATCACACGCCCCCGTGAGTGGGAGCGCATACGCGACGACCTCGACCAGATCGGTGCCCGCGCCGTCTTCATCATGGGTTGCGGGCAATGCGCGACCGTGGCGCACACCGGGGGCGAGGAAGAGGTCCTCCGCACCACAGCGCTACTCGAGCGGGACGGTAGAAAGGTGACCGGCTGGGCTGTGGGCGAGGTCACGTGCCACTTGGGCGGTACTCGCCTTGACGCGCGCAAGCACGCCGATGAGATCGCGGCTTCCGACGCCATACTCGTGCTCGCGTGCGGGGCTGGCGTGCAGACGATGGCCGATGCGGTCGCCAAACCGGTCTACCCTGGTCTGGAGTCGGTGTTCTTGGGCAACGTGGTCCGCCATGGAGTATTCGAGGAGCGCTGCCAGATGTGCGGCGAGTGCGTCCTGGATAAGACCGCGGGGATCTGTCCCGTGACGACCTGCCCGAAAGGGCTGCTCAACGGCCCGTGCGGCGGTATGTGGGACGGCAAGTGCGAGGTCCTGCGCGACCGCGAATGCGTGCATGTCAAGATCCGCCGTCGGCTTGCCGAGCAAGGCCGTCCCGTCCCAGGAGTGCTGCCACCGAAGGACTACTCCAAGAAGCTCAAGCCGGGCTCCGTGAACGTGCGTGAGAGCCGGGCAGGCGGTGGCGGACGATGAGCCGGCTTTCGGATGCGCTCGCGCACGGGGAGTTCGTCGTGACCGGTGAGGTGGCACCACCTCGCGGCACGGACCTTTCCGCGATGACCGCGACGATGGCGCTTCTCGGCCCGCACTGCCACGCACTCAACATCACCGACAACCAGGGGGCGTCGCTGCACCTGTCGAGCCTTGCCGCCTCGCGCGTGGCGCGTGAGATGGGGTTCGAGCCGATCTTCCAGCAGACATGTCGCGACCGCAACCGCTTGGCCCTCCAGTCCGACCTGATGGCGGCATGGACGCTCGGCCTTGAGAACGTCCTCATGGTCACGGGAGACGATCCCCGCTCGGGCGACCATCCGCAGGCCAAGCCGGTCTTCGACATCGACTCCACGCAGCTGTTGCGCGTGGCGGCGGGTATGAACGAGGGCCACGACATGCTCGGCCGGCCACTCAAGGGTGGGACCGGGTTCTTCTTGGGGGCGGCGATGTTCCCCGAAGCGGAGCCGTGGGACGTCCAGCTCGAACGCGCGAGAGCCAAGGTGGAAGCGGGCGCGCGATTCTTCCAGACACAGGCGATCTTCGACATCGACAAGCTCGCGCGAGCGGTCGAGGCGATGCACGAGGTGGGAGCGAAAGTGATCGCGGGCGTGCTGTTGCTGAGGAGCCCGCGCGCCATCGACTTCATCAACGAGCGGCTCGCCGGCCTCATGGTCCCCGACGCGATCGCCCAGCGCATCCGGCGGGCGGCGGACCCCGTCGCGGCCGCGGTGGAGCTGGCCACCGAGCAGGTCATCGCCATGAAGGAGGTGGCTGACGGCGTGCACATCATGCCGCTCGGGCTCACCGAGGCCGTCCCGCAGATCCTCGATCAAGCCGGCGTCGGCTTGTAAGAAGCTCACCCTCTCGTACAGCGGCCGGGCGCTGCCGTATCATGGTCGCGGGACGCACAGACGGCAGGCACGATGCGCACCGAGGCGATGAGCATGGCCGAGAAACGCCGGGATCGTCCGGCCGCAAGCAACACGAGCTTCAGGCAGAGCGAGGGCGCGCAGGTGACGGCTGACGTGCTGGCCGATCGGGACTCTCGGCTCGGAAGCGTGCTCGAGGCGCTTCAAGAAGCGCGCGACGATGCGGCTCGTCTGGCGCAGGAGGTGGAGCGCCTCGAGCACGTGAAGTCCGACTTCATCGCCGTGGCGTCGCACGAGCTCACAGAGCCTATGTCGGTGATCCGCCTCTACTGCGACATGCTTGCGAGCGGGGTCTACGGTGAACTTGCTGAGGACGCCCGAGAAGCGCTGGACGTGATCAGCTCGGCGGTCGCACGTATGGCGTCCATTGTCTCCAACCTCACGGACGTCGCCTCGTTCGAGCACGGAGTGGCCACGCTTTCGGCCGAGGAAGTCGATCTGGACGCCTTGACGCGCGGATGCGCCGAGGAACACGCGCGCACGGCGTCTGCGCGCGGCATCACGGTGGAGTGCTCCCACGCGCCCTGTAGCGTGCGCGTACGAGGGGACGCGGTCCGCTTGCGCCAGGCGCTCGACAACCTTGTCGGCAACGCCGTGAAGTACTCCTACGACGCAGGCTCGGTACAAATCGAGCTTAGTGCGCAGGGCGGTGACGCGGTGATACGGGTCATCGACGAGGGCCAAGGGATGCCTCGGGCGGGTCGCGAAGCGGTGTTCGAGCCTTTCAGGAGGCTGGATCACGGCGACGGCCGCCAGGTTCCCGGTATCGGACTCGGCCTCAGCGTCGCCGAGCATATCGTGGTGGCGCACGGCGGACGGATCGACATCGAGCACAGTGCGCCAGGCGAGGGCAGCGCCTTCGCGATCCGACTGCCGCTGATCGACTCGGATGCAGGCACGCTTCCTGGCGATCACCGATGAGGGTGAGATGAGCGGCGCGCATCGGCAGAAGGTCATGGTCGTCGATGACGATGTCGACCTGGTAGCAGGACTGGTGCGGCTCCTTGAGCACGAGGGGTACGTCGCGATACCGGTCACGCGCGGGGTCGATGCTCTTCGCACCGCTCTCCGCGAGCGCCCCGACGCGATCGTCGTGGACGTCGTCATGCCTGGCGTCGACGGACGGGAAGTGCTGCAACGGATCCGCTCGAACGCCTCGCTTACGACGACTCCCGTGATGATGCTTAGCGCCGAACCGTCTGTTGACGAGCGCGTGCTCGGGCTAGGCATGGGCGCGGAGGACCTTCTCTTGAAGCCGTTCGCGTCCAAGGAGTTCATCGCACGCGTCAAGGCCCTTCTCAGGCAGGGCGGGGCAAGACCGGATGTGGAGTGCCGCCTTCCCATCATTTCCGAGGGGGCGGAACAGGAGTTCTGCGACACCTCCGAGGTGCTCTATATCGAGGCGCGGGGGAACCGGTGCGTCCTGCACACGACACGGGGCGATCTTCTCACTCGCCTGAGTCTTGCCGAGATACAGGAGCGTGTCCGCGTGCGCTTCATGAGGGTCCACCGCTCCTTCATCGTCAATCTCGACGCGGTCCGCGGATGCCGGTGGGTGACGCGCTCGGCCTTCGTGCTCATCATGGCCGGTGACGCGCAGGTTCCGGTAAGTCGTGCTCTTGTCGGGGAAGTCCGGAGGAGGCTAGGACTCACATGCCAAGGCGGCTAGCACTTTACTCGGACATACATGCCAACCTGCTGGCGCTTGATGCCGTTCTCGCGGACATCGCAGCCAGCAACATCACCGAGCGGTACTGTCTGGGGGACCTGGTGGGGTACGGACCGGCACCCTCACAGGTCATCGAACGGATACGCTCGATCGGCGACCCGGTGATCCAGGGGAACTACGACCGGGGCGTGGGCGGGCGCTTGGGGGATTGCGGCTGCTACTACGCGACCGCCCAGGCGCGAGCCGACGGCGCGGCGTCCTACGATTTCACGGTAGCGGCGACGAGTCCCGAGGAAGCAGCGTATCTCTCGGGCCTCATGCCGAGTCTCAGGCTCGAGGTCGAAGGGGCGGAGATGCTCCTGTGCCACGGCAGCCCGCGGAAGGTGAACGAGTACCTCATGCCCGACCGGCCCGCGGAGCAGTTGGTGAGGCTCGCGCGTGAGGCCGACGCGGACCTCGTGTGCTGCGGGCACGTCCACATCCCGTACCACCGCAGACTCGAAGGACCCGACGGTCACGTCCACTACGTGAGCACAGGTTCCGTGGGCAAGCCCAAAGACGGGGATCCCCGGGCGTGCTGGGTTGAACTCGTCCTGGGTGATGAGGCGGAGGTGCGTGCTGCCTGTACAGACCCCGCTCAAGGCGCGATCGGCAGGAGCGACGTCCATGCCGGGATCGTTGTCCACCGCGTTGGATACGATGTGACCGCGGTCGCGCAGGCGGTGATCGCCGTGGGGCTTCCTTCGACGCTTGCCGAGGCGCTCTTGTCCGCGTGATGCGTATACTGAGCGCATGTTGTTCCAAGACGAGGAGGGCACATGACAACGCCAGGACCACGTCCGTCTTTGGACGCATGGCTTGCCGAGATCAAAGCGACGACGGATGTCTCGGGCACGGGGATGTACCTCATGCATAACGGCGTCGTTCGCGCGCCGTCGCGCGACGGCAGGCCGGTGAGCGGGATGACGCTCTCGGTCGACAGGGCGCGCCTGGCCGAGATCCTCGCGACTGCCGAGCTCATGGAGGGTGTCACCCATGTACGGGCGTGGGTGAACGAGGGCGCGCTTTCTGTGGGCGACGACATCATGTACGTGCTGGTCGGAGGCGACATCCGCGACCACGTCTTCGAAGCGCTCCAGGCGTTGGTGCGCATGATCAAGACCGAAGTGGTGACCGAGGAGGAGCACAGGCCCTAATCCGGCGCGTGCACCTGTCGGGGTGTGAGGACTCCCGGGTCTGCGAAGCGGAAGGGCACACCCTCGTTCTTGCAGGCGTACATCGCCATGTCCGCTGCATGCATCAGCTGGCTGAAGGTCTTGCCGTCTGCCGGGTAGAATGCGATCCCGATCGACAGCTCGATGGGCACGGGGCCGCTACTGGTCAAGGCGGGCTCTTCCATCACTCGCGAGATCTTTCTGGCCACTTGCGCCGCGGCCTGGCGGCTATGGACCTTCGGCAGCAGCACGGTGAACTCGTCTCCCCCGAGGCGCGCGACCGTGTCGCTCCTGCGGACGATCCTGCTCAGTCGGCGAGCGACCTCCACCAGTAGTTCGTCGCCGACGCTGTGACCGTACGCGTCATTGACTCCCTTGAAGTCATCCATGTCCATGAACATGACAGCGAAGCCGATGTCTTCACGCTGTGCATGAGCGACGGCGAGGCCGAGCCGGTCGTCGAAAAGAGCGCGGTTGGGCAGACCGGTAAGTGGGTCGTAGTACGCCATGCGACGGATGGTCTCTTCCGCTCGTTTGCGATCGGTGATGTCATGTCCTACCGCCTGTACCGCGGCGCGGCCATGGTACACGAGAGGGGTCGCGGCGATCCGGATGTCCACGCGGCTTCCGTCTCGGCGCACGAAGCAGATCTCGGCGGGTGAGATGGGCTGCCGGTCGTGGACCGTGGTCCGCAGATGCGAGGTGGCGATGTCCCTGCTGTCCGTGTCAACGAGGTCCATCACGTGGATGCCGAGCAGTTGCGCGGACTGGTCATAACCGAGCAGCTGGGCTCCATAAGGGTTGATGAACGTGATGATCCCCTCGATATGCACCAAGATGAGGTCCGGTGCGAGTTCGACGAGACTTCGGAAGCGTTCCTCGGATTCCCGAAGCGCTTTTTCCGCGCGTCGCCGTTCGGAGATCTCCTGGGTCAGATCGGCATTGGCTCTCTCGAGTTCCTCGGTGCGCACTCGCACGCTCTCCTCAAGGTCCTCGCTGTACTGCTGCATCGCCAGTTCTGCGCGCTTCACGTCGGTGATGTCTTTGGATATCTCCACCACCGATTCAACGACGCCGTCGTGAGCGAACACCGGATACCACATCCGCTCGACCCAGTAGTCGCGGCCGTTTGCGGCGGTCTGGTGCTTCACCGCTACCTGGGGCACACCACTTGCGATCGCGGACTCAAGAAGGCATCCGTCACAGGGACCGTCTCCATCGTTGAGCACAGCTTCGTGGCAAGGCTTCCCTCTCATCTCTGCGGCGGGCAGGCCCACAAGCTGCTCGGCGACGGGATTCGCGTAGGTCACCGTGAGTCCCGCGTCTATGATGAGGATGGCGGTAGGGTTGTGGTCGTACACCAGTTGCAGCTTGTAGCGCTCGTGATCGAGTTCGTGAGCGAGCATCGCGTGCTGATCTATGAGTCGCTGCGTGTAGTACCCGCCTCCGAGGGCCATCACCGCGACCAGCATCCGGCCGAACAAGGTGGGCGGACTCGGCGAAAGGAGTTCGTCGATGAATCGGCCGCCTGCGGGGTCGAGGGCGCTTTGGATGAAACTCACGCCCAACCAGTACACGATGAACGCGAGCAGGGCGAGGAGCGGCAAGTGTGGACGCCGGGTCGGTTTTGACCGTCTTGCTTCGCTCATCTACTGGCGCCTGCGTTCCGTATCCCCAGTGGACACCTGGTACGTTGATGGTATCGGCGTGATCCCAGGTGTGCTGAAGCCAACGTAAGCAGTTTGTGCACCGGTTCACAAGCTACTGAGATGGCGTTCGGACAAGCGGTAGAGCTGTTGCGCTGGACGGCAGCTGTTCGGAGACACGAGGGTGCTTCCGGGTGCTACAATCTTCCGACACGTCGGCTGGAGGGGATGGAGGCGTCATGCGCATCGCGATTCTCGGCGGAGGCCCCGGGGGCTACTCTGCCGCCTTCGAGGCGTCACGTCTTGGCGCCGAGGTCGTGCTGGTCGAGCACGAACGGCTCGGCGGGACGTGTCTCAACCGAGGGTGTGTCCCCACCAAGGCGATCCTGCGCTCGGCGCAGGTGGCCGCTGATGCGCGGCAAGCCTCCGAGCTCGGGCTTGTGGCCACAACACCGAGTGTGGATCTTCCAGCGTTGCGTACGCGCAAAGAGAGCATCGTCGACGAGCTGGTCTCCCAGCTCGAGGACGCCGCGCGGCGATCTAAGGTCCATCTCGTGACAGGTGATGGCCGCCTGCGCGATGCGCGTTCGATCGAGGTGACGCTGGCCACTGGTGGGACCGAGATCATCCACGCAGACGCGATCATCCTCGCGACGGGCTCCGTCGTCTTACAGCTACCGGGGATCGACCACGACCTTGAAGGAGTATGGACGAGTGATGATGCGGTCTCGGTGACGGCGATCCCCAATGAGATCGTGATCATCGGAGGAGGCGTCATAGGGCTCGAGTTCGCGTGGGCGTACGCGGCCTTCGGGGCCAAGGTCGCCGTGGTGGAGCTGACAGAGCAGGTGCTTCCCGGCAACGACCGTCGCGTGGCACGAGCGACGCAGCGCTCCCTTGAGAGGATGGGCGTGGAGTTCTTCTTGGGAGACGCGGTCGAAAGCGTAGCGCCCGAGAAGGGCGCGATGCGCTCGACTCTGAGAAGCGGACGGGTGCTTGTGAGCGATGTCGTCCTGTCGGCAGTCGGGAGGGTGCCCGACGGAACGGGCCATGGGTTCGAAGAAGCCGGTGTCCAGTTCGACCGTCGTGCTGTCAAGGTGGACCAGCACCTGCGTACGAGCGTGCCGGGCGTGTATGCAGCCGGTGACCTCATCGGAGGCATGATGCTCGCGCACGTCGCCGATGAGGAGGGTGCGGTGGCGGCCCGCAATGCGGTGAGCGAGCTTGCGGCACGCACGACAGGCGAGCCGCCGCGTCTGGAGAGTGTGCGCTACGACTGCATCCCCGCATGTGTGTACACGACGCCGAACATCGCGACGGTAGGTATGACGCGCGACGCGGCGACGGGTGCGGGCGTAGACGCCGTTCAGGCGATCTCCAAGTACACGGGTAACGCCAAGGCTCTTGCGGAAGGCGAGGCGGATGGCTTCGTGCAGGTGACGGCAGAGCGCGAGACGGGCCGTCTGCTCGGCTGTCAAGTGGTAGGACCGCACGCTGTGGAGACTATCCATGAAGTAGCGCTCGCTATGAGGTATGGGATCACCGTGCGTCAGGTCGCCGACACGGTGCACGCGCATCCCACCGCTTCCGAGGCGATCAAGGCGGCATGTCGTGACGCCGCTGACAAGTGCGGTCGCTGAGAGTGTCCTACGAGCACGGACAGGGCGCGAAACGCATGCCGGGATGGATGCGCCGTCCAATCGCGCACCAGGGCGACTATCGGGCGGTCAAAGGTCTCATGGACCAGCTGGGTCTGCACACCGTCTGCCAGTCAGCCAAGTGCCCGAACCAAGGAGAGTGCTTCGCCTCGGGCACGGCCACGTTCCTTGTCGCAGGTGATGTGTGCACGCGCGGATGCCGCTTCTGCGCGGTCACGACCGCGACGCCGCAGCCGCTCGACGCCCAAGAGCCCGCGCATGTGGCCGAGGCCGTCGTGGCGTTGGGTCTCGCGCATGTGGTGATCACGATGGTCACTCGCGACGACGTGGAGGACGGCGCAGCGGGGCACCTGGCCGCGGTTCTGCGCGCAGTGAGGCGCGCGGCGCCCAAGACCCGCATCGAAGTGCTCACGAGTGACTTCGGCGGCAAGATGTCATCAGTCGATGCGGTCATCGAGGCGGGTCCAGACGTCTTCAACCACAACCTTGAGACGGTGCCGCGCCTGTACGGCGCGGTCCGACCCGGCGCCGAGTACACCCGAAGTCTCGCCGTCTTGTCGCGAGTGAAGCAGCGCGCTCCTGAGATGCCCACCAAGTCGGGCCTCATGCTCGGACTCGGCGAGACCCCCGGAGAGGTGGTCGAGGTGATGCGTGATCTTAGAGGTGTGGGCTGTGACATGCTCACACTGGGTCAGTACCTTAGACCGAGCGCCCGTCATCTTCCTGTCGCCGAGTTCGTGACGCCTGAGGTCTTCGAGTCCCTTGCCTGTGAGGCGACATCGCTTGGGTTCTCGGCGGTCGCCTCGGCGCCGTTCGTGCGGAGCAGCTATCATGCGGCCGAGATGGTCACACAGCCCCGAGGATGACGGCTTCCGCAGCGCGGGCCCGGCCCGACTGTTTGGCGAGGTAAAGCGACTGATCAGCGCTCGCCAGAAGCCGGTCGGCGCTCCTCGGCAATGAACCCGGAGGGTCGCACGCCACGGTACCTCCGACACTCACCGAGACCGGCACATGCGCGCCCGTGCTCGTCACAAGGTCGATCGCCCGTACGGCATGTAGGATCCGGTCGGTGAGCTGTTCGTAGTCCTCGGGTCCCGTCTCCGGTGCGATCACGGCGAACTCGTCGCCACCGTAGCGCGCGACGAAATCGGACGCCCGTGTCGCCGACTGTAACGCCTGGCCCACTGCTTTGAGTGCCTCATCACCGAATCCGTGGCCGTAGTCATCGTTGAGGCCTTTAAGGAAATCGACATCCGCGAGCAGCACGGTGAGTGGATGGCCATATCGCGCCGACCACGCTGCCCACTGGCGCAGATGTGCGTCGAGCGCGCGACGGTTGTAAAGCCCGGTGAGCGCGTCTCGCGTCGCGTATGCCGCAAGTGTCATGTTGTCGCGCCAAGCGCGCTGTAGCATGCCCGCGAGGAAGCTCGCGAGCGAGCCGCGTTGATAGTAGTGCTCCACGGCGGCGATGACCCTCTTGATATGGGCTGAGTACTGAGCATGGCGCTGTTCGGCGCCCCCTGGTTCCGTGAGGTCGATGAGTTCGCCGAACACCGGATCGATCATGTAGAACTCGATGCGAGCCGCGAGCCCAAGCATCTGATCGGCGCTCATGCCGTCAACGCCGCTGGCTATCGCCGCCTGTAGTTCGTCGCGCAACGCGGTCAGCCGGCGCGTGAGTTCCTCGGTATCGCTCACCACATCGGGCAGAAGGCCGCGTTCCCAGGCGTCCACGAGGTCCTCCCACCACCCTACATGGGCGCCCTCCTCCGAGGCGAGTATCGTGAATGTACGAGAGAGTTCGGGAATCGTGCATGTCCGCGCCATCGCCTCGTACGTCTTTTCCGCAAGCGAGTCCATCTCGATGCACAACTCAAGGATTGCTCTCATGTGCATACCTTTCGACCGCTACTGAGAATATCCCCTCTCCCTGGTAGGATTACCGTATGGCGTACGAGCCGAGGACATATCGCTGGAAAGTCGATCCCGCGGGGCTGGTCACATTCAGGGTCGTGCGTGCCGAGACCGACCTTGCCGTGAGCGCGCGGCAGAACCTCTCGGAACAAGCGCTCGCGCTCGTCGACGATGCGCGCCAGGCGCTCGAGAGCTACATCGCGGCGAACCCGCGATTCGCTGAGAGCCTCGTCCCGGTGGGCGTCCCTGAAGGGGCGCCGCCGATCGTGCGTGCCATGGCCGATGCTGCGCGCGTGGCGGGAGTAGGCCCGATGGCGGCGGTGGCGGGCGCGGTGGCCGAAGAGGTGGCTCAAGGCCTCGAGCCGCTCTCGGCGGAAGTCATCGTGGAGAACGGGGGGGACGTCTTCTTGATCTCTGAGGTGGACAGGGTGGTGCTCCTGGGCGCCGGTGACTCTCCTTTGTCCGAGCACGTGGCGATCGCGATCCGCGCCGAGGAGATGCCGATCGCGGTGTGCACGTCTTCGGCAAAGGTCGGTCCATCGTTGAGCCTGGGGAGCGCGCACGCGGCCACCGTGCTCGCGCGCAGCGGGGCGCTCGCTGACGCGGCGGCTAGTGCGGTGGGAAACCTGGTGCACGGTCCGGGTGACATCGAGCGCGCGCTTGCCCGCGCGAGGGAGATCCCCGGCGTGGCTGGTGCGGTCGTGGTGTGTGAAGACAAGATCGGCGCAGTGGGTACGCTCTCGCTTATCAAGGTGTAGGATGAACGGCCGGGTCTTGGTACCCGATGTCGAAAGGGGCGACATGGACAGTATCGACGAACTGGACATGAAAGAGGCCGAGTACCGCATCAAACTTTATGACGAATACCGCGAAGCTGCCCGTATCTTCAACTACTACATCGAGACCGAGCTTCGCGCCTACCTTGCTAACGAGGTCGTTGTCGAACCCGAGAATGGCCCGGGTGGGGTGTTCTTCACCGTGACGCTCAAGGATGTGTGGATATACGAGGCCGAGCGGCTCAATCGCTTCGTTCCAGAGACGGTGATCTACTCGGTGAACGACGTGCACGTCCAAAAGCTCAAGTCCGACGAGGAGTAGGTCGACCGTGGACATCGAGCAGGCGCGGGCGCATGCGGAGCGGCTGAGACACGAGATCGCACACCACGCATGGCGGTACTACACGCTGGACTCACCCGAGATCAGTGACGCCGCCTATGATGCGCTTGTCGAGGAACTTCAGGCGATCGAAGCCGAGTACCCCGAACTCATCACGCCTGACTCGCCGACTCAGCGCGTGGGCGCTGCGCCGTCGGCGCAGTTCGCTTCTGTCGTGCATGCGCAAAAGATGTACTCGTTGGAAAACGCCATGGACATGGATGAGCTGAACGCGTGGCTCGAGCGGACCGAGCGCGAGATCGGGGGGCGGGGATCCGGCTACGTCTGTGAGCTCAAGATCGACGGCAGCTCGATCGCGCTCACCTACGAAGACGGTGTGCTCGTACGAGCTGCGACCCGCGGCGACGGCGTCACCGGCGAGGACGTCACGGCCAACGTGCGTACCATCAAGAGCGTGCCGCTCCGGTTGCTCGAGAAGCCGCCCTCGCCGGGTCAAGGGGCGCTTCTCGAGGACGCGAACGCGAAGCCGTGGCGGGTGGACGTGCGTGGAGAGGTCTTCATGCCTAAAGCGTCCTTCGAGCGCCTGAACGAGGAGCAAGAGAAGGCCGGGCTCCCGCGCTTTGCGAATCCCCGGAACGCCGCGGCAGGCTCTGTGCGCCAGAAGGATCCCGCGGTGACCGCGTCACGCGACCTGGACACCTTCATGTATCAGGTGGTCGAGCCTCGGGCCCTTGGCCTGGGTTCTCAGCATGAGGCGCTCCAGTGGTTGGGACGCGCCGGTTTCAAGGTCAATCCCGACATCGAGGTGTGCGCGACCACGCAAGAGGTCCGGGCCTTTTGCGAGCGCGCTCTCACGCGTCGCGACTCGCTGGCATACGAGATCGACGGAGTCGTGGTCAAAGTCGACTCATTCGCACTGCAGGACGAGCTCGGCTTCACATCCAAGGCGCCTCGATGGGCGATCGCGTACAAGTTCCCGCCCGAGGAGAGAACCACACGCTTACTCGACATCCAGGTGAGCGTGGGTAGGACCGGCGCGATGACCCCATATGCGATCTTCGAGCCCGTGAGAGTCGCGGGTTCGACCATCTCTCGTGCCACACTGCATAACGCGGACGAGATCGCCCGCAAAGGGATCCTCATCGGCGACACCATCATCGTCCGTAAGGCGGGGGACGTCATCCCTGAGGTAGTCGGCCCTGTCGTGCGCTTGCGCGACGGCAGTGAGCGGCCCTTCGTGATGCCCAGCACGTGTCCGGCGTGCGGCGCGCCTGCATGGCGTCCTGAAGGAGAAGCGGTGACGCGGTGTACCAACGCCGCCTGTCCGGCCCAGCGCTTGGAGCGGCTGCTGCATTGGGCGAGCCGGGAGGCGATGGACATCGACGGGATGGGGGAGGAGATCGTCTCCCGATTGATCGAGCGTGGGCTACTCCGTGATGTCTCGGACTACTACACGCTCACGAAGAGCGGTCTTGCGTCCCTGGAGATGGGACGGACGCGCAAGGATGGCAGTCCCGTGCTGCTCGGAGAGACGATGGCCGCCAAGCTCATGGCCTCGATCGAGGCATCGCGAGACCGGCCTCTGAGCAGGCTCTTGTTCGGCCTGGGGATACGTCACGTCGGCGCGACCGTGGCGCAAGCCCTGGCACGGGCCTATGGTTCTTTGGACGCGATCATGGCCGCGCCCACTGAGTCGCTCTCACGGGTGGAGGGGGTGGGGCTGGTCATCGCGGCGAGTGTGCGTGCGTTCTTCGACAATCCCGAGAACATCGCTTTGGTGCAACGTCTCAAAGACGCGGGGCTGCGCACCGAAGAGGAGCAGGACGTCGAAGCGCCTCCGCAGTCGCTTGCTGGTCTCACGTTCGTTCTCACCGGTGCACTTGAACACTACACTCGCGAGGAGGCCAGTGAGGCGCTCAGGAGATTGGGTGCCAAGGTCACGAACAGCGTGAGCCGCACCACGTCCTTCGTGATCGTGGGCGCCGATCCGGGGAGCAAGCGTGAGCGTGCCCTCGAACTCGGTGTGCCGGTGCTTACCGAGGAGGACCTCATCCGCATCCTTCAGACCGGCGAAGCGCCCGCTGCTTAGATGGCGACGCGCCGGATCATCGTCAATCCACGTTACTGTGACCGGTGCGGCCGCTGTCTCGAAGCGTGCCGGATCAACGCGCTTCGCATCGGACGCGCGTACATCATGGTGGACTGGTCGCGCTGCGACGGCTGCATGGCCTGCGTGCGTGCGTGCGAACGGGGGGCGATCACGAGCAGCGCGAACGCGGCAGCTGCGGCGGCGCGGTCGAGACCGCCCCGGCCCGGCTCGGAGAGCGCACGGCCAGGCCGTGTGGCGCAGGCGAAGCGGTCGCGGTCGGCCGGCGTCGTGCCGCGGGAGCGGCCGAGTGTCACGGTCGGCCACTTCGCGTGGACCCCTCTTGAGGCGGCCGCCATGCTGTCGGTCACGTTCGCGGCTTTCATGGCCAAGGAGCTGGTGCTCTCGGGCAGTACCGTCCAAGCGTTGCCGGCCGAGGGCCTCGTGGCCGTCCGCGCGCTCGTGCTGGCCGCCTACTACGCGGTCCAGATGGCCGTGCTCAGGTGGCTGGTCCGCCGGCGTGGCGGAGAGTTCGCGGATGCTTTGGGGCTGCGGACATCCGGCGGTGGCTGGCGAGGGGTCCTCGCATCGGCAGGATCGGTGGTTGCCGGGCTCGTGGTGACGAGGCTGGTCGCCACCGTCTACGGTCTGGCGACTCGTGAGTTCGGGATCACTCCCGATACCACTGCGGTGACGCGGGTGTTCGGTACGACACCGGGCGGGCTTGCCCTTGCGGCGCTCATGGTGGTCCTCGTCGGTCCGTACGTGGAGGAGTGTGTGTTCAGGGGTGCGCTCCTGCGGGGGCTGGAAGCGCGGATCGGCGCATGGCCCGCCATCATCGTTCAGGCTCTCCTGTTCGCTGTGTTCCACCGTTCATGGTGGCTGCTCTTCCCGATGTCCGCGCTCGGCATCGTGCTCGGGTGGCTCGCGCGGGAGAGAGGGAGTCTGTGGCCCGCCATCGCTCTGCATGCCGCGTACAACGCGATCACGGTCGCGGCTGTCGTACTCGTCGCACTGGAGTGAAGCCGCCCGTATCGGCCTCCATGCCGTAGAATAGGCAGGTCACGTCCGTATCAAGGAAGGACTCGAATGTCGATCTCACGCGCAGACGTCCAGCATGTGGCGCTCCTTGCGCGGCTCAAGCTCGATGACGAACAGGTCACCCTTCTGCAGGGGGAGCTTGATGCCATCCTCGGCTACATCAGCGAGATCCAGAAGCTTGATCTTTCGGGAGTAGAGCCCACCGCGCATGCGATCCCTATGGTGAACTCGACGCGGCCCGACGAGGTG
The DNA here is from genome assembly GCA_021372825.1 of Actinomycetes bacterium. GTDB lineage: Bacteria > Actinomycetota > Coriobacteriia > Anaerosomatales > Anaerosomataceae > JAJFTR01. The sequence goes on from JAJFTR010000070.1 coordinate 43,411, forward strand.
CGGCCAGGCCTTTCTCGCGAAGACGCGCTCCGCAACGCCCCGGAGCACGCTGGAGGCGCCTTTGTGATACCGCGTATCGTGGGCGTGCAAGAGGAGGCGTGAGCCGTGGACCACGCTGAGATCGGCTCCATGGGCGCGCGCGCCATATCCGAGGGGATCGCAAGTAAGGAGTTCTCGGCGCGTGAGGTGACGGAGGCCACATACGCACGCATCGAACGTCTTGAGCCTGCGATCCATGCGTTCAACCAACTCACGCCTGATCTCGCGATGAGTGCGGCGGACCGTATCGACGCACTCGTGGCTGCGGGCGGGCCTCTGCCCCCTCTGGCGGGCGTGCCCGCAGGGATCAAGGACAACATGAACCTTGTGGGCACGCGGACGACGTGCGGCGCGCGGATGCTCGAAGATTACGATAGCGTCTACGATTGCACGGCGGTCCGCCGGCTGCTCGATGCGGGTGCGTTACCTGTCGGCAAGTGCAACATGGACGAATTCGCTTTCGGCTCGTCCACCGAGAACTCCGCTTTCGGCCCCACCAGGAACCCGTGGGACCTCGAGAGGGTTCCTGGAGGCTCGAGCGGCGGGAGCGCGGCGGCGGTGGCCGCCGGCATGGTCACGATCGCTCTGGGAAGTGACACGGGAGGCAGCATCCGGCAGCCGGGAGCGCTCACGGGGACGGTCGCGATGAAGCCGACGTACGGGCGTGTGAGCCGCTACGGCCTGGTCGCATTCGCATCCTCACTCGACCAGATCGGACCGTTCAGCAGGAGCGTCGAAGACTCGGCGCTCGTCTGCAACGCTATCGCGGGGAAGGACCCGTTCGATGCGACGAGCGTGGATACGCTGGTAGGCGACTACACGGCGAACCTTCGAAGCGGCGTCGAGGGCATGCGCGTGGGCATCGTGCGGGACATGCTCGACTTGGAGGGCTGCGATCCCGAGGTGCGAGAGGCCACGGTCGCGGCGGCTCAGTTGCTTGCCGAGCAAGGTGCTCTCGTCGACGAAGTGGACCTCCCGACCAGCCGGCACGGGCTGGCGGCGTACTATGTGATCGGTCCCGCCGAGGCTTCCTCCAATCTTGCGCGCTTCGACGGGATCCGGTACGGGCGCCGCTCGCCGGGCGCCGAGGACGTGGTGGACCTTTACATGCGCTCGCGTGCCGAGGGCTTCGGCGCCGAGACGATCCGCCGCATCATGCTGGGGACGTACACGCTGTCGGCAGGGTACTACGACGCATACTACGGGCAGGCGCAGAAGGCGCGGACGCTCATCGCGCGAGAGTTCGCCGAGGCCTTCCAGCGCTTCGACGTCCTTCTCACGCCGACTTCTCCTACCGTGGCCTTCAAGCTCGGCGAGAGAGCGAAGAGCCCCGTGGCGATGTACCTGTCGGACGTATACACAGTGCCGCTCAATCTTGCCGGACTTCCAGGTGTGAGCGTGCCGACCGCACTCGCGCCGTCCAGTGGGCTGCCCATCGGCGTCCAGGTCGTGGCAGACCACTTCGACGAAGCGACGATGTTCCGGGCGGCGTTCGCGCTAGAGTCCTCGGCAGGCTTCGTGTGCACACCTGCCCGAGAGTAGCGGCCCCATGGGCGGAGGCGTACTCTCGTATTACAGCGCCACAAGCGGCGCCAAGAAGACGGGGGTCAGGCATGGGCAGGCGCACGCGTTTTGGCACCATCATCGCAGTCACGCTCGCTCTCGCAACGTATCCGGCGGTGGCTGACGCGGCAGTCTCCGTCATCTGGGAGCGGAACTGGGGATCGACCGGCCTGGAAAACGGCCAGGTCCAGTTCCCGCCGGACGTGGCGACGGACAAGTGGGGCAATGTGTACGTGGCTGGAGGCGAGAATGGCGATCATCGAGTCCAGATGTTCGACGGCAGCGGTGTCTTCTTGAAGTCGATCGGAAGCACCATGACTCCAAGCCCCGGGCCGCTGTATAGTCCGCGCTGTGTGGCCACGGATCGTTGGGGAACGATCTACGTGGGTGATAAATCGTCCGAGTCGGCCAGCACCAGCGCGATCTGGATGTTCAACCCGCGGCTGTACAGCATTCTTGGCACCTTTCAAGAAACCGCTGCCAATGAGATTTCGAACCCCCTGAACCTTGCCGTCAGCCTCGACGGGGATGTGGTGAGTTCCGACGACGGTACTACGCTGCAGGTGTGGCGACACCGTGGTCTGAGCCGGTCATGGACCGCTCTGGGCACGCCGAGCGTAGGGCTGGCGGTCACACAAGACGGAACGGTGCTCACCACGACCGACATCAGTGCAGGGACCACCAACTCCGTCGTCACCTACGATCTTTGGGGCACTTACCAGGATTCATGGGGCGGTCTTGGGACTGCGGACGGCCAGTTCAGACGACCCTACGACGTGGGCGCCGATCCGCTGGGAAACGTGTACGTGGTCGAATCTCAGGGTGCGCGGGGGCAAGTGTTCGCACCCGATGGGACGCACCTTACGACTTTCGGTTCCTGGGGAGCAGGGGACATGCAGTTCGAGTCTCCCTATGGAATCGCGGTAGGACTGGACCGCACGCTGTACGTCGCGGACTCCGACAACGACCGAATCTCCAAGTGGAAGGTCACAGTGCCCACGGAATCCACTCAGGTCGCCGGCGCTGATCGCATCTCAACAGCCGTGGAGGCATCTAAGCGCGCATATCCGGACGGCGCCATGACCGTGGTGCTCGCGACTTCCACGAACTGGCCTGACGCTCTCGGTGGTGCTGCGCTTGCGGGAGTGGCGAAGGCCCCGCTTCTGCTCGTTCCGAAGGATTCACTGCCTGCGGCGGTCGCTACCGAGATCACTCGTCTGGGTGCGCAGCACGTCTACGTGCTCGGAGGTCCGGGTGTGGTGAGTGATTCCGTCTTCAGCGCGGCACGAGGACTCGTTCTGGGGGGTTCGGGCGCGCGCCTGGGCGGAGACAACCGCTACGAGACGGCCAACACGATCGCGGCGGAGGTCGTACGCCTCAAGGACCTCACGGGCGGTTACGATGGGACGGCATTCGTTTGCACGGGGTCGAACTTCCCTGACGCGCTTTCCGCAGCCCCGATCGCGGCAGCGAACGGGTGGCCGGTCTACCTGAGCGAGCCCGGTTCTCTTTCGGTCGCGACGAGGGCGGCGATGATCGACAACGCGAGCAACCATGGATACATCGTCGGCGGCTTGGGTGCGCTCTCAGCAGCTGTCGATGCCCAGCTGGATGCGTCTCCGTTCGTCGGGTTCACGCGATACGCCGGAGGCAATCGGTATCAAACCTCCGCGCTCCTTGCGCAGAGAGGTTTCGAAGGGATGGGTATGCTGTGGTCACGGCCTGCACTTGCCACCGGTGAGAACTTCCCCGACGCGCTTGCGGGGGGTGTCCTGCAAGGTAGCGACTGCTCGGTGCTTCTGCTCACTCCGACTGCGAGTCTTGATGCCTCGGCTGCCGCAGCGATCGCGGCGAACAAGGACTCGATCTATGAGATCAGGTTCCTAGGAGGCTCCGGAGCCGTAAGTACGCAGGTCCGGACGAGTGCGCGTGCGCTGCTCTGGTGATCGCCATCGAACGGTAAGGTTCTGGTAAACAACTGGGAGAGACCCTCGCGTTAGGCTTGGAGAAGCCGCGACGCGGGGGTCTTCCGTTCCCGGGGAGGGGGGTGACAGACACGGTGCGTGTCGCGACGTTCGCCGGGGCAGAAGCATGTCCATCAAACGCCTACCGGCGCAAGTCTCTTAGGGGGGACGAGAGATGTCTCGATCTTTTTCTCGCACGACGCACCATCTTGCGGGAGTGGTGCTTGCGGCAAGCATGCTCCTTGCGTCTACCAGTGCAGCGTGGGCAGCGAGCGGCGCACCCGCGCGACCAGTCGAGGAGGGCTGGCCGCAAAGCCACTTCCTTGAGAACGACCCTAAGCCGGGCGAACCCGGATACTCTGAAGCGGCGCCGTCTCCAGCGCCTCCGCAGGGGATGACAGACGCGCGGCTGCGCGTCGTCGACCCAGATGGTTATCAGGCTCTGCTCTCGGAGCGCACCGCACGGGAAAGGACACTGCTGTCCAAGGCGCGCTCGACACTCAAGTCCTCGGGTATCACTCCCGGCTCCACGATGAGCGCGGCCACTTTGAGACGAGCAGATGCGTTACTCGCTCAGACCGCTGTGTCGCCTTACGGTTTCCTGAAGTTCCGGCTCGTCCCCTCGAACAGTACGTACGCCAGGAACGGATACCTCGGAACGCTGTACTTCACGTACGGCATCTACTCGCCTGTGACAGACAGCTACAAGTGGTACACGGCGTCGTGGCCGGCAAGGTCAGGCAACAACAGGCCCAGAGACCAGCGTGTGGTCGGAGTGGGTCCCATCCCCGAGTACGCGTGGGTCTTCGGCTTCGCGAACCGTGTGTGGTATGGCTACCAGCCTGACGCGCGAGAGTCGTTCGCGCCAGGTAAGTGGAGGCTCGATCCGTGGACAGGGGGTCCCTACGGTCGGGGTTATCTGGAAGTCCACGGAGGGATCAACGAGCACCAGTTCGCCGCCACCAACGGTTGCATCCGGCTTCACCCAGGCAATATCTCGGCGTTGAAGTCGTACTACGACACCAAGATGGCGAACAAGAAGGATCGATCCACCGCGAAGCTCACGGTGGACTATTAGAGGAGGACGTATGCTATCACGCGGAAAGGGCCGCCCCCGGGCGGCCCTGACCGCCGTCGTCACACTGGTGGCGACGGCGCTCGTGCTCGTACCGGGTTGTTCTGTGGCGCCCGAGCCGAAGAGTACAGTGGGCGAGGGCGAGGCGGCGGGGGCCGTCTTCGAGCCCAGCTCACTCGCGTGGGCTCCGTCGGCTCTTGAGGCGCATCTGCCCGGGATCGTAGGGTGGCGGCAGGTTTCGGAGGCCGCTCCTGGCCAAGTCGTGGTGCTGTCGGAGGAGTCCTCACCGGCCGTTGTGTGGGAAGGACCTTCTGATGTCGTGAGCAGTCTCGTGTCTGTGGACGCCAAGCTCGGTATGCTCGCCGTCACCGTCCGCCCAGCGGACGGCAGAGCGTTCGAGGAGACCACGTACCTGTGTCATCCCAGCGGGACGGTCGTTGCGATCAAGGCGCCAGAAGGCTATGAGCCGCCGGGCTCGCTCGTCTTTCTTGGGAACGGTTCCGCACTCGCGCTTGCGACGCGCTTCGGCGCTGAGGCGATAGAGTCCACGATAGGTGTCGTCTCCATCGACGGCTCGTGGTCACAGGTCGCGCTTACCGGTGAGCTGCCTGAGTTCCAGTACGTCGAGAGGCTCTTCCCTGTTCCAGGCACAGATGCGTTCGCGGTCGTGCTCAAGACCGCCGGCACCCCGGCGAACCGGGATGATGAGGCGCTTGTCCTTGCGCGCTATGAAAACGGTGCGTTGCGCTCGTTCACGCCCCCGTTCCGCGACGACTGTCTTCCCAATGCGGTGCCTCTCTGGAACACGACCGGTGTGGTGTTCGTGCGGTCGTGGCGTACTGACGCCCAAGGTCAGGCCATCGCCGACCTTGTCGAGGCGGTCTTCTCCAACGGCCAGTGGGCGGAGCGTGTTCTGGCCTCAGGCGGTGGCATGACCCTGGGGATCGAGTCGGGCACAGTGGCGGTGCCGCTGCCGGACGGCAAGGTGCTGGTGCGCACAGCGGGGTCTTTCGAAGAAGGAGAGCCCACCGCTCTTGTCGCGGTCGAGAGCAAGGGAGCTCTTGCTAAGACTGGCCTGGACGTCACCGGCACGACGTCTTTGCTGTGGATGGAGAAGTAACCCGCCTAGATGACGAGTCCTGTTCTCTTCGTGACCCCGGCCGGATCCTCACATCGGGCCGGGGTCACGGCGCGTCCCGGGGTGTCATGCAGTAGAATCGTGCGAGCGTATAGCGTGCTTGCCATCATCGTCTGCCAAAGGAGTCCCCGCTGTGGTCGAAGGTCGTGTCGCCGAGGTTCTCGATCGCTACGAGGCCGTGATCGGGCTTGAGATACACACGGAGCTCACCAGTGTCAGATCCAAGATGTTCTGCGGCTGCGCGGTCGTGTTCGGCGGCGAGCCGAACACGCGCGTATGTCCGGTCTGTCTTGGTCTGCCGGGCGCCCTTCCTGTTCCGAACGAAGCGGCCATAGAGGCGACGGTTCTTGCAGGACTCGCACTGCAGTGCGAGATCGCAGTCACCAGCCAGTTCCACCGGAAGAACTACTTCTATCCCGACATGCCCAAGAACTATCAGATCTCGCAGTACGATCGTCCTTTCTGTGGGCCGGGGTATCTGGATGTCGAGATCGTGGATAGTAAGGGGAGGTATGTCACCCGCGTCGGTATCACCCGCATCCACTTGGAAGAAGACACGGGCAAGATGGTTCATGTGGGCGGCGCCGAAGGGCGGATCGCGGGTGCTGACCACTCCTTGGTCGATTTCAACCGTGCGGGAACCCCTCTCATGGAGCTAGTGACCGAGCCAGACATCCGCACACCGGAAGAGGCGCGCCGATTCGCACAGCAACTCAGGACCACGTTCCTGTACTTGGGAGTCTCCGACTGCAACATGGAGGAAGGCTCGATGCGGGTGGACGCCAACGTGAGTGTTCGCACTCGTGGAACGAGTACGCTCGGGACCAAAGTCGAGATCAAGAACATGAACTCCTTCAAGGCTCTGCACGACGCTTTGGCCTACGAGATCGTGAGGCAGGTCGACCTCATCGAAGCGGGGGGCAGCGTGGTGCAAGAGACCCGGCACTGGGATGCGAGCGCGAAGCGTACCAGCACCCTTCGGTCGAAAGAAGAGGCCCACGACTATCGCTACTTCCCCGAGCCGGACATGGTGCCGTTCGAGTTCAGCGACGAGTGGGTCGAGAGCATGCGGGCGCGTCTTCCCGAGCTGCCAGCCGCGCGGCGTGATCGCTTCATGCGTCGATTCGGGCTGTCTGCTTACGACGCGGCGGCGCTCACCGAGGACGTCTCACTCGCGGACTACTTCGAAGAAGCAGTCGCAACCGCGGGT
>JAJFTR010000083.1 GCA_021372825.1 Actinomycetes bacterium
GCCGACAACGGCACCGAGTTCCACTCCTACGCGGAGGTCGAACGCGCCACCGGTGCCCTCTTCTACTTCGCCACCCTGCATCACTCGTGGGAGCGCGGCACGAACGAGAACACCAACGGACTCATCCGCCAGTACCTGCCGAAGCGGACCAGCATGGCGCACGTGACGGGGGCGGATCTCGACGCGATCGCCCACAAGCTCAACACCCGACCGAGGAAGCGACTCGGCTTCCGGACACCGGAGGAGTGCTATGCCGAAGCTATCTAGACGCGAGCGTCCGAATCAGCGGAAGTGTTGCGATTCAAACTTGAAGTCAGGAAGAACGTGGTGGCGACAGCGTGATGACTGGCCTGCTCCGGGATGCGACCCATGCCGGCGTGCCACTGATGTCGATGCGTTGACCGAGAAGTTCAGCCGGCCACGCGGCTTGCGAATACTCTCCAAACGCTCGCTGCCAGTCGGCGTCGTCAATGAACGGCGCACCAGCATCGACGATGCCGTCGTCACCCGTGAAACCGAGGTACAGCAGAACCGTCGGGATGCCCAACGTAGCGAGCTTCCAAGTGAATGCAAGCCGATTGGCAAGCTGGTAGTGGGTGTCGCGTGAGATCGACACGCGGGAGTCTACCGCCCGCCACCCGCGGCACGCCTCATCGATCGCTGCACCTATGCGCTCGTGGTTTTCCCGACTACGCTCCGACGCCCGTGGTGACAGCGGCTTGCCGGCCAACCCTAGTTCGGGCCAGTTCGCCTTCGCCTCGACCAATACGACTCCGGGCATACCTTCGAGCAGGCACCCGGCGGCGATGTCCCAGTTGGGCGTGTTTGCACCGGCTTTGTGGCACAGCCACCAGTTCTCCAGTTCCGTCCACAGCCCAGCGTCTGCAACAAGTGATGGACCGAACCGTTCGAGTCGCGCTTCGTCGGGTGACCCTGCCCCGCAGGGCATGAAGTGAGCATCTGCCGGGAATACCACGGGCATGGGCGCCAACAGCGCAGCAAGCTCATCGAGAAACGAAGGACGCCCGGTCCAGTCGAGCACATGCTTGCGACTACCCCGATACGCCACTTGCCCCTCCGACTCGTTTCTTCCTAACGTCTTGGTGCTTCAGCTGCGCGCCGAAGCCTGATATCCAGCCTACGACTCCGGCGCGTCAGCTGGAAGCACTTGTTAGACCGCACGCGTTACCTCACGACGGAGCCTATTGTCACGCTGCCAGCAAGTTCGAATGCTTGCTCAAGCATGCGCGCCATCGTTTCGAGATGAGAATCGACCAACTCGTCCATCTCCTCAACCGGCTTCCCGCCGAGCTTGGCAAGGACAGCTGAGCGACTGCACTTGCTGTGCGAGTCATCCGCGTCCGCCAAGTAATGAACGAGGGTGTTCCTGAGCGCCTTCCGTTTGCGCAACCAGCGACTGGCCGGCTGGCCGAGGACCCCCGACAGCGCGTTCCTGAGCGGGGAATCAGAGCCGTCGCAGTACAGCCGATTCTGCAGGTAGGTAAGGTAGCTGTCCGCATGAAACGCCGTGATCGTCTTGAGCCTGAAGGCAGTGAGGGAGCGCGGGGGCAACACCGGAAGGGCGATGTGGCGCAGGTGATTGACGGTCACGAGGACACCGGCTGCGCCCACGGCAAGCTCATGCGGCAGACCGTTCATTAGCCCGCGCCGGTAGAGCGAGGGGGAGTATGCGTCTCTCATTACGACGGGGCGATCGAGCATGTCGACAGGAAGGGGATCCGGAACGCCTAGGTCGAAACTGAGCAGCAAGCTCAAGCCGTACGTCGCAAACTCGCTCGCCGCAACTGCTATCTGAGTGCCTAGAGCCTCAGGATCGGTGCCGTCGCGCCATCCCACGATGGCAGCCGTGAAGTGCGTGGTCGCTACCAGCCGACCGTCGTAAGTCGTCAGGCCGATGTCAGGCTGAAGCGCACGCTTTAGCGGAGCAAGGGGGCCGGAATGGAGCCCCAGAAAGTGCTGAGTCTGATTTGATGCGATGGCCATCAGCTCTCGAGCCGCTTCGTCGACCGAGAGTACACGGTCATCGAGGAGTTTCGCTCTTCTGCGGGAAAGCGCCAGTTGAGAAAGGAACTCGTCCTCAAGCGTCGCCGCAAGAGCCGGATCCAGTACTCGCAGTGCCTTGCGACTGTCCACTACAAACATCGCCATTGCAGGAAGAAGGCTGGGGGTCAGCAACGAACTGTGCGCATGTTCCAGCAGACCAAGCGCCAGCCCCATCAGGCCCCATGCATCGGCCGATATAGCCTCAAGGGCGTGTGACTGCAACGCTTCTCCCCGTGAATCCCGGTCGGTCTAACGCTCTTGGGCGTCAGCTGCGAGGCGCAGCGAACGCTCACTCCCCGAGTGTACCGTCAGAGCGCCGAGTCTGCTGGACGCCCTGGTTAGACCGATCACGCGGAGATCCGCAACTTGAGTCCGAGCGAGCGGATCACCTTCTGAACCGTCCCGAACTCAGGGTTGCCTTCAGCCGAGAGCGCCTTGTACAGACTCTCACGGCCGAGACCGGTCTCGCGAGCGATCTCAGTCATCCCCTTTGCACGGGCGACATCACCAAGTGCTGCGGCGAGCAGTGCCGGGTCGTCCTCCTCGAGGGCCGCGTCGAGATACGCCGCGACATCCTCGTCGCTCTCAAGATAGCGCGCGGGATCCCAGGGGCGGGTATTCGTCTTGGTCTTAGGCACAGGAGACCTCCTTACAGTCCGCGGGCGAGTTGCTTGGCCCGCTCGACGTCGCGCTTCTGGCTTGACTTGTCGCCGCCGGCGAGCAGGATGATCAGCCCCTCACCCTGCTGCTTGATGTAGATGCGATAGCCGGGTCCGTACGTGATCCGAAGCTCAGAGACACCCTCACCGACCGGCTTCACATCGCCGAGGTTGCCGAGCGAGAGTCGACGGATCCGAGTGATGATGCGGAACCGCGCCTCGCGGTCGCGCAGACTGTCGAACCACGACTCGTACTCGTCTGTCTGCCGGATCTCGATCACGTATAGAGTGTATCCCACAAGATACGTCGTTGCAAACGCGAGAGCCCGCGATCGTGTTCAAAGATTCGGTCTAACGATCCAGTGCTTCAGCCGTGAACGAGCGGCTTCAGTTCAGTCTAATGCCTGCGTGAGTCGGCTGTTGCTCCTATGTCAATCCTACACCGCGACAGCGACAGGGCCAGACGCGAAGTCGACACGGACAACGACCGAACCACGCGCCTTCTCGGCTCGGACCATAGTCTTGAACAGCGTCCTGCCGATGTGTCGCTTGAGGCATCTGAGCGCCTCGCGGTTGCTCATCCCCTCGGCACGCTTGCGCTCTACGAACGCGATCGCCGGCGGGTACATCCGCGCCTGGGTCACGGCGATCACATGGACGACCGAGTTGAGCTTGCGGTTGCCGGTGCGGTTCAGGCGGTAGCGCTCGCTCTTGCCGGAGGAGACCGGAAGCGGGGCGGTGCCGATGTGCATCGCGAAGGCGGCCTCGTCTCTGAAGCGCGAGGCACCCGCGGTCTGGCCGATCAGGGCGGCCGCGCAGATGGCCGAGCAGCCCGGGATCTCCATGAGCTCGGGGGCCAACGCGCGCACGTGCTCGCGGATCTCCCGCTCGAGAGCGCGGATCTCGCCGGTGAGGGCACGGCAGCGCGCGACTTGCTCGAGCGCGATCCGTCTGCGGGTGGAGTGCGGCAGCGCACCAAGCGCACCCTGCAGGCGGTCGAGCCACACGTAGCGGTCGAGCACACGTGGCGGGAGCTCGAGTGCGACCTCGAGGTCGTGACAGTTCCAGCGCAGACGTTTCTGGATGCGTGCGCGCTCCCCTACGAGGTCGTCACGGTAGTCGACTAGCAGACGTAGGTCGTGCCCGGGGCCTGCGAGCGACGCTTCCGGAAGGTCCGGCTCGCGCAGCGCGGCGCGCGCGACGCACTCGGCGTCGATCGGATCGGACTTACCGTAGGTTCGGGCCGATGCGCGCGCTCCGGCCATCATCTTGGGCGGGACGCGGAGAACCGTCTCACCTCTCGGGAGCAAGAAGCGCTCGATGCTCCCCGAGACGTGCCGGCAGTCCTCGACGGCGAAGCGGCGCTCATCCCCGAGAGAACGCGCCCAGACAAGCAGGGCCTCGTACCCGGTCTCGCTGCAAGCCACGGTCCGCTCCCCTGCCCGCGCGCCGGTCGCGGCGTGAAGCGCGACTGCGGTGTGGGTCTTCATGTGCGGGTCGATGCCGATTACGATCATCACTGTCCCCCTCCGACGAGTCCAAACGGTGGGGTCGTCGGCGGACACGCCTTAGCTGGGGCCTCTTGGCCAGGCTCCTATCAGGTCACGCGGCGACCCTCGGTACCCGGCGGCGGGGGACGTAACAGCCGACGGTCAACCCTGTGCGGGTGACAGAAGCACGGTGGGTCACTCCGCCGCCGGATCCGAGCCTACCCGACTCTCATCAGGTAGCCCACAGGGGCAGAGTGACACTAAGGAAGCGCGGGTTAGGACTCTGGGCCGGGCTCCGATCGGCCGGTTCTGGACTGTTTGACGTTCAGCTCCAGCACACCAAAACCACTCGAACGAGTCTCTTTGCCAATGTAGCCGTCGAACTCGTCGGGTGGATCTGGGTCGAGGCCCACATAGCGGCAGAGGCTCGACACGAGGTCATCCACAGGCAGATTCGAATGATGCTCGCCCAGACAGAAAGCCAGTTGCGAGACAAGCGCGTCGGCATCGGGAGTCGTGTGTGCGAGCTTGCTGAAGGCGATTGACTTCGGACCGTCCTGACTCACCTGCCAGGCAGTCGGGCAGAATCCGAAAGTGCGTCTCCAGACGAGTGATTGCTCGCCGAGGAGCAGGGGGACGTCCGCAACCCATGGGTCGAGGACGTCTGTGTTGCGCGCGCGACGAGGTTCGAGCATGTATGAACCGAACTCGAGAGTAAGGGGCCGAATCCTGTAGGTTCGCGGACCACCGTCACGTCTGCGCCCGAACTCGAAGTCCGGCCAGTCTCTGAGAAGGCGAAGCTGCTTCTGGTCGATCTTGCACTGGGCGCGCTTTGAGTCAGTGAGTTTGACCTGGTAGATGATGCTCTTCTTCTCCGTAGTGCCGTCCAGGAGGTGGTACTTCACCACCACCAACAGGTCGCCAAGCTCGCAGCGCCCACCCGGCTTCATTGCGACTATGGGCTTCTGGTGCACGACTGCGAAGCGAGAGGACAGGTGAGCGCTGTGTGGGCCATTCACGGTAGGACCGTTCTGCGCGGCGGTGCCCAGGCGGTAGATGAAGTCAACCTCACCCGAGCACCCCACGATGGCCTGTCGGAGTATGCCGGATGCCCACTCGAATAGAAGAGGCGCGCTGCGCCGCATCGTGGTCGAGAGCGCCCTCGCATCTGGGCTGAGTACCACGAGACCCCCAGTAGTCCTAACAATACTTCTGCAGTATTGGAGAGCCACTGTCGGCGCAGTGCGCTTCTCGGTAACACTCCAGTGCTCGTATCCACATTGTGCGCTTTGCCAGCCAAGCCTGCCAGTACATGCTTTCCACTCTCGTCTTATCGAGTCTCCGTAGGCACGCCCTTCACAGCGCGTCGAACGGGCTACGCACTCCTCTGCCACCTCTGTTCAGCACATGCTTGTAAATCATCGTGGTGCGAAGGTCCTTGTGACCGAGCAACTCCTGTATCGTGCGGATGTCGTACCCGTTCTCCAGCAGGTACGTCGCGAACGAGTGTCTCAGCGTATGGCAGCCCGCATTCTTGTCGACCCCAGAGGCCTGTACGGCATGGCGAACCGCTCTCTGGATGATAGAAGCGTGCACGTGATGCCGTCCTTCGGCCCCGGTCTGCGGGTTGCGCC
>JAJFTR010000090.1 GCA_021372825.1 Actinomycetes bacterium
ACAGGCGGGCTGCTAGTCTGTTGGTGCCCCCAAGGGAATTCGAATCCCTGTTGCCGCCTTGAAAGGGCGGAGTCCTTGGCCGCTAGACGATGGGGGCCTATGCGCCACGCATTCGCGTGATCTTCGTGGTGGGCCGTGCAGGTCTCGAACCTGCGACCTTGGGATTAAAAGTCCCCTGCTCTGCCAGCTGAGCTAACGGCCCTCACCTGCACGTCACGGTCCGGCCATCCGGCCGCAAACGCAAAGGGTAGTTTATCCGCTCGCCCCCAGAGGGTCAAACGGGCGCGGCGCTGCTCGGCAGTGCTGCGCACCCGTGCTCGCGCAGTCCTGGCCGGTTCGGGGTACCATCGAAGCACACACGCTGACGCGAGGAGAACACATGCGCCTTTTTGGAGCCGAGCTCACCGAAATGGGCACTCTTGCTGTCTGTGTGGCGGGCGGTGCGCTTGTCGGCGCCTTCATCGACATCCTCATCGTGGGCAACCTGTACACGCTCGCGCGCAAACGTTCGTGGAAGGCATGGGCCATCGTGCTCAAGGGGGTGAGCCGCTTCCCCATCTGGTGGGCAGCGCTTGCCGGTGGCGCACTCGCCTTGAACATCGGCGACTGGAACGCCCGGCTCGCGGGCGTCGTAGAGCGCGGTTTGCTCGTGGTGGCGGGAGTGACGATCACGATCGCGGCGACGCGCATCGCCGTGGGTCTCGTGCGAGGGTATGCGGTCTCGGCCGAGGGCCCGCTGCCGTCGACGACGATCTTCGTCAACCTCACACGCGTCGCAGTGGTGCTTGTCGGCGCGATGCTCATCTTAAACGCGCTCGGCATCTCGATCACCCCTGTGCTCACCGCGCTCGGTGTCGGCGGTCTTGCTGTTGCGCTCGCCTTGCAGGACACCCTCTCGAACCTCTTCGCGGGACTGCAGATCGTGGTGTCGAGGCAGATCCGCCCACGGGACTATCTCCTTCTCGAAGGTGGCCAGGAGGGAACCGTCGAGGATGTCACGTGGCGCTACACCACCCTGCGCACGCCGCAGGACAACCTCGTGATCGTCCCGAACGCCAAGCTCGCCCAGACCATCGTCACCAATTTCGTTCTGCCCGAGCAGCCGCTCTCTGTCTCCGTGGAGTTCGGTGTCCCCTACGGCGCCGACCTCGAGCGGGTGGAAGCGGTCGTCGCCGACGTCGCTTCCGAGGTGATGCGCGTCCTTCAGCCCGCGATCGAAGGGTGGGAGCCTGTGGTGCGCTTCAAGGCGCTCGGTGACTCGCAGGTCCAGACGCTCACCGTGCTGCGCGCCGCCGAATTCTCAGACCAGTTCGTGCTGCGCAGCGAGTTCATCAAGCGCGTGCACGCGCGTTTCGCCGAGGAGGGACTCGACTTCGCGACCCCCGTGCGCACCGTGCATGTCGTGCACGAAGACGAGCGCGGGGGCTAGGCATCAGCCTGCTATCCGTCAGTGACGGAAGTGCCGAAACCCGGTGAAGACCATGGCGATGCCCAGCTCATCCGCCCTGGCGATGCACTCTTCGTCGCGGATCGACCCGCCGGGCTGGATGAGCGCTGTCACGCCCGCGGCGCCAACGACGTCGAGCGTGTCAGGGAAGGGCAGGAACGCGTCACTGGCGCACACGGCGCCGCGAGCCTTCTCGCCCGCCTCGGCCACCGCGATGCGCGCCGAGTTCACCCGGTTCATCTGCCCGGCGCCCACACCCACGCTCACGAAGTCCTTGGCGAGCAGGATGGCGTTGCTTTTGACGCTCTTGGCGACCTTCCATGCGAAGAGCAGCTGCACCATCTCCTCCTCTGAGGGCGCACGCTTGGTGACCACCCGGAAGCTTTGAGGGTCCTCGCTCACGCTGTCGGAGGTCTGCACGAGCATGCCGCCTTCCACAGAGCGGCACTCCCGCTGACCGCCCGGGGCACGCACTCCGCCGGTGCGAAGCGCACGCAGGTTCTTCTTCGTGCTCAGGAGCTCACGTGCCTGCGGCTCATAGTCAGGCGCGATCATGACCTCCACGAACTGCTTGTTGTCGAACACCGCCTGGACGAGCGCGGCGGACACCGTGCGGTTGAACGCCATCACCGCGCCATACGCCGAGACAGGATCGGCCGCATGCGCACGCGTGTAGGCCTCCACGATGTCGGCGCCGACCGCGGTACCGCACGGATTCGTGTGCTTGACGATCACGCACGCCGGCTCGTCGAACTCGCGTACCGCGCTCCAGCACGCGTCGGTGTCCAGGATGTTGTTGTGCGAGAGCTCCTTGCCCTGGAGCTGCTCGGCCCGCGCAAGGGTATGCTCGGCCGCATCCAGCAGGCGATAGAAGGCCGCCTGCTGATGCGGGTTCTCGCCGTAGCGCAGGTCTTGGACCTTCTCCAGCCGATAGCGCAGCTCGTGTGGAAAGGGTGTTTGCGCGTAGCCCGAAAGGTACATCCAAATCGCACTGTCATAGGCGCTCGTCAGTCGGAACACCTCGGTGGCGAACGCACGCCGGGTCTCGCGCATCGTCGCGCCGCCGTTCTCGCGCATCTCGGCGAGCACGGATCCATAACACGCCGGATCGGTCACCACCGTCACGCTCTCGAAGTTCTTCGCCGCCGAGCGGAGCATGCTCGGCCCACCGATGTCGATGTTCTCGATAGCCTCGGCCTCACTCACGCCCTCGCGAGCCACGGTAGCTTCGAAGGCGTACAGGTTCACGACCACCATGTCGATCATTCCGATCCCGTGTTCTGCGGCAGCCGCCATGTGCTCGGGGACGTCTCGGCGCGCGAGAAGACCCCCGTGCACACGCGGGTGGAGCGTCTTGACTCGGCCGTCCATCATCTCCGGGAAGCCCGTGAAGTCGTCGATGGGCCGCACCGGCACGCCCGCCTCGGCAAGAGCCTTGGCGGTACCCCCTGTGGAGACGATCTCGACTCCGAACTCGCTTGAAAGCGCCGAGCAGAACTCGACGATGCCCGTCTTGTCGGTGACCGAGACGAGCGCGCGCTTGATGCTGACACGATCCATGCCGGATGCCCCGTTCCTCGCCGCTGATGTGTGCGACCTATTGTCCTACAAGACGGACCCGGCGTGCGCGCCAAAAGGCGGAAGACACCTCACTGTGGGCGCCCGTCGCGTCAGAATCCCCACAGCTTCTTGAGGCGAGCGTCGATGCGTGTGGCCAGATTGTCCGCCTTGCCCTGCATAGCACGCGCACCCCCGTAGGCGTTCACGAACACCGTTTCGTCGGACCGGTCCAGGTCTTCCACGATGAGGGGGCGGATCTCCATCCGGACGCCCAGCTCGCCTGCATGGTCGATCACCCACGCGCGAGCGACTCCGGCGACGGCATGGGGGACGGGCGGGGTCGTGAGTGTTCGGCCCTTGCGCAACATGACGGTCGCCGTGCCGCCGTCGAGGATCGTGCCCACCTCGTCCATGATGATCGCCTGGTCGCCGCCCTTCTCCCGGGCGCGACGTTGGGCCGCGTCCCAATACGAGCGGTCGGCAGGCTTGGCGGCGCCACTCGGCAGGACCGGGGGCCTGGGCATGACGATCGGCACGCCGCGAACGCCGCGGGGCGCGTCGAGCGAACTCAATCGCCTCTCGACTGTGATCGACGGGGTGCCATCAGTGAGGACTATCGCTGTGAGACGCACCCGTGACGTGACGGGCTCTGAGTATCGGCCGAGAGCCTCTTCCACGGCTTCGGTGACGCGAGCCACCACTTCACGGGAGCATCCGCCCTGCACGAGCCGACGAGCATGGTAGGACCACAAAGGGATCGTCTTGTCGGCGGCCACCCGGCATGTCTCGCGAAGCGGGACAGCGGGAGCGCCTGGCACGTGCGGCCGGTTGTAGTCGATGAACTCCACAGATCTCCTGCACATCGTATCCATCGGTGACCAAACGAACATTCTACCTGTACACCTCACTTTCGATCAGCGCGACGAGGGCCGCTGCGGACTGCACCGCCGAGCGGGCGGCGTTCATCTCGGCTTGGGCAAGCATCTGTTCGGGGAGACCACTCAGGCCGATAAGGTCGCTCGCTGACTTGGCAAGACCGCCGGCCCGCTCGCCGAGCACGATCTCGACGACGGCCCAGCTGGTGCCTAGGTCCACGTGGGTGGTCGGCGGTAGTCCTCGTGAGCGCAACAACAGTCTCGTCGCGTGAGCCAGACTCGCAGCCACGCCTTCGCGCACAGCAGCGAGGTCGCCTGCGTCCAGCGCCTGATAGGCGTGGGCGAGTGATTCCCAGGCTGGGCGGAACACAGAGTTGCGGCGATGACGGTCCACCTCTGACGCCATCTCACGGCCGGTCGATGTCTTCTGTTCCATGGCACGCCCCCTTTCGGACGGGCCCGTCGCGGTTCCTCCCCGTCGCCGCGACGGATCCCGCGTCACCATAGTGACGAGGCGACCTAAACAGAATCTAAACCAGCAGGTCAGATGGGGTATTTTGAGACTTGCACGAGAAACGTTCAGCTTTCGGGCAGAACTTTCACCTTACGCCCTACGATCTCGAGCCTGCCCTGCGAGAACAGCTTGACCGCTTCCACCAGGAGACGATGCTCGACCTCGTGGATCTTCGCCTCCAGAGTCGCGACGGTGTCGTCCTCTTCGACGCGCACGGCTTCCTGACAGATGATGGGACCACGATCGAAAGCCTCATCGGCGAAGTGCACTGTCACTCCGGTCACCTTGACACCGTACTCGAACGCGTCGCGGATCGCCGAGGCGCCCGGGAAAGCCGGGAGAAGCGCGGGATGGAGGTTCATGACCTTGCCCTCGAATGCCGAGAGCACCTCTTGCCCCAGCAGGCGCATGTAGCCCGCCATCACCACAAGGCTCACCTCGTAGCGCAGAAGCACTTCGGTGATGGCGTGGTTGTACTCCTCGATCGACCGGAATCGTGCGGGGTCGACGAGCTCCGTGGGGATTCCCGCGCGCTTGGCCCGCACCAAGCCGAAAGCGTCGTACTTGTTGGAGATCACCACCACGACCTGCCCGTCGATCACTCCCGCGGCGAACGCGTCGATCAGCGCCTGCAGGTTGGTGCCGCTTCCCGAGATCAGCACGCCCACCCTGAACTCGTCGTCGGTGATCACATGGATCTTCGGAAACAGCTCCTCGTCAGTGAACGTCTGATCGGCCATAGACGACCTCCCCCGTACCCTCGACGATATCGCCTATCTCATAGACAGACTCTCCCGCAGCCCGCAAAGACGCCGCCGCCTCGGGCGCATGAGCGGGGTCGAGCACGATTGCGAACCCGATGCCCATGTTGAACGTCCGGTACATCTCATCGTCGCCCAGCGCGGTCGCTGTGCGCAGCACCTCGAAGATCCGCGGGATCTTCCACGCGCCCGGCACGAGGCGCGCCGAACAGTCCGCGGGCAGCACGCGCGCGAGGTTCTCGGTGATGCCGCCTCCTGTGATATGCGCCATCCCCTTCACGTGGATGTTCTGCGCAAGCAGCTTGCGCACAGCCTTCACGTAGATCCTCGTGGGGACGAGCAGTGTCTCGCCCAGGCTCTCTCCCCCAAGGTCGACGCGCGGGAGGTCGAGCTCGCTCTCGTGGCCCTCGACGATCGCCTTCCGCACAAGCGAAAAACCGTTTGAGTGCACCCCGCTCGACCCCAGACCAAGCACCACGTCACCAGGTGTGATACTCTCGCCCGTCACAGCCTTCGGGCGGTCCAAGACGCCCACACAGAAGCCCGAGAGGTCGTAATCGTCGGGTTCCATCATGCCAGGGTGTTCGGCCATCTCACCGCCGATCAGAGCACATCCCGCTTGACGGCATCCCTCCGCGATGCCCGAGACGATGGCGGTCATCTTCTCGCTGT
Source organism: Actinomycetes bacterium (assembly GCA_021372825.1). Taxonomy (GTDB): domain Bacteria; phylum Actinomycetota; class Coriobacteriia; order Anaerosomatales; family Anaerosomataceae; genus JAJFTR01. The sequence goes on from JAJFTR010000090.1 coordinate 5,830, forward strand.
CGAGCTTGCCTACCGCCACGTAGTCGAGGAAGAACAGCGGCTCGGCGCCGGTGACCAGCACGTCATTGACGCACATGGCCACAAGATCGATCCCCACGGTGTCATGCTTGCCCAGAAGTTGAGCGATCTTGAGCTTCGTGCCGACCCCGTCGGTCCCGCTCACTATGATGGGATCTTCCATGTCCTTGAAGGAAGCGGCCGAGAACATCCCTCCGAAGCCACCGATGTCCCCGATCACCTCAGGGCGGTAGGTCGAACGCACCGACTCCCGGATGCGCTCGACAGCCCGGGCTCCCTCGTCGATGTCGACCCCGGAGTCACGGTACGAGATCGGCTTGTCGGGCGTGTCGGCCATCTTGGTCCTCTCTCGGCATGGTTGCGTCTCCATTCTAGACGACGCGACGCTTGTCGGCGGGAAACGAAGGAGCCCGGGGAAGGCCCGGGCTCCTCGCGTCTACGGTGGAGCACCCTAGAACGGCGACCCCCCGTACATGAACACATCGATGATCTGCTGCATCACATCGTCGCTCACGGCGTTCGGTCCACCGAAGAGCTCGAGGCGTTCGACCTCGCTGGCGTGGTCGAAAAGGGCGGATTCGGCCTCGGGGCTGAGCCAGTCCGGACTGGTCAGCAGCATCACGCCGCCCTGGCTTCCGATCGCAGCCCCACCCGCGAGCGCATCGGCGAAACCTGCGCCTGTAGCAACCCCGGTGACACCGAAGTCGTTCCAGCCCATCGCGTCTGCATACTCGGCTATCGCCACCGCGGTCTCGTAGCGATTCGCACCGGCAAGACGGGACTCCTCGTCATAGCCCATCTCGGCCGGGACATCACCACCCACGGCCGCCTCTCCGCCGAGAGTGTATGCCTCGACTATTCCCAAGTCCTCGGTCACGGCCGCCACCGGCTCCGGGACGAAGTCAGGCGCCACGAGCAGGATGGGCATGCGCGCCGCGTAGGCGACAGGCGCGGCAGCAAGAGCATCTGCGAAGCCGTAGCCATTGGCGATGAATGCCTCACCTGCGAACTCCTCACCCAGTTCCTCGGCGATGGCGCGTGCGATCTTCGCTGATGTGTCAAAGCGATCCCGGCCCGCGATACGATCCACCGCCAGGGCGGGATCGAGCTGGCCCTCGACGGTCTGTGAGATCGCACTCGTTCCGCCTACGATGACCACCCGCGTCGCGCCCAGACGTTCGATCTCGTGAGCGACACCTGCGCTCAAGCGTGTCGGCTCGGTCAGCAAGACGGGGGCTTCGAGCGCTCCGGCAAGGCCCGACGCGCCCAGAGCGTCAGCATACCCCGCGCCGGAGGCGAGCACGACCGTGCTTGCGGAAGCGAAGGTACGCGAGGTGACCTCGAGCGCCGTTGCGTACCGGTTCTCCCCAAAGACACGCACAACGCCCTCGTTAGGCGTGGCGCTCGCGATCTGCGAGGCGGGGCTCTCGTGCCCCACACCGTCGACCGCCTGCACTTTGAAGTAGTAGGCCGTGCCTGCGGCGAGGCCGCTCACGACATGCTCTGGCCACTCGACGGGGAACTCCTCGTTAGCGAGCATCCACGGCCCCGCTTCGCTCTCGGCCATATACACGTTCCAACTGACCACCGACTCGTCTTCCGGCATGTCCCACACCAAGCGCACGCCGTAGTTCCAGTTGTAGGCCGTCAGTCCTGTCGGCGCTTGAGGCACCGTCGTATCGTGATAGACCAGAGTCTCTGTCTGAAGCAGGTTGCCGGCGTCGTCGCGGAACTCCGCCAGGACCACGTTCATGCCATCGATCGCCGGCAGCGTGAACGCCTTGGTATCGGCGAAGTCCTCCCAGGCTGACCATCCATCGCCTTGGTTGAAGCGCATCTGGCTAGCGCCGATGACATCCACACCGAGCGTGACCGCGGCCGATTCTGTGAAGAACACTACCTGCCCGGTCTCGTTGTTGGGATACGAATCAAGATCCACGAAGTGTGTGCAGCCTTCTGGAGGAGTCACGTCCAAGACGATGCTCACCTTGGATGCAGGAGAGATGTTCATCGAAGCGTCGTAGGCATACACCGAGTAGTACGCGGTGGTCCCGTCCGGTTCGTCCATCACGTCGTAGTCGAAGACGCATGCCCCGGGGCCATCGAAGACGACGCTTGCCTGGGGATCATCGAACGAAGCCGGGAAACCGTCGGTGCGACGCAGCACCTTGACACCCGAGATCTGCCATGCCGGCGGGTTCATCCAGCTCACAGCGACCGCACCTTCCCGCATGCCCGCTTCGAGGAACCGCACTGGCTCGGGACCGGTGGTATCGACGATCGCCGCTTCAGCGTACGCGCCTTCCGACCAGTTGGCGTCATCGTCCACCGCGAACGCCGCGTAGCGTGCTGTCGTGCCCGAAGCAAGTCCCACATCGTGGAAGGCGCCGCCGGCGCCCTCATAGACGACGACAGCCTCGGGATCAAGGGGGCCAGATGGTGTTGCCGCGACGCTCCTCAGAATGCGTGTGTACGAGAAGTCCGCATCGGCAGGGTCCGTCCACGCAAGTTGCACGTCGCCGTCTTCGCCAGGTATGGCGGTGAATTCGGCAGGTGCGGCAGGTGCCTGAGAATCCGCACTGACCTTGACGTTCTTGACGTAGGCCCACCCCGAGGAGACGCCATCGAGGTTGCTCCGCACTCGCAGCCACAGGTCCGGCGTCTCGATATCTGGAACGGAGAAGTCCACGTCGAAGTCGCCTGCCGAAGTCGTGGCGAGCGGCTGGTACTCATGCGCCGACAGGTTGATGTCGTCCACGACGACGTAGCCGGTCTCGGACTCGTCCACGATCGTGTCGAAGTACGCGAGCACCGCCAAGGTGTGTTCTCCCTCAGGCACAGGCGCCTCGTACTTCGTCCACTCAGTCGGCCCATACACGTCTGCCAGCCACACTCCATCACAGTAGACGGAGCCCCACATACCGCCCTCGACACCCTCCGACATCATCCAGACGGAGAGAGTACCGCCACCGCTCGGCACATTCACAGTCGTCTCGATCGAGCCGCTGTCGCCAGGCGACATCCGACCGCTCCACATCGCGAAACCACCGGAATGTGCCGACGTGGTGGTCTCCCACGACACGGTTCCGTCCATCTCCCATCCTTCGAGGTTCGCATCCTCGAAGTCCTCGGCCCAGCTGACGACGGGGAGACCGATCTGGGCCTCGAAAGTCGCGTCGCTGGACCCGCCCGCCGAGGGCGTCCACGCAAGCAGCGCCTGCTGCCCAGCCCGGATCACGTCGCCACTACGCGGCGACGTGATCGTCGGTCGCCCGGGATAGACCTCGAAAGCACGGGCGAGATTCAGGCGTCCGCTGCCGTTGACCAGACCCGCAAGCGAATCGAGCGAGTCAGTGGTGTTCTCGATACGCGCCTTGATCTCATCGGCGCCGATGCCCGGCGCTGCGGCAAGGATGTGCGCCGCGGCCCCCGAAACCATAGGGGCGGCCATCGAAGTCCCGCTGAGCGGCCCGTACCCACCCATCTCGAAGATGGACTGGGGTACGTCGTCGAGGAGGTAGAGGGGATCGCTGCCGGTCGGCCACCAGCCCTCATCGACTATCGTGTAGGCGCTCGAAAGCGTACCCGAGACGCCGGAGAACGACGTGTCTGGCGTGCCGCGCAGCGTCGAACCCCAGGTGGCCATGTCACTCGGCAGGACGTGCAAGTACCTCTCCATGAACTCGGAGTCGAACCACGCCACGTCGTTGGCGACCTCGCCGCTCACAAGCAGCAACCGGCCGCCATTGTCCAGATAAGAGGTGAGCGCCGCCCGGTCGGTTACGTCCAGCGTGGTGGCCTCGTACCAGCCCGCCTGTATCGCACCTGTGAACCAGACGACCACCTTGCCCTGGAGCGCCGCTGAGGAGGGGGCGCCTTGGCGCTCGGTGGACCACGTGCTCACCGACGTGAATCCTGCGCCCTCAAGCGCACTCGTGTAGAAGGCCAGGCGCTCGCCTTCTGTCTCGCCCATCGCAGACGGCATGCTGTCGTCCACGACGACGATCGGTGTCGATGTCGTCGCACCGAGCTTGGAAAGTGACGATGTGACAGCCGCTTTACCCGCGGACACCGGCTCGATGCCTTCGGCGGCAAACGCCAGGAAGGCGACTTTGTACGGCATGTCGTTCACGTAGACGCCCGCGACGTCGTACGGGAGTGTCGAGGTGACCTCCTCGCCAGGAGCGGCAAGCTCTACCGTCTCGTCACCGAAGTTGGAGAAGTAGGAGATCTCGTCGTTGTGGTCGGTCGACGCGACCGTGATCACCGATGTCGCATCGGAGGACGCGGGGAAGAAGTAGTCCCGGTTCTCATCGATGTCCATGCTGTCGTTGCCCGCGGCCGCACAGACTACCACGCCATGAGCGGCCGCGTACTGCAGGGCCTCCTCGATCAGCTGCGAGTACGAACCGCCCCACGAGCAGTTGATGACCTGTGCGCCGTTGTCGACCGCGTAGACGATCGCTTCAGCGCCCTCGAACTCACCACCGCCCCACGGGCCAAGAAACTTGACAGGCATGATGGTGACGTCGTGATTGATGCCCGCCACTCCCTTGCCGTTGTCACCTGCCGCTCCGATGATCCCGGCGACGTGGGTGCCGTGCTGATCACCATCAGACTGGTCGTACACGGTGTTGTCGTACATGGAGAAGTCGAAGCCGTTGACATCGTCGATGTAGCCGTTGCGGTCGTCATCGCGGCCATTCCCCGGGATCTCGCCGACGTTGCGCCAGATGTTGTCCTTGAGGTCCTCGTGGGTGATGTCGATGCCCGTGTCGACAACGGCCACGATCACGTCGCTCGACCCGGACCCCTTGCCCGCCCAAGCCTCGGGTGCATCGATGTCCGCGTCGGGCGTACCGCCTGTCTGCCCTGTGTTCTCCAGCGCCCACTGTGATGGGAAGTAGGGGTCGTTGGGCGGTTCTACCTGCGCGTAGGAGTACACCTTCTCCACATCCGCCTTCACAGCGAGCCTCGCCCGCTTGAGTTCGACAGCGAGGTCAGGCGCTGTGAGTCCTTTGCGTGTCGGCTCGACCAGTGAACACCCGAGCCGTCTCGAGTTCCGTACCACCCTGAATCCGATGCGTGAGGCGGCAGCGCCGATCTGCTCGGCCTGAACACCCGGCGCCCAGCGCACGATCGTACGAGTCGCGTCCCTCACCTGGAGCGGGGATCTCACGCCCGCCGAGACGCTCTCGGCTGCGGCCTCGTAGCGTGACAGCCCCACGCCTTTGCTGGATCTCACGGCCCCGAGCCCGGCTGCCGGCACCATCCCCGCGACAAGAGCGACGACGACGGTGATACCGAGAACGCGCGAAAACGCGCTCCTCTTATCCCTCATGGCTCCCCTCCTCAAGAAATGCCCGCCGACCATACGTCGACGGATAATCTGACCTTCAGGTTATCCCACGCCGCAGGTCTCCGAAAGAGTGAGAAATCACGGGGCGTTACACAATCGCTACCGTATCGGCAGCGCAGCGAGTATCGAGGCAAGTGCAAGTGACACGGCCACGGAGATGGTCGCAGAGGTGAGCCACCCTGTGCCAAAGGTGACGCGCCGCCCTACGGCAGCGCCTGCGAGCATAGGCGCGATATACCCGAGAGCCAGTCCTGTGATCCCCCACGCCAGTAGCGTCAGCCACCCCAAGGCGGCGCCGTGCAGGGCGCCGATCCCATCGGCTGCATCCCGCGCCCGGGCGATGACTCTGAGTCCGTCGCCTGCAAGCCAAGCGATCGCGATCACGACCCCCGCTGAGAAACGGCGCTCGTCATGCGCCTTGGGATAGCCTACGACTGCCGCGGCGACCGCCGCCCCTACAGTCGCGAAGACAGGGTTGAACTGCATTCCGAGTCTTGCGCCGTCTGCAATGGCGTCCACGACCGCCGCTGGAGTCACCCGACGGGCTCCAGGCTGAGCTTGCCGCATCGCACCGACTCGGGGATGTCGATGGGGTACTCACCTGTGAAGCACGCCAGGCAGTACTCATCAGCGGCCCCTCCTGTGGACGCGACCATGTCCTCCACCGACAGGTAGGCGAGCGAGTCCGCGCCGATGTGCTCGCGAATCTCCTCGACCGACTTGGTAGCAGCGATGAGCTGCTCTTGCGTGTCGGTGTCGATCCCATAGAAGCAAGGCCAGACCACGGGCGGCGACGTGATGCGCATGTGCACCTCCGACGCACCCGCCTCGCGGAGCAGCGCCACGAGCTTGCGGGTGGTGTTTCCGCGCACGATCGAGTCGTCGACGACCACCAGCCGTTTGCCTGCGATCACTTGTTTGAGCGGATTGAGTTTGAGACGGATGCCCTGCTGGCGGAGCCCTTGGGTGGGCGAGATGAACGTGCGGCCCACATAGCGGTTCTTCACGAGACCCTCGCCATAGGGGATGCCGCTCTCCTCGGCGAATCCCGCGGCGGCCGGTGCTCCGGTATCGGGAACACCGATCACCAGGTCCGCCTCGGCAGGCGACGAGCGAGCCATCGCAGCACCCATGCGCTTGCGAGCCTCGTACACGCTGCAGTCGTTGAGCACACTGTCGGGCCGAGCGAAGTACACGAACTCGAAGACGCACAGGGCCGGCCGCCTTGGCGGGACCGCCTGCTCGACCGACATGCCGTCCGCACCGACACGCACGATCTGGCCGGGGCCGACATCGCATACGTATTCGGCGCCGATGATGTCCAAAGCACAGGTCTCCGACGAGATGACCCATCCGTCACCGAGACGGCCCATGCACAACGGACGGACGCCATACGGGTCGCGGAACGCATACAAGGTCTCCTCGGACATGAGTACGACCGAGTAGGCCCCGTCGATCAGCTGCATGGTCTCTCTTATGCCGCCGCGGATCGAGCTGTGCTTCTGCGTGAAGTGGTCGACAAGGGAGGTGATCACCTCTGAGTCGGTGGTGGAGCGGAAGCGAACGCCTCGGCCTCTAAGGGCCTGGCGGAGTTCGACGGTGTTGACGAGGTTACCGTTGTGCGCGAGCGCGATCGTGTTGGGCCCGATGGAGGACACCATCGGCTGCGCGTTCTCCCAGCGCCCGCTCGACCCGGTAGTCGAATAGCGCGTGTGGCCGATGGCGAGATGCCCCTGAAGCGTCGCCAGGTCGCTCTCCGTGAAGACCTGCGTCACCAGACCGAGGTCCTTGACGACGGTGAGTGTGTGGCCGTCGGCCACCGCGATACCCGCGGATTCCTGACCTCTGTGCTGCAACGCGTGCAGCGCGAAGTACGTCACGCGGGCAACGTCGACGCCGGGCGCGTACACCCCGAAGACTCCGCAGGCTTCCTCGGGACGGTCGGGACGCTCAGGAGGGATGGGGCGAGCATGTGCAGCGGTGTAGCTCATCGTGAGATAGGTCGTCCTCGAACAGGTGAGAGGGCTTGTGCCTGTAGGATAACACGCGCCGTGCTCACGCGCGCGAGGGATGCCTACGGTGACCGTCAGGCGACCGCGCCATGCACCAGGCGCTCGAGTGAGGGCTCCCATGCTGCGGCAAGGTCCTCGACCGTCGCAGTCAGCATCCCTTCGATCACGAGATGGTCGCCCCCGACCGTGCCGATCACCGAGTAGGGCACCTCATGCGCAAGACACACCTCGATGAGCTGCTCGGCGTTGTTCTCGGTAACGCTCACGACGATGCGGCTCTGTGTCTCCGAGAAGAGCAGCACCGCGCTTGGAAGGTCGCCATCCAGATGGATGTCGGCGCCGACTCCTCCGGTGATACACGACTCGGCGAGCGCCACGGCGATGCCGCCTTCCGAGCAGTCGTGCGCCGAGGCGAGCAGGCCCTGTTCGATGGCGGTGATCACGGTGTCGTGCACGGCTTTCTCCAGATCGAGGTCGAGCGCAGGCGGTCGTCCCGCGATGACATCGTGGCAGAGCTTGAGGTACTCGCTGCCGCCGAGGTCGGCCCCTGTCTCGCCGATCAGAACCACCACATCCCCCGGGTTCTTGAACGCCATCGTACATGTGCGGCTCACGTCGTCGATGAGGCCGACCAGCCCGACGGTCGGAGTCGGGTAGATCGGAACACCGAAACTCTCGTTGTAGAAACTCACATTGCCTGATATCACTGGCACGCCGAAGGCCGTACACGCATCAGCAAGCCCGCGGACCGCTTCGGCGAACGTCCAGAACACCTCGGGCTTCTCGGGATTGCCGAAGTTGAGGCAGTCGGTGATGGCAGCGGGGCGTCCGCCCGCGCATGCCACGTTGCGGGCGGCCTCAGCGAACGCGATCTGCGCTCCCACATAGGGGTCGAGGTAACAGTACCGGCCGTTGCAGTCGCTCGAGACCGCGATGGCACGCGACGTCATGTCGCCTCGACCGGTGTCACCTATGCGCAGCACCGCAGCGTCGCTGCCGGGAAGCACGACGGTGTTGAGCATCACCTGGTGGTCGTACTGCTCCCAGATCCAGCGCCGGGAGCAGATGTTCGGGCTGGCCAGCAACGCGAGCAGGACGTCTTCCAGCACGTAACCGCACCCTGGGTGCTGGACGCCGTGAAGGGGGTCGAACGCGCTGACCTCGTCGAGATAGGAGGGGCGTACCTTTGCAGGATCGTAGACGGGAGCGTCGTGGGCAAGCGTGGCCGCAGGTATGTCCGCCACGACCTCGTCGCCCTCACGCACGACGAAGCGGCCTGTGCCAGTGACCTCGCCGATCACCGCCGAGCGCAGCCCCCACTTCTCGCATACCGCGTATGCCGCACCGAGCTTCTCGGGCTCGATGATCGCGAGCATCCGCTCCTGACTCTCGGACACCATGAACTCGAAGGGTTGCATCGCCTCTTCGCGCGCGGGGATCTTGGTGACGTCGATATCGAGCCCTACCC
>JAJFTR010000015.1 GCA_021372825.1 Actinomycetes bacterium
CGCTGTGGCGTACACGTCAGCCTCACGGTAGCTCTCCGCGAGGTATGTGCGCGAGACGAACCCCTCACGGCGCACGTCGCCTTCCAGGCCGAGCTGCGAGATCAGGCGTGTGATGTACGGCGACGCAGGGCCTTCTCCCAAGATGTGCAGCTCCCAGCCAGGGTGGGTCTCTTTGAAGCGCGCGAAAGCCTCCACCACGACCTCGACGTTCTTCTCAAAACCTAGGCGCCCCGAATGCACGACACGCCGTCGCAGCTCCCAGCTCGACTTGGGCGGGAACTCGCGTCGGTCGATGCCGTTGGTCTGGTAGTCCACAGGCGGGCGCACTCCGTGATCGGAGAGGATGTGGCACAGGGTCCGAGACGGAGCGAGGACCACATCCGAGCGGTTATACAGAGCTCGCGTGAGAGACCACGCGAGCGCCGATTCGCGTGTGCGGCGAGGCCCTCGGTCGATGCCCAACAGGCGCGAGGGGGAGGCATACTGCATGAATCCGGGCACCCAACTGTGATACGTCTGCACCAGGGGTATGCCCAGGCGTTTGGCGGCGATCACGCCACACACACCGATCGTGAGCGGCGTGTGGACGTGCACGAGATCGGGCGCAAAACGCCGGAGCCGCCGGACCATCCCAGGGAGCCACGGGAGAGCGACATGCGTCTCGGGATTACTGCGCGGTGTGCGGGATGCGTACCTTTCCACGGTGATCCGCTCAGCGCCATCCGGGTCGCCATCGCTGTAGCGAGGACACAAGATCAGCACCTCGTGCCCGCGCTCGGCGAGACGTGTGGAATGACGGACGATCGCCGTGACGATGCCGTTCGTCTCGGGCAGGTAGGTGTCGCTTATGTAGGCGATCCGCATCCTACGCGGTCACTTCGACACGCGCTTGAGGGTCCAGAGGGTTTGTACGTACGGCAAGCGAATACAGGTAGGGGTAGTGCATGCGCAAGTGGTCGAGGTGTCCGATCCACTGGGCAGCGAGGGCCGCGTAGGCGCGGCCGATGTCACCTGCCAGGTGCGCCAGGTCCGAAGCGGGAAGCCCCTCGAGACTGCGGCGGTGTGTGAGCTCATCGGCGACGTGGAAGACTGCCCACAGCGTGTCAGTGAACGTCTCGTGCTCGAGAAGATTCTGGTTCTGCAGCAGCTGCAGCAAGAACGGGCGTTGCGCGGCCAAGAACCGCTTCAGTCCTTCGAGGTCCCCTGCGGTGATATCGATGTCGAAGTGATGGGCGCGCACCGCCGCCTGGGCCCGAGCGAAGTCCCCCGTCTTCCACTCCGGTGTCGGTACGAGCTTGTTACGCACCGCGTCCAAGGATGTGTCGAAGGAGGCGAACTTGCCGAGAAGGTCCGTGCCTGTCTCGGCGAAGAAGGCGTCGATCACCATGTCGAGCTTCTCCATCAGCTCCTCTTTGGAACGCCGCTCGAGCAGTTCGTTCAAGATCATGGTGACGAGCAGCACCTGCAGAGGCAGGAAGGCGATGTCGCCGAGAAGGTAGATGAAGATGTGGCGAGTGTCTCGGAAGATGAGGAAATGCACGCTGTAAAGCACCGCCGATGCGGCGACAAGGCCGATCGCGAGGCGGACGCGCCATCGCTTGTCATCCATGCGGACCCTCCGCTTCTCATGTGGCCGCTTGTGTGGAATCGTAGCGGGGCGCACCGGTTCGGTACACCCGCGAGGACGAATGCCGACGCGCGGCGCGCTTCCAGGCTAGGACCTGCGCCCGATTCGGGTATGTTCCCCAAGATGAGCCCTCCAAGAGCGAGGAGTAGCGATGACCGAGCGGGACACAGACGCGGCGCAGGCAGCGGAGCCAGGGCGTTTCGAGGACCTTGATGCCGAAGACATCGTGATCAAGAAGCTGGATGCGGACAACCTCACCCTTTCGGGTAGCGCAGTCGGCCTTGCGACCGTGCGTGATGCGACGATCACCTCAAGCGCGCTGGGTCTTGTCGGCGCCACGCATGATGTGGCGCTGTCGACGGTGGCCGCAATGGCCGTGGGCGCCCAGGGCGATCTTGGCATGGAGCGCTCCGGTGCAGGTGCGGTCGTCGCCGGTGGCGATATCCGCGTGACCCAGGGTGGTTCAGAACTCATGTTCGCCGCAGGTTCGGTGGCCGTCGAGCAGGGCGGTGCCGGTGTCATCGCCGCCCGGGAGGTAGCGATCAAGGACGGGTGGGTCGGTCTGGTGGCCGCACGGGACGTCGAGCTTGCTGACGGCGTTGAGGTCATGTTCGGACCGCGAGAGGCAGCGGTGTTCGGGGCAGCCTTGGGAGCGATCGCCGGGCTGGTGTTCGGACTCGTCGCGCGGTGCCGCGGAACACACCGGGAACGGTGACCGAGGAAGGGCGCACACATGGGCGTCGTGCGGGTCGGGACCTGCTCGTGGACCGACAAGACCATGATAGAGGCGTGGTATCCGCCCACCGTCACGTCCGCCGAGGCGAGGCTGCGCTACTACGCTGAGCGATACGACACGGTGGAGGCCGACTCGCCCTTCTACGCAATCCCGCGACCGCAGGTGGCTCGCGCCTGGGCGGAGCGTACACCGGAAGGTTTCGTCTTCCATGTCAAAGCGTTCGGACTCATGACGCGGCACACCGTCGATGAGCGACGGATGCCTTCAGAGCTTCGTGATCTTGTGACCGATGTGGACGAGCGTGGGCGGGTCCACCACCCTTCTGCCGAACTTCTCGACGCGGTCTTCGACGCGTTCGTCGAGTTCCTGCGTCCTCTTCAGGCCGCAGACAAGCTGGGCGGCGTGCTCATGCAGTTCCCGCCGTACGTCGCGGCGACCGATCACGCGCGCGCGCACGAGCATCTGGGGTATCTGGAGTATGCAGCCGAGAAGCTCGAGGGTATGCGGGTACTCGTGGAGTTCCGGCACCCCTCGTGGGTGACCGGCCGGCAACTCGGCGAGACGATGCGCTTCTTGGCCGAGCATGACCTGACGTACGTATGTGTGGACGCGCCTCAGTATGCTGAACACGCGACCATGCCGCCGATCACTGCCGTCACGAGCCCATGGACATACGTACGGATGCATGGCCGTAACCGGGAGACGTTCTTCAGCCGCACCGCGAGCGCGGCCGACCGTTTCGACTATCTCTATACCGCCGATGAGCTTCGCGAATGGGAGCCGCGCATCCGCGAACTCTCCGCACAAAGTGACACTACGTGGGTGATGTTCAACAACTGCAAGTACGACTACGCACCGCGCAATGCACGCGAGATGGCCTCGATCTTAGGGGTGGAGCCTTATCGTGGCGAGCCGCTCGGGGACGTAGGGCAACTGGAGCTCGGCCTGTGATGCGAGCGGCGCCTCAAGAAGCGCGGTGGCATGCCCAGACAAAGCACCGAGCTATGGACATCCCTCTCATGGCTGGCTACAATCTCGTCTGCTGCCCGCCTCGGGCAGACGCCCATGCGGGGGTGTAGCTCAGCTGGTAAGAGCGCTGGCCTGTCAAGCCAGAGGTCGCGGGTTCGAGCCCCGTCACTCCCGCCATCACACACGCCAAGCCACCTTCGGGTGGCTTGTTCGCGCCTTCGCACGCGTCGAGAAGCGGCACCGCGCCCAGATGTCGCACCGCGTGGTCTACACTGGCCGATATGAGCACCCTGTTCATCGATGCAGATGCATGTCCCGTTACCCGTGAGGCGATCCGCATCGCCCGGTCGGCGGGCTGGCGCGTCATGGTCGTGGCGAACAGCTCCCAGAACCTCGGGCGCTTCGCCGCTCGGGCCGGGGTCGAAGCCGTGAGTGTGTCGGGCGGCCGGGACGCCGCCGACTTCGCGATCATCGAGCGTCTGCGCGCGGGCGACGTCGTCGTCACCCAGGACATCGGCCTTGCGGCGATGGCGCTCGGCAAGCGTGCGCAGGCACTCAGCCCACGGGGACATGTATTCTCGCTTTCGACCATCGATGCCGAACTCGCGGTGAGGCATGCCGAGGCACGCGAGCGCCGAGCCGGGCGCAGGACGCGCGGCCCATCACCCTTCGAGGAAGACGACCGCGAGCGATTCGAGGTAACCCTCCAGCGTCTCGTGCGAGTGCAGCAAGAGTAGACGGCCTCGGTGTGCGCCTCTCCTCGGCATGGTGTTGCTCGGTGACCCGACCGATGGGTATGTAGGATTCACGCCCGAGCGGGCGCACGCGGCTGCAGACGTGGTACGCCGCGATCCCGGGTCAGTATCGTCTCGGCACGAAGGTCTGGGTGTCGATGGGCACGCGGACGTAGCCCTTGCTCGCAGGCCTTCGTGGCGGCAAGGTGAAAGGCTGCGGGAGGACGTCTTCGTAGTGGACTTGCGTCAGCAGGTGACTTATGCAGTTCAGACGTGCGCGCCGCTTGTCGTCGCCGTCGACCACCCACCAGGGCGATTCCTTGGTATCGGTGTACTTGAACATCTCGTCTTTGGCACGCGAGAAGTCCTCCCAGCGGTCCCTTCCCTCAAGGTCGATGGGTGAGAACTTCCAGCACTTGAGAGGGTTGTTGATGCGTTCTTGAAAGCGCCTGTCTTGTTCCTCGTCGGAGACCGAGAACCAGTACTTGACCAGAACGATGCCTGACCGGATGAGCATGCGTTCGAACTCAGGGCACTCGCGGAAGAACTCCTGGACATCTTCTTCGCTCGCCCAACCCATCACCCGTTCGACGACCGCCCGGTTGTACCACGAGCGGTCGAACAACACGATCTCGCCTGCCGCAGGCAGCTGCGAGGCGTAGCGCTGGAAGTACCATTGCGAGCTCTCGCGCTCTGTGGGGGCCGGCAGTGCCACGACCCGGCACACACGGGGATTGAGTGCCTCGGTGATGCGCTTGATCGCGCCTCCCTTTCCGGCCGCGTCACGTCCCTCGAAGATCACCACGATGCGGAGTCCCTCGGTGCGCACCCACTCCTGAAGCTTCACGAGTTCGATCTGGAGTTTGCGCAGTTCTTGCTCATAGAAGGCGCGGCCGAGCCTCCCGGCTTTGTCACTCGGGCGTGAACCTTCTTCAGCAGAGTCAAGAGCGTGCCGGGGGTCCTTCTTCGCATCTTTCGGCATCGCGTGGGCGCTCCATCGTCGTGGGCTGCTTGCATCGGCGACTCGATCGTCGAGAAGAACCATACCGCCGAGGACCGGTGCCGCCAAGCGATGGGGCTGCCTGGAGGGCAACGACGCTCATGGGTGCGTACCCAGCCGTCACGCCTCTTCACGTTGTTGAAGCCAGGTCGCGAACCGCATGTCCTCATGCTCGATATGCGTCCGCAGCCAGGTCGTAAGGAACGGTCCGAGTTCGGAGGCTGCCACCTGTTGCCCGTTGAAGTACGCCGCCATGTAGCGCTTGGTGTCTCCGGTGAGTTGCTCATGGAGCGAGCGGCGTGGGCCGAGGATCGGGTAGCCCATCTCATGCATCAGGTCTTCTTCGTCGGAGAAGTGCTGGGTCACGTATTCGGTGAGGCTG
>JAJFTR010000045.1 GCA_021372825.1 Actinomycetes bacterium
GTGTTCACGCGCGCCGAACTCGAGGCCATCGCCGACGTGGCGCAGCGCCACGACCTCCTGGTGATCTCCGACGAGATCTGGGGAGACCTGGTGTACCCGGGGGCGCGGCACATCCCCTTTGCGAGCGTGTCGCCGCAGGCCGCGTCGCGCACGGTGACGCTCGTCTCGGCGAGCAAGCCATTCAATCTGGCAGGGCTCCGCTGCGCGGTCGCGCACATCGGGCCAGACGTGCTGGCTGATAAGGTCGCTGCGCTGCCGAGCCACCTGTTGGGGGGCGTGGGGTCGCCCGGCGCAGTGGCGAGCCGCGCCGCGTGGACGGAAGGCGGGGGGTGGCTGGATGCGACCGTCGCGTTCCTGCGGCAACAGCGTGACCACGTGGCCGCGCGCGTGGCGGCCGAGCTGCCTGCGGCGCGTATGGCGGTCCCCGAGGCCACGTATCTTGCGTGGATCGACTTCAGTGGCTATGGCGTGGGAGACGACCCTTCCGCGTGGCTGCTCGAGCACGCGAAAGTGGCGCTGGGCGTGGGGCCGGAGTTCGGCGAACACGGGCGCGGCTTTGCTCGGCTGAACTTCGCCACCACACGGCCGGTGCTCGACGCGGCGCTTGACAGGATCGTAGCGGCGCTGGGGTGAAAGCGCCGGGTAGGCGGTCTTCCGGCGGGGCATGCTCCGCTTGCCGGTCAGTTGGCTCCGGTCACGGAAAGACCACGCGGTAAACCTTTTCACGACGCTGGAATCGGGCATAGCGTGGAGATGTTCACGACCGGCACGTGGATAGGAGGATTCCATGGCACATCCCAACAACAACAACTGGATATCGCTTCTCGTCGGCCAGCAAGCTGAACTGCCCGTGTGTTCGTCACTCGATGAGATCCCTCTTGCGAGGGCTGGCCTCGACATGAGCTATCTCAACAAGGACTTGGCGCCCGTGGCGGAGGTCCATGAGAACGTCGTGCTGCGCAGTAGAGAGGGGTTCGATCTCACTGCGGAGATCTACGTTCCGGAAGGCACAGGGCCGTTCCCCGTCGTTCTCTACAGCCATGGAGGCGGCTGGTGTCTCTCTTCCCCAGTGGGGGTTCGCCGCCCGACTCGGAAGATAGCGAATCAGGGCTATGTGGTTGTCAACCTCGACTACGGTCTGGCGCCGGAGCATCCGTTCCCGTGGGGCCTGGAGGATGTGATCTACGCGGCGCGATGGGTGAAGACGCACATCGCGGGATACCACGGTGACCCGAACACGATCGTGATCTCCGGAGATTCCGCAGGTGCGAATCTTTCGGCGGCGACGGTCGTGGCTCTCAAGATGGGAACCGGGGACCTCGATAACGGTGATCTGGGCGGAGTGGACGTTTCGTTCGCCGGGGTTCTGCTCTTCTTCGGTGTCTTCGACTTTCCTCAGACACTCCTGCGTCCGGGTTCGAACACGGGAGGCGTCGAGATGATGTGGCACCTCGCATACCTGGGGCCAGAGTTCGCCACCAGGAATCAGCATCCGTTCGTGAGTCCGGCCCTCGCATCGGACGAGGTGCTCCGCACCTTCCCGCCGACCTACCTTACCGTTGGCTCTGAGGATTCGCTCCTGCCTCAATCACTTGAGATGACGGACAAGCTGGGGTGGCTGAACGTGCCGGTCACTCTCTCGGTCAATCCCGGGTGGGACCACACGTTCAGCTACATGGACCACCTTATCCCCGGCGTGTCCGAAGAGTTCGATCGGATCTTCCGCTGGCTGAAGGGTGTCGTCAGCTAGGCGAGAACGGTATCCCCACACACGCATCGGCGTCCAGAGCAGGGCGCCGATGCGCTTGCGTGACCCCTGCAGTGAAAGCGCCGGGGTAAGCGGCCTTCCGGAGGGCGGTCTATCGGAAGGCGAAGCCCTCGCTTGTGATCGTGGCGCCCGGGTACTTCTCGGTGAAGTAGCTGCGGTACGCCTTCATCATCGGAAGCGGGCCGCACATGAAGATATGCGCGCCCTCGGGTAGCGTGTAGTCCGAGAAGTCCAAGTTGCCGCTGGTCGCGAACTCCACCAGGTGGACGGCGACGTGCGGGTTGCGCTCCGCGTAGGCGGCGAGCCAGTCGGCGTATACGCCCGCGTCCTTGTCTCGGAAAGAGTAGAAGAGATCGATGTCCTGCGTGACCTCGTTCTCCTTGAGGTAGGGCAGAAAGGGCGTGATTCCGATGCCGCCGGCGATCCACAGCTGGCGCGGGCCGCCGTGCGCGAAGTCCATATGTCCGAAGGGCGGCGAGAGCGCCACTTTGGTTCCCACTTGCACCTTGTCGTGGAGGTCGCGGGTGAAGTCGCCCGAGACCTTGATCGTGAAGGTCACCATCTTGCCGTCGCCGCCTGAGATCGAGAACGGGTGCGGGGCGTCTTCCAGTCCGTCCTGGAAGACGCGCAAGAAGGCGTACTGCCCGTGGGAGTAGCGGAGGGGCTCATCCAGGGTGATCGTGAGTTCGGTGAAGTCGTTGCCCAGCTTGGCCACGTCTGTGATCGTGCCGGTGTGGCGGAAGTTCACGCCCCGATAGAAGAACACCACGTACACGAAGGACACCAGACCGACGGCGATGAGCACTCCCATCCAGATGCCGAGCGGGGACAGCGCCAGCAGCGGGAACGCGCTTAGCGAGTATGCGTGGTAGGCGCCCGAGATGAGCGCAAGCCCCATCAGCCGGTGGATCCAGCGCCAACGCTCGTAGGGGAGCCGCTTGGCGTACAGCGTGACGGCGCCGCCCGCGATCACGAGGAAGAGCGCCAGACCGCCGAGAGAGACCACGAGGTTCTCGCTGCCAGCGCCGATGATCTCGCGCAAGACCACGTGAACCGCGAGCACCCCCGCTGAGCCGATCGCCAGCCACTTGTGGACGACGAAGCTGCGATCGAAACCGTAGAACCACGCCTCCACGGGGCGGGTCTTGGCCGCGAGCACGAAGCACAGCGACATACCCGCGAGTCCCAGGCCCCCGAGCGTCTGACGGATCCTATCGAGATTCGTGATCGGGTTCGCCGGTGTGGCGGTGAGCCACAGGACTGCAGTGATGACCACTACGACGACTACTGAGACGACTCCGCGGTGTTGCTTCATGCTCTGTCTCCTCGATCGAGTTCG
>JAJFTR010000050.1 GCA_021372825.1 Actinomycetes bacterium
TGTGTTCGATACTCTAAAAGTTGACCACCTGGAGGCCTTTCGATCATCGAAAAGTTGACCACCCCACCGACGCCTGTACCGTCGAGGTGATCCCGGAACCGGGACGCTGTCGACAGTGGCAGGAGGAAGGCAGTGCTCGGGATGGTCGACGTCGAGATGATCAGACAGATGAACAGGCACCACTCGATCCGGGAGATATCTCGGATGACGGGTTGGTCGCGACAAACGGTGCGAAAACACCTTGCGGGGGCACCTGAACCACCGGTCTACCGGACTGTCGGTCCGCGCCCCCGCCCCGTGATGGATCCCTTCGTACGTGTCGTCGAACAGTGGCTGACCGCCCCGTGGGGACACATCGCGCAGGCGGATTTCGGCACGGCAGTGGTGATGATCGGACACGACCGGCGTGAGGTCGCGCTCTTCTGAATGCGGGCCAAGGCGTCCAAGGTGCCCTTCGTGATCGCGTTTACGACTGAACGGCTCGAGGCGCTGCTCGCAGGGCACGTCGCCGCCTTCGAGTTCTTCGGCGGCGTGTTTCGTGAGGTCTGGTACGACAACCCCAAGACCGCCGTCACCAAGATCCTTGCGGGTCCGCACCGCATCGAGCATGAACGGCTGAGTGCTCTGCGCGCCTGCTACCTGTTCGATTCGAGCTTCTGTACGCCGGCACGCGGCAACGAGAAGGGGTCTGTCGAGAACCTCGTGGGCTACGTGCGCAGGAACGCGCTGGTCCCGCACACACGCTCGTTCCCCTCGCTCGACGCGCTCAACGTGCACCTGCAAGCGTGGTGCGAGCGCGAACGCTCTCGTCACGGCGCCGAGTGGGCGATCGAGTCGGCCGCCCTCTCGGACCTGCCGCCCCACCCGTTCTCGCCGTCGGTGAGCCGACCGGTCGTGGTGGGCAAGACCTCGATGGTCACCGTCGACCGGGTACGTTACTCGGTGCCCGTCACGTATGTGGGCCGCACGCTTCGAAGCGAGAGTTTCGTCGATCGCGTGGAGGTGTTCGATGACTCGTCGTGCGTCGCGGCCCACTCTCGCAGTTACAACCGCGGCGGCACGGTCCTTGAACTGGTCCACTACCTCGATGCCTTCGAGCGCAAACCCCGGGCCGCGCTCTCGTGTGCCGCGCTCGGCAGCGCCGATCCGGTGTTTTCGACCGTGCGCGACATGGCGCTTCACACTCCAGACGGTCACCACACGTTCGCGAAAGTCCTGCTGCTCGCGCGTGAGTTCGGACTCGAGAGTCTCGCCGATGCCTTGAGGTCAGCGCTCAATACCGGCTCCGTGACTCCGGAGCGCGTGCGCCAACTCGCCTTGAACGCCGCGCACAGCACCCCGGCGCCGATTCGCGTGCCGGACTCGCTCCTGATCCCGCTGCCCGAAGCCGACATCGCGTGCTACGACGAGCTGGCGGTGTGTGCATCGTGAAGGGAGACGTGCTCGTCGCTCAGATCAGGCTCTACGCACGTGAACTGAAGATGCCCGGGCTGGCCGGCGCCTTCGAGGAGGTCACCCGCGATGCGGCCAAGGCGGGCCGGGGACATCTGGAGTCGCTTGCCGCGTGTCTTGCCGCCGAAGTCGAGTCGCGAGCCGAGCATCGACTCGCTGCAAGGATCAAGGGTGCCAGGTTCCCGAGCCTAAAGACCTTCGACACCTTCGACTTCTCGCTTGTGCCATCACTTTGCAAAAACGACGTGCTCGGTCTGGGCTCGGGTGAGTTCGCGAGGCAGCGGGAGATGTCTGGGCGCATCCGGCACCGGCAAGACGCATGTGGCCTCGGCGATCGGCCTGTCTGCGATCTATGCCGGCGCACGCGTACGCTTCACGACCGCGGTCACGCTCTCCCAGGAGTTGCTGGCCGCGGCCGACGATCAAGGCCTGCCGCGCTACCTCAAGAGCTGGCGCAGTGCCGATCTCGTGATCGTCGACGAGCTCGGCTACCTGCCGCTCGGGCCGGGTGCTCCGCTCATGTTCCAGTTCTTCGCGGAGCGCTACGAGGCCGGATCGGTGATGGTGACGACGAACCTGGAGTTCAGCCGTTGGACCGAGGTGTTCGGCGACGCCACGCTCACTGCGGCCCTTCTCGATCGTCTGACGCATCACAGTCACGTGCTCGTGTTCGAAGGAG
>JAJFTR010000065.1 GCA_021372825.1 Actinomycetes bacterium
TCCGGGGCCGGCCGCTCGACGTACGCACCGACGAGTGGGCGTTCGCTTCTCTCGTGTACCGGATCCTCACGAACGTGAACCCCTTTGATGCCGACCATCCGGAAGACGCGCTGTTCCGCGCCGAGATCGCACCCGTTCCGGTCCCGAGCGAGTTCGCGCCCCGCCTGCCGATCGGCATCGACCAGGTGCTTCTGACGGCTCTTGCCCCTGACCCTGAGGACCGCTACCGCTGCGTCGCGGACTTCGCAGACGCTCTCTTGGAACACCTAGGCGATCCAGATGCCGGGCGACACTCTCTTGCGGCACTCGTCGATGCGTTCGTCCACGACGAGGCTGGACCGCCAACGCGGCCATCTCTTGCGCAGCTGGGTGTATGGGACCGCCTCGCGCGATACTCCGGGGGCGCGCGTCGCGTGTGCGCCGCTGTCTCCAGTGCGTGGCTCATGTGGGCGGGGGTGAGCGCGTTCCTCTCGCGCCCGGCCGCCGTCCTCGCCGCGAGCGCTCTCACCGCGGTTGCCGCGGTCCTTGCGCCGGGCTTGGGTCTTGCTCTTGGCGTGGTCGCCTTCGTCGCGGGACTCTGGCAGGTAGCGGGTTGGCTCGCGGCGCTCGTCGTGGGCGTTCCCGCAGTCGCCCTCTGGGCCCTCGTGGGGCGTCGCGGTGACGGCTCCTCTTTCGCGCCCTTGGGCGCTCCTGTCCTGGCGGTCGCTCACTCATCGCTGGTGATGCCGTTCCTGCTCGGATTCACCTTCGAACCGCTTCCGGCGGCAGGAGCCGCCGCTGTCTCCTCGGCGCTCGTCATGCTCGCTTCCGGCGTGTCGAGCAAGCCGGCGCCCTTCCTCGAGGTGAGCTGGCGCTTCCTTGTCGACCCCTGGGACGTCGTGCGTGTCTCGGCAGGCTCGGTGGGTGCGCTCGCAGCTCCCGGCCCGGTGGCCACCGTGGTCGCTTGGGCGGTCGCAGCGGCCCTGTGCTCCGTCGCGTGCAGACGCGCCACGAGAACCGCCGCTGTCCTCGGAGCCGCACTCAGCCTTAGCGTCCTGCTCGCCGGCTACTCCGCGTGGGCGGCGGTACCTGGCTCCGGGTTCGCGCTCAGCACGTTGGCGCCCGAGGTGGCAGGCCCGCTCGCCATCGCTGCGGTCGTCATCGCTCTCGGCGCACCTGCGCGCCCCGAGGAATGGCGGTCGTAACACCTCTTTGACGCCGCGTCTGCTTGCACACCGGCGCCTGGTATGATGTTTATTCTGTAGGCATCATCCGACCTTGTGCAGGTAAAGTGGGCATCCTCTCCGATTTCGAAGACCGCATCGCCAGCGGCATAGAAGGCATCTTCGCAGGAGCTTTCCGCTCGCCGGTCCAGCCTGTCGAGCTCGCGAAGGCGCTCAGCCGCGCCATGGATGACGGGCGCTCCGTCGGTGTCGGGAAGGTCTATGTCCCGACAGCGTACACTGTGGCGCTGTCCGAGGAGGACGCCGACGAGCTCGGTGACTTCCTGCCGACACTCGCGGGTGAGCTCACCACGTATCTGGTGGACCACGCGCGCGAAAGCGGTTACCACCTGACGACACGGCCGAGCGTGACGTTCGTGACACACGACGACCTGAGACTGGGACGTTTCCGGGTGAGTGCGGCGCTTGCCGAGCAGACAGACGGCCCGCAGACCAGCCGCCCCACCTCCTCCCCCGCGAGCGGTCTTGCCACTGTGACCGTAGGCGATGAGCTGCACGACGTCGCCCTCAGTGGAGACCAGGTGATCGTGGGGCGTCTGGCAGACTGCGAGATCTGCCTGCACGATTCCAACGTGTCACGGCGACATGCCGCCTTCATCCGCATTCCCGACGGTTGGGCGATCGAAGACCTCGATTCGACCAACGGTACCCGCCTGAACGGCCTTAGCGTGACCCGAGCCCGGCTCCATGACGGGGACGTCGTCGAGGTGGGCCTCACCCGTCTCGTCTACCACGAGCCGAGGAGTTAGAGTGGCCGACGTCATCCTGCTCGTCGGCCGCATCCTGCTGTTGGCCATGCTCTACCTGTTCTTGCTCGCCGCAGTGCGCACAGGAGTGGGCATGGTCGCGACTGGCGGTGCGCGCAAGCGAGCGAAAGGACTGGCTGTCCAGGTGGTAGAAGGACCTGAGGAGATACGCGGTGTGACCCTTGAGCTCTCAGGGCCGATCGTGATCGGCCGCTCACCTGATGCGGACCTCGTCATCGCGGATGATTTCGTTTCCTCCACTCACGCGCGGATCGTACCCGGTGACACAGATGCGGTGGTCGAAGACCTCGGCTCCACCAACGGGACGTTCGTGAACGGCCAGCCTGCGACGCGTCCCCTTGTGGTCCGTGAGGGAGACATGATCGAGCTCGGGACCAACCGCATCAAGGTGGTGCGTGCATGAGCGCGCGCAAGCAGATGTCGTGGTATGCGGGCGCGAGCGACGTCGGCCTCATCCGCGCCGACAACGAGGACGCCTACCTCATGGAGCCACCGCTGTTCGCGGTCGCGGACGGTCTCGGCGGACACCAGGCCGGAGAGGTGGCAAGCCAGCTCGCCATCGAGGTCCTGTTCGCCAACGCTCCCAAGCGAGCCGACGCCAAAGCGCTCGGCCGGGCGGTCAGGGCCGCGAATGCCGCCGTGATCGAAGCCGCTGCGGAAGGCCGCGGCCGAGCAGGCATGGGCACCACCCTCACTGCCGCGATGGTCGAGGGCGCCCGCATCGCGATCGCTCACGTCGGGGACAGTCGCGCCTACCTCCTTAACGGCGGCCAACTCGTACAGCTCACTCAAGACCACTCGATGGTCGCGGACATGGTACGTTCGGGCACCCTCTCGCCGGAGAACGCGCGCGTACACCCGAACCGCAGCGTCATCACCCGCGCACTCGGGTCCGATCCGAACATGGTGGCCGATACCTTCGAGGTCGAGGCCCTGCCCGGAGACCGGTTGCTGTTGTGTTCCGACGGGCTCTTCGGCATGATCACTGACGACGCCATCTACCAGGTGCTCGCCACGGCGCCCTCACCTGAGGCCGCCGTCGCCCGGCTCATCACCGCCGCGAACGATGCGGGCGGACAAGACAACATCACCGCCGTTGTGGTCGACATCACGGGCAGTTCTGCGGCACCCTCAGGCTCATCCGGCCGCTCCTCCGCTTCAGATGTGGCCCCTGCCGCCTCTGGCGCAGGGCATGTGTGGCCGGGACGCGTTCTTTGGCTTGTCCTGGCCGCGGCCGTGGTCTTCGGCGCCTACTGGGGTGCAACCGCTTACGCTCGTTCGCAGGCTTTCTTGATTGCCGAGAACGGATACGTCGCTGTCTATCAAGGAGTGCCCGGCTCTGTCGCCGGTATCCAGCTCAACTGGCGTCAGAGCGTCTCGGAGGTGCCCGTCACCGCTCTTGATCCCGTCACTGCCGCTCGGCTCGCATCCGGCATCCGGGTGGAGGGTCTCCCGGCCGCCTATGCCGTCCTCGACGGCTACCGGAGCCTCATCCCCTCGGCGAGCGTGACTCCGTCGTCGGCCGAGCCGACGGCTACTCCTTAAGGAGCGGCCATGCATTCGCGGCGTGACACTGAGCTCCTCTTGCTGGCGGCTGCGGCTCCCGTGGTCTTGCTGCTCTTCGCACTCGTCCATGCAGCGACTCGCACGACGCTAGGCTGGACGGATTTCCTGGTGCCGCTCGGCCTGTTGGCGGCTTTCACCGCCGCTCACGTCGCCGAGCGCTTCCTTGCTCCCGGCGCCGACCCGGTCCTGCTCCCCATCGCGTTCGTACTCACCGGCGTCGGGCTCGCATTCATCACACGCATCGATCCGGCGGTGGCTGCGGGCCAAGTCCGCTGGGTGTTCGTGGGCGTGCTCGCGCTCATCGGCACACTCGTGGCGGTGCCATCCCTGGAAAGGCTCGCGCGCTATAAGTACACCATCGCACTCCTCGGCATCGCGTTGCTCTTGATACCCGCCGTCGCGGGCGTCGAGATCAACGGCGCGAAGCTGTGGCTGCGCGTGGGCGGACTGTCCTTCCAACCGGCCGAGATCGCCAAGGTGCTCATCGTCTTGTTCTTGGCGGCGTATCTTGCCGAGAACCGCGAGGTCCTTTCCGTCTCCCGCACGCGCGTCTTCGGAATCTGGTTGCCACCCGCCAAACACTTGGGTCCTCTGGTCGTGATGTGGCTCATCTCACTTGTCGTGCTGGTAGCCGAGAAAGACCTGGGCTCCAGTCTGCTGTTCTTCGGCGTCTTCCTGGTGATGCTCTACAACGCCACGGGACGCCCGGGGTACGTCATCGTGGGAGTCGCGCTCTTCGCGGTCGGCGCGGCGGCGGCATATGCGCTCTTCGGGCATGTCCAGACACGCGTCGCCATCTGGCTCGACCCCTTCGCCGACGCGACCGGGCGCGGCTATCAGCTCGCGCAGTCCCTTTTCGCGCTCGCGGCGGGTGGAATGATCGGCGTTGGACCGGGACGCGGACTTCCCACCCGCATCCCGTTCGTAGACACCGACTTCATCTTCGCCGCCATCGGAGAGGAACTCGGCCTTCTCGGCGGTGCGGCGATCGTGATCGCGTATCTCGTGTTCTGCCTCCGCGGTCTTGCGACCGCGACGCGGGCGCGCTCCGACATGGCCGCCTTCACCGCGACGGGGCTGGTGGCGACCTTCGGGCTGCAGGCGTTCGTCATCATCGGCGGCGTCACGCGATTGATTCCGCTCACCGGCATCACCCTGCCGTTCGTGAGCAGGGGGGGATCGAGCGTCCTCGCAAACTTCATCCTGCTCGGGCTCCTCTTGCGAGCGGGCGATTCCGCGACAGGGCGCGAGGCCGAGATGCTCTCGACCGGCTCCACCGGTGTACTGGGCCGCGTGGCGGTGGCGCGCAGACTCACCGCCACCGGGATGGTGCTCGCGGTGCTTCTCGGCGCGCTGGTCGTGAACCTCACCTTCCTACAGGTGTTCGCCGCCCCTGCACTCGCCAGCAACCCCGCCAACACGCGCGCCCTTGCCGAGGAGCTACGTCAAGAGCGCGGCGCGATCCTCACCAGCGACGCGGTGGTGCTCGCGCAGTCCGTGCCCGACGGCAGCGTGTACCGGCGCACCTACCCCGCCGGTGAGCTCGCGGCGCACGTGGTCGGCTACTACAGCCCCCGGTATGGCCGAGCAGGCATCGAGTCAGCGATGAACGAGACGCTCGCGGGCAAGCGCACGTTCGCGACGGTGCGCGACCTTGTCGATTCGCTGGCCGGCACGCCGGTCGCGGGAAACGACGTGCGTCTCACCATCGACAGCCAGGTGCAGGCGGCCGCGCGCAAGGCGCTTGGCGACCACCGGGGCGCATGCGTCGTGATCGACCCGCGGAGCGGAGCGGTCAAAGCCCTCGCGGCCAATCCCGCCTACGACCCGGCGGATGTCGACTCACAATGGGAACGTCTCTCCTCGGCGGAAAGCGCACCGCTTGTGAACCGGGCGACGCAGAGCCTCTACCCACCGGGATCGACGTTCAAGGTGGTGACCCTCACCGGGGCTTTGGGGGCCGGGATCGTCGAGGCGGGGACCACATTCCCGGGCCCTGCGCGCATCAAGATCGGCGGCGCCGACATCACGAACTACGGCGGGGAGGGCTACGGCACCGTGACAGTGGAGAAGGCGACCGCCTCAAGCATCAACACCGTGTTCGCGCAGATCGCGGACAAGATGGGGCCGGAGCGGCTCGTGGCCACAGCGGAGCGTTTTGGGATGAACGAACAGCCGCCGCTTGAGATACCTGTGAAGGCGTCTCTTATGCCGGACCCGGCCGAGATGACTCGCTGGGAGACCGCATGGGCGGGCGTCGGCCAACCTGTGGGCGAGCACGCAAGCCCCGCCGGTCCACAGGTAACGGCGCTTCAGATGGCGCTGGTGGCCGCAGGGATCGCCAACGACGGGGTCGTCATGAGACCCTACTTAGTGGACTCCATCACCGACTCGACCGGCCAGGTACTCTCCCACACCACGCCTCGCGAGTGGATAACCGCGACCGACCCTGCCACCGCCGGAACGGTGACAGAGATGATGGTGAAGGTCGTGACGTCGGGCTCGGGCACACGAGCCGCGATCCCCGGCGTCAAGATCGCGGGCAAGACAGGCACCGCGGAAGCGGGAAAGAGCGTGGCCACGCATGCGTGGTTCATCGCCTTCGCACCCGCCGACAACCCTCGCGTGGCAGTCGCGATCGTTCTTGAGAACGCGGGCGTCGGCGGGCGTGTCGCGGCGCCTGCGGCCAAACCCGTGATCGAGGCGGCTCTCGCGCAGGTGAAGTGAGCGCGCGAGGGTGTGCTAGCGTGCACGCCGCGCCCTGGCCAGACGCAACGCGTGCGAGTGGGGCACATACGATAGAATGAGCGCGAGGGGAACGCTCGCGCACAAGCGCCAGCAGAGAGGCAGGCAAGAGTGGACGACATGGTCTTCGGACGCCGGTACCGGGTCACCGAACGCATCGGCTCCGGTGGCATGGCAGACGTGTACAAGGCAGTGGACGAGGTGCTCGGCCGCACCGTCGCGGTCAAGGTCCTCCATCCGCGCTACGCGGCTGAGTCCAACTTCATCGCACGCTTCCGTCAGGAGGCATCTGCCGCCGCCAATCTCTCACATCCGAGCATCGTCAACATCTATGACTGGGGACAGGACAACGGCACGTACTACATCGTGATGGAGTACGTGAAGGGCACCGACCTCAAGACGCTCGTGGAACAGAACGGACCGCTCGACCCGATGCGCGCCGCCGACTACGCCGCGCAGGTCTGCTCGGCTTTGGCTGTCGCACACGGATACGACATCATCCATCGCGACATCAAGCCACAGAACATCGTGCTCACCCCCGACGGCACCATCAAGGTGATGGACTTCGGCATCGCACGGGCGGGCAACACCACCATGACGCAGACCGGCTCGGTTCTCGGCACGGCGCAGTACATCTCGCCCGAGCAGGCGCAGGGTCGGCCGCTCGGTCCTGCGTCCGACCTGTACTCTTTGGGTGTCACTCTGTACGAGCTCGTCACCGGGCGCCTTCCTTTTGACGGCGACACACCAGTAGCGGTCGCACTCAAGCAGGTGAACGAAGAGCCTGTGCCCCCCCGGCGTATCCGCCCCTCGATCCCGCCTTCGCTGGAGGCGGTCATCCTGCGGGCGATGCGCAAGGACCCCGCCGAGAGGTACGCGTCCGCCTCCGAGATGCGTGACGATCTCAAGCGCGTGATCAACGGCGGGACCGTGTCGGCCCCTGCGGCAACGTCAGGCGGTTACCTTGACGAGACGTCGGTGATGCCCGCCGTCGAGGGCACCGAACATGTCCGCCCGCCGCAGGCGCCGCCGCTCCGTCCCGTGCCGCAACGTCGCACCAGCCCGTGGGTATGGGTGCTCGTCACGGTGCTGGTACTCGCGATCGGGGGCGGCATCGTGTGGGCGATCGCGATGCCCAAGACGGTCGCGGTACCCACGCTCATCGGCATGACGGAGGCGGAAGCCTCCGCGACCGTCTCGGCAGCCGGTCTCTCGATCGGTAGGGTCACCAGCGAGAACAGCGACCAATACCCCGAGGGCGAGATCATTCGCCAAGATCCTGCCGCAGGCACGCGGGTCGAGTCGGGCACCGCGATCGACATCGTGGTGAGCGCCGGCGTGGCGCAGGTCAAGGTACCCGAGGTCGTGGGCATGACCGAGGCGGACGCCATCGCGACGATCGAGGCCGCGGAACTAGAGGTCGCGCTGCCGATCACGCGCGAGTTCAGCAAGGAGGTCCCTGAGGGCATGGTGATCTCCGTCGAACCGGGCGCGGGCGCGACGGTGCCGAAGGGCTCCAAGGTGGTACTCGTCATCTCGAAGGGCACCGAGCTTGCCAAAGTGCCGAACGTGATCGGGAAGAAGAAGGCCGACGCCGAGGCCGCGCTGAAAGAGGCGGGCTTCAAGGTGAAGGTCACGGAAGACTACAGCGACTCCGTGGCCAAGGGTGTGGTCATCAGTCAGAACCCCGACCCTGACGTGTCTTTTGATGTCGGATCGACAGTCACGATCGTGGTCTCGAAGGGTCCCGACCTTGTGGGCGTTCCTGATGTCACTGACATGACGGAGGCGGATGCTATCGCTGACCTCGAGGCCAAAGACCTGGTTGCGAACGTCGTGTACGAGATCAGCCCTGATGTGGGCATCGTGATCAACCAAGACCCGCTTCCCGGCGCGAAGGTCCCCCGCGGAACGACCGTGACCATCGTGGTGGGGCGTGCGCCATAGGCGGGACGCCGCCGCTCGAGAGTAGAAGAAGGCTCGCCACCATGGCGGGCCTTTCTTCGTCAGCCGGGACTGCCTCCGCCATGTTCAAGAAGTGCGACGACCTCAGCGTCGCTCGTCTGAGAGAAGTCCGAGTAGAACTGGCCCACCGCGTGAAACGCCTCTGGCTCAGCAAGCACGACGACTTCGTCGGCTTCTCGCCTCAGACGCGTGGCGGTGCCCGGTGGTGCGACCGGTACCGCCACGACGACGCGCCCTGCGTGATGCGCCCGCAGATACCGGATAGCAGCACGCAGCGTGAGACCCGTGGCCACGCCGTCGTCGACGAGGACCACGGTGCGGCCTGTCACGTCCAGCGGCGGTCGGCCCCTGCGGTAAGCGGCGAGTCGCCGGGAGATCTCGGCCTGCTGCGCGACGGCTTCTCGGCGAACGTACTCTGAAGACGCCGCGCCTTCGTCTCCGAGAAGCACCGCGCCATCCGCGTCGACCGCCGCGATCGCATACTCCGGGTCCCCCGGAGCTCCGATCTTGCGCGTGACGACGACATCGAGAGGGAGCTGCAGCGAGCGCGCCACTTGTGCGCCGACGACGACACCGCCTCGCGGAAGCGCAAGAACAACGGCGCGGTCATCGCCCGCGTAGCGCGCGAGCGCATCCGCGAGCCGCTGACCCGCATGTTCGCGGTCAGGGAAAAGCGCCACAGCTAGGACACCCCGCAGACATCGACTTGTACGCATACAGATAGCTACCCGGAACGTCCAGGTGTATCTCACGGAGTCGATGACGAATCGCATGCACCACGTAGCGGCCCGGACGCGGCGCAGCAGCACCGCCCGTGACGGCCGATGCTGCTGCGCGTCGGCCCTCCTGCTCGCCAGGACGACCGCGAAGACGAGGCCGGGCGCTACTGAGCCGTGTAGCCTCCGTCTACGACCATGTTGTGCCCGGTGACGAACGAAGCCCTGTCGGAGCAGAGCCACACGACGGCTTCCGCGATCTCCTGCGGCTCGCCCATGCGCCCCATCGGCGTGGCTGCTGTGAGTCCGCCCTCCATCTCGGGAGTCTCCGCTACAAGCCGGTCGACCATGGCGGTGTGAATCACGCCTGGGCACACCGAGTTGACTCGGATGCCCGCCTTCGCGTACTCGACGGCGGCCACCTTGGTGATGCCGTTCACACCGAACTTCGAGGCCGTGTAGGCAGGCATCCCCATGAACGCGACGACTCCCGCGATAGAGGCCGTGTTGACGATGGCCCCCTTGCCGGCCGCGAGCATCACGGGAATCTCATGCCTCATCGCGAGCCACTCGCCCTTGAGGTTGATCTCCAGGATCTTGTCAAAAGCCTCTTCGCTGATGTCTCCCGTCGCGGCTGTCGGGCCTTCGATCCCCGCGTTATTATGCGCGCAGTCCAGTTTGCCATACGTGTCCAGAGCAAACTGGACAGCAGCTTGTACGTCAGCGTCCTTTGAGACGTCGCACTTCACGAACGCCGCCTCGCCGCCGGCGTCCTTGATCATCCGCACAGTCTCCCTGCCACCCTCTTCCATGATGTCCGCTACCACGACTTTCGCTCCCTCTCGAGCGAAAGTGCGCGCTGATTCCCGGCCGATGCCGGAACCGGCCCCCGTCACGAGCGCAACCTTGCCTTCGACAAGACCCATCCTTCTCCCCTTTCGCCCGGCCCGAGTTCCGTGGGACCCGGGCCTTCCGTCGAACACACAGTATAATTGTAACCAAAGTTACAATGTCCTGACACCCGTTCATCGCATCGCGGTCCCAGCGCGCGTCACGTCGCAGGGAGACGAGTAGTCGGCCCCACGCTAGATCCTGACGGAAGACGGTCATATACGAAGTACAATGAAAGAATGGGCGCGGCACAGGGGGTGCATGATGCGCAAGTACACGACAGCCATCTTGGTGACGACGCTCGCGACGCTCGCGGTGATGGGTGTGTCGGCATGCACGTCATCGGATGGTACGAGCACCGGAGGGACCACCCAGGAGACGACTGCGGCGACGGGCGCCGAGCAGGGAACAACCGCGGAACAAGGCACGGACGCACGTGCGCATCCGGAGGCACTGCCCGTGGGGACGGTGGGCAAAGTAGGCGATTGGGAGGTCAAGATCGAGTCGGTGAATGCCCACGCCGACGAGGAGCTCGCTGCGTTCAACTCCTATAACACACCGCCCCCAGCGGGCCAGCAGTTCGTGTTGATCACGCTCCAGGCGAAGTACACCGGTGAGGACAGCGACAGCTTCTGGGCGGATGTGGTCTACAAGTTCTATGGTTCGAAGGGCACCGTGATAGAAGAGGGTGGCGCGGCGCCACCCAACCCGGTGTGGAGTACCAAAGAGGTGGGCCCCGGAGAGACATCCATAGCCGACCTGGTCTTTCAGGTGCCGAGCGATGAGGTGGACGGCGGCAGCCTCATGCTCCGGCTGGCCGGTGCGCCCGAGGACAGTGGGGTGTTCTTCGGATTGCAGTAGCGCGAGGAAGACAGTCCTTGTGGATAGCGCGACGCCCCCTGAGCCTTCGCTGATGCACGCACGTGGCCGCAGCTCGCCGGGCATGCGGCAGCGGTCCAGCCTTGCCCGTGCGGTTGGCCGAACCCGGAGCGTTGTGCGCTACAATACGTGCGCGCCCTCGTAGCTCAGGGGATAGAGCACAGGTTTCCTAAACCTGGTGTCGCAGGTTCGATTCCTGCCGGGGGCACCATCAGTTTCTCGAACGGGTTGGGTGGATATGCCTCGACCCGTTCACTTTTTTCTGTGCGCCCCACCGCAGAAGACCCGTGATCAAGGGCCTACCACGCTCCGTAGAACTACGGCCTGCACCTCGACGCTACCCGCTCGGCAATGCGGACGGCCGGCCACGAAGGACCGGCCGTCATAACACTTGGGGTGCCGTTCACTCGGCACGCCTGGAGCGCTACTGCGGGATGAGCACATTCGCGAAGACGAGCCATGCCAGGAGCGACTTGGCGGTGAGGCTGAGGAACACGTACATGGCCTC
>JAJFTR010000075.1 GCA_021372825.1 Actinomycetes bacterium
ACCGAGCGCACGAACCGCTTCGGCAGGATGCCCTGCAGGTTCGGGAACTTCCCGCACGTCGTGCCGCCCTCGAACGGGCGCATGGTCACGTCGATGTCGGACACCCCTATAGTGAATCCGCCACCCGTGCTGATGGACACGAACGCTGTTCCAGGAATGAGACGTGTCGCCGCCAGGAACTTTCGGAGCGCATTCCCTGGGACCAGCAGGTTGAAGTCGATTCCTTTGTACGGGATGTCGGTCTTGTAGACGGCCGCACATCTCCCGTTGGTTGCCTCGACATCAAGGGTCTGTCCGTGGAGATTGAACCGAACGTAGGTCAGGACGTATCGGGTCTCGTTGTCCGGCGCCACACAGGGTAGGGTCTCGCGCAGTGCGTCCCTCAGCGTGTCGATCGGAAAGAGCGCGGCCACCTGCGTACCCTGCCCGTCGAAGGCCGGATACTGCTCTGGGTCCTCGGTCGGCAACGACGCCTCACGGCTCTGGCCGAGAATCTGACACCTGCCCATCACGCTTGCGATCGTGATGGGCGTGGCCTGCGGCATCTTACTCAGCAGAGCGTAGAGCGTCTCCCCATGCACGACGCACACGCCATCAGCTCGCACGTTGGCGCCCACCACTCCGGCCCGCGCCCACTCTCCGAAGGAGCCACCCTCGATGGTCACCTGCTTGTTTTCCGCCACGATCTTCACGCGTGTGAAGATGGGCATGGCGATCTGTCTTGGAACGAAGCGGCGCACGCAGGCAACGGCCTTCAGCATGTCTCCCGCGGTCGTGATGGCCTTCATCAGTCGGACTCCCCCTCTCGTTGATGTGTCATGTGCTTCAGTCGCTGCTGAAGGTAGAATGCGTGCACCTCGCCACGCCAGTCGCGCGTCGCCTCGGCTTCCGCGACGAGCTCCTCGACCTGATCGCGCGCCAGTTCCAGGCGCTTCTCCTCGGACAAGTCGTCCCAGGACGCCTCTGTGAAGCGCAGGAAGCTGTCCCAGTACGGGCCCAGGATGTCCCTCGACGGGCCGTGCTTGCGCTCGTAGGCGCAAAACCACAGGTACGCTACCGACGGGGGCGCGTCCGGCACCACCTCACCCTGCGCGCTCAACACGGTCTCGTCCGCCGTCATCTCGACCCGTTGCTCCAGTGCCTGGCGCGCCAGGCGGCGGCCGACTCAGGATCGAGGTCTGCAAACCGTGGGTACGAGTCCACGAAGGCAACAGGCACGGTGCCGATCGGTCCCTTGTTCTTCAGCACGATCAGCTCGGTGATGCCCTTGTCGCGACTCGTGGGGTCGTAGTAGTCGTCGCGGTACAGTGCGATGACGCGCTGTGCGTTCTCCTCGAGCGCGCCCGACTCTCGAATGTCGCTGAGGCGCGGACGCTTGTCTTCCCGCTTCTCGCACTCACGATTCAGCTCGGCGACCAAGAACACCGGGCACTCCAGCTCGTTCGCGAGCTGCTTGAAGCCGGCGGTAACGTTGCCCAGCATCAGGCGGTACTCGGACGCCTTTGACCTCTGCAGGTCCTGCACGTACTCAACCCGGTCCACGATCACCGCTCCGAGCTGGCGGCCCTGCGCGGCCATCATGTCCTGGGCTGCCCGGCGGATGTCGGCAAGACTAGCCGGGGCCCCGAGCATAGTGATCGGGACACCCCAGACGTCGGAGATGCCCTTCGTGATGGCCTGCAGGTGCCGCTCAATCTCGGCCTGTGGCCCTTGCTGCAGCACCTTCCCCGGCACATTGGCAATCGGAGCGAGCACCGTCTTGCCGATCTCGTAGACCGACATCTCGAGCGTCACGATCAGGACTGGGGCCCCGGCCGCCGCGATGTTGTAGGCGATGTTCGTGGCGAGCACGGTCTTGCCCATCGAGGGTCTAGCGGCGATCAGGATCAGCCAGGTGTTCGGGGTGGCACCCACCCTCTGGTCGAGGTCTCGAAAGCCGGAGGACACGCGACGAGGATCGTCGTCCTGCCAGTTGCACAGCTCCTCGTGGACCTTCGTCAAGACCTCGTTCAGGGAGACGGTCCGGGAACGCTTCCCGCGCATCTGGTGATCGAGAACCTTCTGGCGCAGGGCCGCCAGGTCGTCCTCCGCGAGGGTGTCTCGACTCGTTCCGGCCTGCAGGAACTCCAGGCCGATGTCTCTCAACCAGCGCTTCTCGCTGGCCTGGCGCAGGTATCCCGCGGCCCACCGGGTGGTGTCGGCAACCGACGTGGCTTCTCCCCACAAGTCGCGAATTTCCCAGGCGCGAAGCGCCGCAGCGGGAGAGACGAGCGAGCCGATTCCAATCGGATCCATCGGGGCATCGGATTGACCCCCGATGATTCGCTCGAACGCCAGGAACAACTCCCTGTTCAGTTCGTCGCCGAAGTCGTCAGGCTCGCACTCGCGAACCATCGTCTCGGCGCACTCTCGTGAGAAGAAGGCGGTCCCGAGAATCCGAATCTCCTTGTCGGGATCGTAGATCGGGCTTG
>JAJFTR010000084.1 GCA_021372825.1 Actinomycetes bacterium
GGAGGTGTGACGGTGGCGTACACGGTAGGTGAGGTAGCCCGGCTCGCTCACGTGAGCGTGCGTGCGCTCCATCACTACGACGAGATCGGGCTTCTCCGGCCGTCGAATCGAAGCGGCGCCGGGTACCGGCTCTACACCGACGCGGACGTCCGTCTGCTCCAGGAGACTCTGTTCTTAAGGGAGCTCGGTTTCGAGCTGGCTGACATCCGCGACCTTCTCGGGCGGCCCTTACTTGAGAAGGGCGAGGCGTTGGCAGCGCAGCGCGGCTGGCTCGTCGAGAAGAGGGCGGACATCGACCGGATGATCGCCTCCATAGACAGGGTGCTCGTATCGATACAGAAAGGGATCCCGATGGCTGAAGAAGAGACATTCAAGGCGTCAGAAGGCTTCGACTCCGCGGAGCATCAGGAAGAAGCGCGTGAGCGCTGGGGCGAAACCGAGGCGTATCAGGAGTCGGAGCGCCGGGCGGTCCACTACACTGCCGACGACTGGCTACGGATCGAGGCCGAGGCCGAGGCGGTCTACGAGAAGCTGCTGGACGCGTTCGACGACGAGCTAGCGCCAGATTCCGAGCTTGCGCAAGACGCCGTCCAGTCGTGGTGGGACCAGATCGACCGCAACTTCTACCCGATGTCGCTCGACCTTCTGGCCGACCTCGGCGAGATGTATGTCGACGACCCGCGCTTCGCCAAACATTACGAAGACATCAGACCCGGCCTTGCGGTCTACTGGCGTGACGCGATCCGGGCATACGTGGCGGCCCGCCGCTAGTCCGCCCGAGGCGACACAGGCGCCTTGGGCGCACGTCGCTGGTACACTGACGACCGCACACCGGTCCTTGCCGAGGAGGTCCTAACGATGCCCATCGTCCACATCCACATGTTCGAAGGCCGCTCCGTCGATCAGAAACGGCGGCTGGTAGAGTCGGTGACCGATGCGATCGTGAGCTCGGTCGACGCGAAGCCCGACAGCGTCCACATCGTCATCCACGACATGGCGCGGCACGACTACGGCGAGGGCGGCGTGCTCGCCTCGGAGGACTAGGAGAGCGTGCTCATGACTGCCGAGGAGATACGCGCTCGCGTCATCGAAGGGATGCCGCGTGCAATCGACGACCTCCGCGCCCTTGTGGCGATACCCTCCATCGCGTTCCCGGGATTCGACCGCGGTCCGGTGCTCGAGGCGGCCGAGAAGACATCGGCGTTGCTCCGTGAGGCGGGTTGCGACGTGCGACTGCTCGAACTGCCGTCAGGCCCGCCAGCGGTCTTCGGAGAGATCCCCGCGCCTCAAGGGGCGCCGACGGTGTTGTTGTACGCGCATTACGACATCCAGCCGCCCGGTGACCAGTCCGCGTGGGTCTCTCCGCCGTACACCCTCACCGAGCGCGGCGGACGGCTCTACGGCCGGGGCGCCGCGGACAACAAGGGCGGTATCGTGATGCACCTCTCGGCACTGCGGGCCTTCGAAGCTCGCGTGCCGGTCGGGGTGAAGGTGCTCGTCGAAGGCGAGGAGGAGACGGGCAGGAGCGACCTTGAAGAGTACGTGGCGGCGCACCCCGAGACCTTCGCGGCTGACGTGGTGGTCGTCGCCGACATGGGCAACTGGCGCGTGGGCGAGCCGACACTCACCACGTCGCTTCGAGGCGTGACGGACGCTACCGTCGAGGTGCGGACCCTTGAGGGTCCTGTGCATTCGGGCACGTACGGTGGCGCCGTCCCCGATGCGCTCATGGCGCTCATCCGCGCGCTGAACACGCTTGCCGACGATGATGCGAACGTCGCTATCGAAGGACTCACGGGCACGCCGTGGACGGGGTATGAGCCTGCCGAGGAGGACCTGCGCCGCGAAGCGGGCGTGCTCGACGGGGTTTCGTTCGTGGGTACGGGCAGCCTGGGCGAGCGGTTGTGGGCCAAACCATCCGTGAACGTGATCGGTATCGACGCGCCTGCCGTGGAGGGGTCACGCAACGCACTCGTGCACGAAGCGCGGGCACGGGTGAGCCTGCGGGTGCCGCCAGGCACCGACCCGGTCCATGCCCGAGACCTGCTGGTGCGTCACTTGGAGCGGGCGGTCCCGTGGGGTGCGCGTGTCACCGTCACCCCGGGAGCGGCAGGTCCGGGTTTTGCAGCCGACGACAGCGGCCCTGTGTATGGTCTCGCGCGTAAGGCGCTGGCCACGGCGTACGGCAAAGAGCCCGTCGCGATGGGCTCGGGCGGTTCGATACCGCTGGTGAGCGCCTTCGGAGCGGCGCTGCCTGGCGCGGAGATCGTTCTTTGGGGTCCCGAAGACGGGGCATGCGCGATCCACGCGCCGAACGAGAGTGTCGATGCGCTCGAACTCGAGCGAGCAAGTGTGGCCGAGGCGCTCCTGCTCTTCGAGCTGGGAGACAGGGCCAGGCGTGCTTGACCCCTCCGCGCGTGCTCGGTAGCATGTGCATTCGCGGCCAGGTAGCTCAGTTGGTAGAGCAGGGGACTGAAAATCCCCGTGTCGGCGGTTCAAGTCCGTCTCTGGCCACCATAGAATGCGATGGCGACCGGCTCTTCGGAGTCGGTCGTTTTTCGTAGTGCGGTTTTTGCCCCAGTCCTGTTGCTCACGCTTGACGCCACGCTGCGCAAAGCGCCATTATCACTCCCAACTACTTCGACAATCATCGAACTATGGGGAGCGAGCATGAGTGTGGCTGCCACTGCCGAGCAGGTCGATGTGGACCTTGCCTTCAAGGCGCTGTCCTTGCCGCAACGCCGAGAGATCCTTGCCATGCTGAGCGAGGCCGAAGCCGACGTCGCCAAGACCTGCTGCGCCGCCGAGGAGGTGTGCGCGTGCAAGATCGCGGACCGTCTAGGACTGTCGGCGTCCACGACGTCTCACCACATGGCCCTGCTGCAAGAAGCCGGACTCGTGACCGCGCGCAAGCAGGGGCTGTGGACGTACTACCGGCTCAACCGGCCCGCGCTTGCGCGGGTGGCGAAAGTCCTGTGCGGCTTGTAGCCGCGGATGCCACGAAGTGTCTTGACCGAAGGGATGTGCAATGGGTGTCGCCGGTGATGTCTTGGGGTGGATGAACGACGCCGTCCTCAAGATGGAGTGGCTGGATGTCCTCGTCGGCCGCCTCGTCGAGAACGTGCTCGGGCTGCCGCTTGCGAGCCGCCTAGGCGGAAGCGTCCACTTCTTCTTGTATGACGCGGTCAAGATCTTCGTGCTTCTCTCGGTGCTGATATTTGTGATCTCGTACGTGCAGAGCTACTTCCCGCCAGAGCGCACACGCAAGATCCTCGGCCGGTTCAATGGGATCGGGGGCAACATCTTGGGTGCCCTTCTGGGTACCGTCACGCCCTTTTGCTCCTGCTCGTCCATCCCGTTGTTCATCGGATTCACCTCGGCGGGGCTGCCGCTGGGAGTGACCTTCTCGTTCCTCATATCCTCACCGCTGGTCGACCTGGCGTCCGTGATCTTGCTCGCGAGCATCTTCAACTGGAAGACCGCGATCGCCTACGTGGTAGTCGGCCTGGTCCTTGCGGTCGCGGGAGGCACGATCATCAGTGCCCTCAAGATGGAGAGATACGTGGAGCCGTTCGTCTACGGCTCGCACCTTTCCGAGGCCGAGCTGCCCGAGATGAACCGTCGCGACCGCGTGGCCTTCGCCTGGCAGGCGGTCGCGGATATCGTCAAACGCGTCTGGCCGTACGTGCTCGCAGGCGTGGCGATCGGCTCGGTCATCCACGGGTGGATCCCGGAGCAGTGGATCTCTGCGGTGCTCGGACGTCGCAACCCGTTGTCGGTGGTTATCGCCACGATCATCGGCGTGCCGATGTACGCGGACATCTTCGGCACCCTTCCCATAGCCGAGGCGCTCGTCGCCAAGGGTGTGGGTCTGGGAACTGTGCTCGCGTTCATGATGGCGGTGACGGCGCTCTCGCTGCCTTCGCTCGTGATGCTCAAGAAAGTCGTGAAGAAAGAGCTTCTCGGCACGTTCTTCGGTTTGGTCGTCGTGGGCATCGTCATCATCGGCTACGCCTTCAACGCGCTGGGCGGTGTGTTCATCTAGGGCGCTCGCTGACCCTACACCGGGAGCTGGCCTACGCGGCCGCAGGTGTTGCACTTCGGCTCCTGCGGAGTCCACACTGCTGAGACCATGACCGCTCATGACCGACATCAGCTGCGGCTCGGTCTTTCCCAGACCCTTCCGCTCATCCTCGGGGCAATGCCTCTAGGGGTCGCGTACGGCGCGGTCGCCATCCAAGCCGGTCTTACTGTCGCCGAGACGGTGATGATGTCACTCATGGTGTTCGCGGGCGCGTCTCAACTGATGGCTGTGATGATGCTCCAGGCAGGAGCAAGCTTCCCGATCATCGTCATCTCCACCTTCCTCGTGAACCTGCGGCACCTGGTGATGGGTCTCTCGCTTTCGCCGTACCTGTCCGACGTGACGCCTCGCTGGCAGCGAGTCTTGGCGTTCGCGATGACAGACGAGTCGTACATCACCTCGATCACCCACTATCGTGGGCAGGGTGATGGGCATAGAAGTCCCTACTTCATGCTCGGGTCCGGAGGCGGCATGTATGTCGGATGGTTGCTCGCATCCTGCGTGGGTGCGCTTGTTGGTCGAAGCGTGTCGGATCCTCTCGCGTGGGGGCTCGACTTCGCGATGCCCGCCACGTTCCTCACGATGCTGCTGCCGCAGATCGTCTCGCCCCGTCTCGTGGCTGTCGTCACCGTGGCCGCAGTGGTCTCCGTGACGGCCTACGTCATCCTTCCGGGCACGTGGTACATCATTCTAGCCACGGTCGCGGCGGTCATCACCGGCATGGCACTGGAAACACACGAGTCCCGGAGGGCCGAGACATGAGACCTCAGTTCATCGTCTTGATCGTGGCGATGGCGGTCGTCACGTATGTGACGCGGGTGAGTCTCATCGGCGTGGCTCGGCAGTTCGAACTCCACCCTCTCCTCATACGAGCACTGGAGTACGTGCCGGTCGCGATCCTTGCGGCTCTCGTCTTCCCTGTCGTTGTTGCGCCGTCGCGGCGTCTTGCGCTGCCGTTCACGAACGCGTACGTGTGGGCTGCGCTTGTCACGGCGGTCACATTCATGGTGACTAAGAGGCAGGTGCCGGCGATCATGCTGGGAGTCGGAGGGCTTGTCATCGCCCGGGCGCTCTCGGGAGCCTGAGCTCGGGTGTCTCGGCACGCCGCTCACTCCCGAGAATGGACCGTTCGCCAGGTAACGAAGGCCTGTATCCTCAGGGCAGCTTCCCTACCAGGGTGGCACCGCGGATTACGCCGACGCCGGCATGGTATGACGTTTCGACATGTTTCACCTGGGAATACTCGGACAAGAGGGCTCATGGGAAGACAAGCGGATGCGGAGCAGTCCGTCACGCAGGGCGGAACCGGCAGTGTGTCCAAGATCACCGGGCAACCGCTCAGCGGAGTGGTCTGGTGAACCGATTCACAGGCCTGCCACTCTAAGCGTATATTAAGAGGCATTGGCGGGCGCGATCGGGCGTTCCGTCATTGAGACGCGAAGGGGGTCACGCATGAAGAGTCGACACGGTCCTACTCACCGCGCCATTGTTCTTGGCGCCTGCGTCTTGGGGGTGATTCTCGCATTCGGCGCGTCGAGCGTCGCCTTGGGCGCGGAAGCCCCTAAGGCGCCTAGTGCGTTCATGCCGCTTTCTCTGCAGCTTCTGAACGGCGATGGCCCAGTCGCGGTGCCCATCAAGGGCGCGGACCGGTACCTCACGGCGGTGGAAGCCTCCAAGAAGTTCTCCTCGGCGACGACCGTGGTTGTAGCGTCGGGCGAGACCTTCCCGGATGCTCTCGGCGGCGCCGCGCTCGCTGGCGCTGTCGACGGTCCGCTGCTCCTTACGCCGAAGGCGTCCGTACCCTCTGCAGTCTTGGCTGAGATCGATCGCTTGGGTGCGACGAAGGTCTATGTCCTCGGCGGCACGGGCGCTGTTTCCGCTGCTGCATACGGCCAGTTGGCCGCTGCGGTCGACACCGTCGTTCGTCTCGGAGGCAACAGCCGCTACGAGACCGCTCAGCTGGTAGCCGATGAGACCATCAGAGTCCTCGGTGACGGGTACTCCGGCGCCGCGTTCATGGCGACAGGTCTGAACTTCCCGGATGCTCTGGCCGCTTCACCGATCATGTACGCCCAGGGCATGCCGCTCGTACTCGTTGACGCTGCGGGTGTCTACACCCTTCCTGCAGAGACGACGCACGTCACGATCCTCGGCGGCACCGGCGCTGTTCCCGCCTCCGTCCAAACGGCGCTCGGCGCCAAGTTCGAGAACCGCATCGCGGGCTCAGGTCGTTACGCTACGGCTGCGGCCATCGCACAGTATGGTGTGACCAAGGGGATGTCGTGGAACAACCTCGGCGTCGCCACCGGTGAAAGCTTCCCGGACGCCCTGTGCGCGGGCCCACTCGTGGGCTCGAAGAACGCCGTGCTCTTGCTCACCGCGAGTACGGACCTGTCGACAGAGGCGCGCGACGCCCTTGTGGCGCACAAGGGTTCAATCAGCCAGTACTACCTGTTCGGCGGTGAGAGCGCGCTTTCCAGCACTGTGGTTTCGCAAGTCGCCGCGGCGCTGGCGCCAGCTTCTTCGTGGAGCGGACACTCCTTGCCGGATGTCTCCTGCACCGCCTCCGGCTGCCATGACACCGAGCTCGCGACGATCCATATCGCCAAGGGCTGCTACATGTGCCACAGTGCGACGGCCACGCCGTCGAACGACTGCATCGCATGCCATGGTGAGACCGTACACGATGCGGCGGCCATCCATGCCGACATCGTGAGCGTCCCGGCCAAGCCCGAGCAGAGCTGCTCGCAGGCCGCGTGCCACGGTACCGCACCGGTCACCAGCTATCACGCCGACTGTGCGCAGTGCCATGCATCGACCGATAGCACGGTGCGCGACGCCATCAGCAACGGTGGCGCAACGTGCGAGACCTGCCACGACTATGCGACGGTGCACGTGGACGGAAACGCAGCCCACACGGTGGGCGGCGATGACTGCTACTCGTCGACGTGT
This sequence comes from Actinomycetes bacterium, assembly GCA_021372825.1. Classification (GTDB taxonomy): domain Bacteria; phylum Actinomycetota; class Coriobacteriia; order Anaerosomatales; family Anaerosomataceae; genus JAJFTR01. Next base: position 7,037 of record JAJFTR010000084.1, read on the forward strand.
CATGGAACCGACGTCTCGCGGATGCACGCCATCGACTTCCGAGGCACGGGCGACGCGCCTCCTGGTTGCGCTGCTTGCCACGGCGAGGGCGTCACGCCTACCACGAACTGTCTCGCCTGCCACCAGGGATTCGCCGATCTGCACGATGCGACCTCGGCGCACGCGGACATCCAAGGCACCATCGCAACGAACAGTGCCGGGTGCGTCTCCTGCCATGGCAGCGACCTGATGAAGGTCGCCGCTGGCGAGCACGTAGGCTGCACGTGCCACGCGTATGCTGAGGCGCGCGGAGCCGATGCGTGCGAGGATTGCCACGAAGACCCGATGGACCCAGACGCTGCGCATCCGTATCACGTGGGCGCGCATGACGCTCTCCAGTCCGAGATCGCGGCGAACAGCGCCGGGTGCGTCTCCTGCCATGGCAGCGACCTTCTGGCCGTTCTGCCGGCTGACAACCCGGTGACGCATCGCTCGGAGCACGCAGGCTGTTCATGCCACGCATACCACGAGGCCGAGGGCCAGATGGCGTGCGAGGATTGCCACGTCAAGCCGATGGACCCGAGTGCGCCGTTCCCGTATCACGTGGGCGCGCACGATGAGGTCGAAGCGGACATCGCTGGTGAGAACAGCGCCGCCTGCGTCTCATGCCACGGCACCAACCTGCTTGATGTGAGCGCCGGCAGTCCGCACATCGCCGGTGAGCACAAGGGTTGCTCGTGCCACGCGTATGGCGAAGCAACGGAGGAGAACTCCGAGTGTGTCAACTGCCATGACGGTGCTTATGCACCTCATGGCTTCGTGAACGGTGTGTCTCACACGGGTAACGGCTGGATCGCTGCATCAGGCCACAGCACTACCTCTCAGGGCAAGCGCGGCGTCTACGAGGACTTCTCGGGTCTGGGGATTCTGGACTCGAACAACGCGACGCCCACCGCGCAATTCCCCTTCCCGACGGTAGATGTGTTCTGGTCCGCGGACGACACGAGCGCTCCTGCGGGGGCGATCAAGGGTCTTACCAAGGACTCCGTCATCACCTGTGAGGACTGCCACACAGGTCTGGTGGATGTCGAGATCAACGGTCCCCAAGGCGCAGGCGCTCTGCTCGCCAACGCAGGCATTGATCCGGCGTTCCCCGGTACCTTCGAAGAGGCGTACCTGTGGGCGGGTCCGGAGCCGGGCGGCGACACCACCATCAGCTCGGGCATCGCTAAGTACATCCCTGGCGGAGAGACTGAAGTCGAGAAGGAAGAACTCGTCAACTGGACGCTCGAGGCTGTCGACGGTGTCGGCGGGACCGCACAGGTCCTCAACGGCAACGATGTGATCTGCGCCAAGTGCCACGACCTGTATAACGACGGGACGGGCATCGTCGGCTGGAGCAACTACGGCCACGAGCATCACGCGACACGCCCAGTGAACAACTTCGGCAAGTTCGATGTCGGCGACGGTGGCGCGACCATGCCCACCCAGACCGTCATCGCTGAGAGCCGCACGGCGGCGCTGGCCGAAGTCCCCGGCGCGAGCATCGCGACAACGATCACTGCCCCTTCGCTCGGTCGTGAGGGCGCCGGCGCGTGCCGTGACTGCCACGTCGCCATCCCGCACGGTTGGAAGCGTCCACGCCTCATCGTGTACTACGACGACCCGGCTCCGTACAACGCCGGCCCGTCTGTGTACGAGGGTGAGGACAAGGCCGACAGGACCAGTTCTCTCTTGATCGGCTCCGGCCAGATGAACGGCTTGAGCTCGACGATCGGGCCGACTGACTACACAGGCACCACATGGACTGCGGGATTGCCTGGCTCCAACAAGTGGACGTCATCGCAGTGCAACGCCTGCGGGCACCACAACAAGACCAACCTTTCGGCTGGCGCGTGGAAGTAGGCGCGAATCGCAGGTGACAACGTCACATGACCGCACGACGGGAGGTGGATGGTCACCATCCACCTCCCCAGGGCGGACCCGCCAAGGCGACTCGGTCGAAGCGGGAATGAGAAAGGGTGAGATGACACATGGGGGATACTAAGCTTTCTCGCAGGCAGTTCCTGGGAGGCGCTGCGGCCGTGGTGGCCGGCGCCGCACTGCCTGCACTCACGACCGCCGCTCCTGCGGCGGCGACGCCGGACGGGACGTTCCCGGGTCCGTCCGGCGCGTGGGTACCGCTGGATCCTAAGGCCGCTGCGCGCAGAGGCTTCGAGATCTACAAGGGGAAGTGGGCTGCACAGGCGGGTTGATGCGAGGGAACCTACTGGCCCGTGATAAGCCAGCTAGCTGCGAACTACCCAGGCTCTGTGTGGGACCAACTTCCCAAAGGGATCTTCAACTACGGCGGCGGCGGCGTGAACGCCTGGCGCAGCATTTGCGGCGGCCCGAACGCAGGCTCCGCACTGCTTGCCCAACTGGGTGCGCCCCAGAACGTCAAGGACGAGTTCAACGCGTGGTATGAGAAGACGGCGCTTCCCAGTGAGGCGGCGTACCTCGACTACAAGAGTGGCACGTGGACTCCCCAGGGCTCGTCAGGGCCGCTCACGTGGGTCGATTCCGGGACTGCGGCGGGCACGATCCTTGCTCCGCTTGCGAACACCCCGAAGGCGAAGCCGGGCTCGCTTCTGTGTCACGCTTCGCATGGTAAGTGGCTGACCGCCGCCGGCGGATCGACCGGCTATTGGGTGCACAAGGTGGCGGAAGTACAGGGTCTTACCCCGACTGCCGCAATCGGTGCGGCCGGTTCCGACCGGTGCGCCAAGCTCGTATATGACTGTGTGTACAAGGTCGTCGAACTCATCAATGCGTGGAAGGCGGGTACGACGATCCCTGGTACGCTGGACCCGGAGACCGTCGGGTGCATGTCCGCCTCATGTCACGGTAGCGCCGCTGGTATCGAAGGTACTCCGTGGCTCGCAGGTGGCAAGAGCAAGTGCTCGCCCTGCCACAAGTAGGGATACCACCCGACGGGCAGAGTCAGTGCGACAGGCTCGCAGAACGAGTGAGCTCGGAGTAGGACAGGGGGCGGGCAGCGATGCCCGCCCCTCTTGAACGATACGGGCGATGTGGGGAGAAGAGGTATGCGTGATGCCCGACGACGGATCGAACACGGCTACCGGCCTCGAAGATGCACGTGACACAACAGATCCTGAATCGTCGCGGCCCGACCGCAAGGCGCGAAGAAGGCTGTGGTTCTTGCCGGTCATTGTCGCCGTCATCGTGGTCGGTGTCGCCCTTGTCGGTTTGCAATCGGGGACAAGACACCGCCAGTCACCCGAGTACTCTTTGGAGCAGATGGCACGAGCTGCGCAAGACGGTGATTGGAACGGTGTCCAGCGCTACATCGATGCCACGGCTGTCGCCAATGCTTTCATGGACGCGATGATGTCGCAGGCCAGCGCAGAGGAGACGAATGCCGCCGCCGGTTCTATGTCGGGGGCGATGACGTTCGAACGGGCGACCGAGAAGATGAGGAAGACGTTCTCGGCTCAGTTCGAGTCGGCTCTGCGGGATTCAGTCGAGAAAGCGTCCGCCTCAGACGGTGATCCGCCATCGGGCCTTGCCTATGTGAGCGGCGCGGAGAATGTCTCTTACGATGATCAAGGGCAGGCGATCGTGACCGTGAGGCTTGCCAACGACGGCAACGAGACCCAAGATGTCAGACTCAGGATGAAGCAGACGGGCGACCACTGGCTGATCATCGCCGTCGAGGGGACTAGCGACCTGCTCGGACTTGTGGACTGATGGCGGTGCGTGGCCGGTGTCCGCACACTCGGAGGCCGTAAGGACGGTGACCGTGAAGAAGCGCTCGCAACCTAGAATCTCACGTCGATCGGCTACTCGAAAGGCCCCCCTCGCGATTCTCGCTGTTGTCGCTGGCGCGCTGGTGCTGCTGACCTTCGGGTGCGCGGGCAACGGAGGCAGCCCAGAAGCGGGTAGCGCCGAGACGAGCCCGGCTGTCGTACCCCACGGCGGTGCCGCGGTGGAGGTGCATGTCACTCCCGAGGCCCTTGCTGACAAGCCCGAGCCGTGGTCGCTGTCGACACCGGAGGAGGCGGTGCGGTCGTATCTGGACTGGGTCTCCTACGCTTATCGCATCGGACAATCCGATGTCGCCACTCCCACCATGACGCCCTACCAGCAGGTCCGCGTGGACTCGTACGTCCAGTACAACATCCAGAAGGGCCGCCTTATCGATCAGCAGCTGACCGATCTCACTTTCGGGAAACCGAGCGTCGGCACCACGAGTACGCTTCTTCCCGTGCGGGAGTCGTGGACGTATCGCTATGTGTCGGTCGAAACCGCGGGCAAGACGCTCGAAGGCCCGTACTCCGTGAGCTATGAGAGCACGTACACCGTGGTCAAGCGCTCTCAGGGGTGGCTCGTCGACCGCGTCGAAGCCAAAGCTCTAGGCGAGGTCAAGTGATCAGGCGCGCGGTCGGGCGAGTGATCGGATTCCTTCGATCCACCGGCTTTGCGATCGCCTTGCTTGCTTTCACTGGTGTGTGGTCGATGGTAGCCACGTTCGTCCCACAGGGCGACGCGTACGAGCCCGGAGTGATGGCGTGGGCGGCAGCCCATCCAGTGGCCGAGAAGATCACGGGTTTCCTTGGTCTGCATCAGGCGTTCACCGCGCCCGTGTTCCGGGTGGCGGTCGTAGCACTTGCGCTGTCGACGGGCTTGTGTGCATGGCGCCGCACGAGTGTGGCGCGTGCGAGAGCCCGGTCGCTACGAAGAGCCGCTATGGCGAGTGCCGAAGACCTTATCGCCGACCACGATCTTGAGATCCCCTGCAGTCGTGCATTGAGCCGTTCCGAGGCAGAAACCCGAGGGGCAGAGGCGCTGTTGCGTCTCGGGCTACGGACGAAGTTCGATCACGGAGTGCTCGCTTCGGTATCGCCGTGGTGGGCGGTTCTCGGCAGCCCCGTCTTCCACTGGGGACTCGTCGCGCTCATCGTGGTGGTGCTCGCAGGGGGGCTCGTGCGCTCCGAGGGGTTGATGGGCATCGCTGTGGGCGAAACGAAGCGGGATGCCCCCGAGTCCTACCGCGTCTTGGAGGCGGGACCACTGCATAGCTGGAAGCGCATCGATCGCAGCATTCGCGTGGACGGTTTTGAGACCGACTATCAGACGGGGAGCATCGATCGCGGACCGGTACCGACAGTCTCGGTACTTGACGGCAAGGGCCAGGTCATCACGACGCAGCGTGTGTATCCGAACAACCCCTTGCAGGTCGGTTCGCTCACGATCCATCCGGCTGAGTTCGGGTTTGCTGCCATCCTGACGCTTCTCGACAAGAACGGAGCCGATCTGGGGAGCCAGACCGAACTCATCGATATCTCTCAGGAGACCTCCTCGGGGACAGTGCCCGTCGAGCCCCTCACGCTCAATGATGCGGGCCGACAGCTGGTCGTCGCCGTCACGGTCCCGATGGAGCGCAGTGGAGAGGGCCTCGCCGCTCCACAGGAGCGGGTGGCGCACGTCGAGGTGTTCACGACCGACGACGTGCTCGTCACTGATGCGATGATGGCTGTCGGAGACGAGCTGATGCTGCCCTCGGGCTCCAAACTCCGATTGCGCGACCTCACGTTCTACTCGCGATTGAACGTGGTGGACGACCCGTCGGTGCCGCTGTTGTATGCAGCGCTCGCTGTGGCCCTCGCGGGTCTGGCGGTCGTCGTCTTCGTCCGCCAGCAGATCGTCCTCGGCGCGTACGTCGAAGACGGCGACCGGGGTACGTTCCTGATGCGCCTGAGGCTGTGGAAGAACGTTCCGACCAACAGGGCCGAGATAGAGTCCGAGCTCACCAAGGCACTCAACGGGCAGGCCGACGAGGAGGATCGATGACCACCGAGATCGTGCTCATGTGGGTGGCGCTCACGTGCTATGTCGTTGCCACTGCGCTGTTCATCTTCGGCGTGACGTTCACAAAGGACACGCTCGTGCGCAGGGCCGTGGGCGCCTCAGCGCTCGGGCTTGTCCCTCAGATCGCCGCGCTTGCGATCCGATGGGTGCGCGTCGGCCACGGACCCTATATCGGGTACTACGAGGTCACGAACGGGCTCGTGCTGTTCGTGGTGGCGGTCTTCGTCCTCGTGGCCTGGCGGAACCGTCGACTGAGCGCTGTCGGGGTCGGCATCATGCCGGTAGCCGTGCTTCTGTTGGGCGGCGCGATGCTCGCGCCCAAAGGAGGGCTGCCCCTCACTCCCAATCTCGCCAGTTACTGGTTGTTCATCCATGTCGCTTTCGCGAACCTTGCCTTCGCGGCGTTCGTAGCCTCGTTCGGACTTGCGATCGCCTACATCGTGAGGAAGCGGTCCGCGAACGGCACGTGGGCGCGCCGGCTTGCGAAGCTCCCCGCGCAGGAGGTGCTGAGCGAGCTTACGACCCGCTTCGTGCTCGCCGGCTTTCTGTTCTGGGGCGCGATGATCGTGTCAGGTGCGATCTGGGCGAACCAGGCCTGGGGACGCTACTGGGGTTGGGATCCCATCGAGACCTGGAGCCTGATCGTGTGGGTCGTCTACGCGATCTACCTGCACTTGCGTTTCACGCGCGGGTGGGCGGGCGAACGCCTTGCGTGGTTCGCCGTCATCGCCATGCCGGTGTCGCTCTTCGCTTTGCTCGGCACGCCGATCGTCTTCAACTCGATCCATGGCGGCTACATCGGCGGCAAGGACGGATAGACCCCACACGAGCAGGACGTCTTATTGCGCGCTCTGCTCGGTGCCGCCCAGCTTCTTCATCGCTTCGGCCATCTTCTTGGGTATCGCGCCGACCTTCTCCCGTCCGATGCCGAGGAAGTCGAAGCTCTCGCCGTAGTCGCGCATCATGACCTTCATCGCGCTCAACATGTAGCTGCGCTTGAAGCCCTCGGGCAGCGCGAGGATCTCGCTCATCTTGTTCGCGTAGAAGGTCATGTAGCAGCGGCCGAGCGCGATCATCACATCGTTCAGCGACATCTCGTAGGGCTCGATGATGGGCGTGGAGATGTTGTACTTGGAGTAGTCCCATACACGGATGCGGTCGTGCACCTCGTCCCACAGCGACGTGTACGGCATCGGCGTGAGCACCGGGAAGACAGCGATGTCGGGGTTGATGCGTGCGGCTTCGTTGGCCGTCTGCTTGATGGTGTCCCACGTCTCTTCCGGGAAGCCGATCATGAAAGACGCTTCGATCATGATGTCGTGCGCCTTGAGAAGGTCGACCGCCTGCTTGTTCTGGTCGACCGTCGTCCCCTTGTTAAGGCTGTTGAGCATCTCGTCGGTCGATGTCTCCAGGCCGAGGTAGATGTGCATGATCCCTGCGTCATGGTATTTGTCGAGGATGTCGGCATCGCGGATGATGTCTTCTACACGCGTCTCCATGAGCAGCTTGACGCCGAGGTCGGCCTCGATGAGCAGGTCGAGGAGCGTCTCCCAGCGCTGCCGGTCCCGGGTGGGATACGCGTCGATCATGGTGATGAACTCCACGCCGTAGTCCTTCACCAGGTGTGTGATCTCGTTCAGCACCTTGCGCGGGTCACGGGCGCGCCATTCCCCACGCCAGAACACGCGCTGGCTGCAGAAGGAGCAGCCCATCATGCAGCCGCGAGACGTCAGTATCGACGCCATGCGCCCCCAGGGATCGATGTTGTAGTGGTAGATGTCCCAGTCGAGCAGGTCCCACGCGGGGGTGAGCGTATCGAGATCGGCGATATGCGGACGCTGGGGAGTGGCGACGACGCGCCCATCGCGCGCGAAGGCCACGCCGCGCACACCGTCCCATGGCCGTCCGTCGGCGAGGGTGCCGAGCAACTCCGTGAGGGTCTCCTCCATCTCGCCTCGGAGGATCACGTCGACAGGCGTGTCCTCCTCGGAAAGCATCTCTTCGTACATGAATGTGGGGTGCGGTCCGCCGATGAGAGTGACTATCGCGGGGTCCACCTGTTTCGCGGTCCGAAGCGCCTCGACGGCTGCGGGCACGGTGCACGTGCTGATAGCGCCTGTCACGGGAAGGTAGTCGAGCGACATCACCACATCGGGTCGGTAGCCCTCCACCTCATGGCGGATCTCCTCGTATGACGTGTCCTTGTACATGGCGTCATAGATCCTGGCCTCATGGCCTGCAGCGCGCGCCGCGCCCGCCAGGTATGCAAGCTGCAGTGGTGGCCAATTGCCGATCATCTGCTGTCCCCAGCATTTGTACGGCGGAGTCACGAAGAGGATTCGTGCCATGCGATCGTCTCCCATCGTTGCGAGCCGTGCATGCTCATCGTATCACGATGCACGCTTGTGACGGGACGCACGAGGCACGTCCGTCTGGGGACTGGTATGCTCATGAATCGAACCGCGATAGCGTGCCATCCCCTCGGAGGACCTGATGTTGCGTGTGCAGTCGCTGGTGCCGGTCGCGCTCGTGCTCGCACTTGCGTGTGCGCCCGCGTGCGCGTACGCGGCGCCCTCGAGTGCTGCGATCAAAGCCAAGGAAGCTGAGCGTGCCGCGGCGCTCGAGAAGATCGAGAACTTGCAGGCCGAACTGGAGCAAGAGCTTCGCGACTACGTGTCTCTTGCCAAGCGGATCGAGTCCGCCAGGTCCGAGGTGGACGCAGCAGCGGCTCGCGTCGATGAGGCGGACCAGGAGCTCGTGCGAGCCCAAGAGGTGTACAACCAGCGCATGGTGCAGATCTACCGCGGAGGAGACGTCGATTTCCTCGAGGTGCTGTTCAGCGCAAGGTCAGTGCCTGATCTGCTCGACAGAGTGGACCTGCTCGTGCTCATCGGGCAGCGGGACGCACAACTGATCGAGGACACGCGTATCGCCAAGCGGCAAGCAGCGTTCGAGCAGCAACAACTCGACGAGCGGCTCCAGCGGCTCGAAGCGATGCAAGACGCGGCGGACGACCAGCGTTCCGCCATAGAGTCCGCCATCGAGAAGCAGCAGGCCCTGGCCAATGCGCTGGGAGAGGATATTGCGCGGCTCATGCGCGAGCGCGCGCCCGGTGAACCGCAGAGCGGCTTTTCACCGGACACGGTCATCTCGGACGCGAACTTCCGCGACGTCGGATCCATGTCGGTGGACGACATCCAGGGGTTCTTGGAAGAGCAGCCCGGAACGCTCGCGACATACTCGGCTCCCGATCACACCGGGGTCATCAAGACGACAGCCCAGATGATCGCCGAGGCGGCGCACTACTGGCACATGTCGCCCATGGTGATCCTCGCGACGCTTCAGAAGGAACAGTCGCTGTTGAGCGACGAGACGCCCACTCAGTACGCGTACGACTGGGCGATGGGATGCGGCAAGGCGGACAGTAAGACGTACTACCAGTACCAGGGCTTTGGGAACCAGATCTGGTGGGGTGCCCAGAAGCTCGACAAGAACTGCGGACCCTGGGAACCCGGGGTGC
>JAJFTR010000093.1 GCA_021372825.1 Actinomycetes bacterium
CTAGCCCGTACTGGCACGTGCGAGGGCTTCAACGACAGCGCTCACCGCTCTGGCGACCTCTTCAGCGTGACCGAGCACGGCTTCTCCTGGATAGTCTCCGGGTCGCGGGAGAGGAAGCTCGAGCCCTTCGACGGGTAGTGCCGAGCGCAGTTCCGCGAGCGTCGAGCGGACTTGCGTGGAAGCCTCGTAGGTGGTGCTCGCCTGCGCTGCGCACGCGAGGCCCGCGTATGCCGCGGCAAGTGCGGGAAACGCGCGTGCCCAGTCAACGTACCGAGACTGTTGGGCGCCGCTCCAGCGGATGCCAGGAACCAACCGGTACTGCACGCTCTTGCCCTGTGGATAGCGCTCAGCAAATCCAGCAGCAGCCAGACCGGCAAGGTACTCAGAAACCTGGCGCTGCGAGTACCCCGTGCGTGCTGCGATGAGCCGGCCGTGGGCCGCCTCGTGCGTCCACAGGTAGAGGAGTACCTCGGCACGGACGCCAATGCCGACGAGCGAGCGGGCAGCGAGGCGCACCAGCCATGGGCTGTTGGGCCGTGGCCGAACGGACATTCCCCGCAGCACGAGCGGAGGGCGGATGAAGCCATAGGAAGCAAAGAAAGGATCCGGATTGCCGAAGACGGGGAGGCCGCTCCCAGCAGGGTCCCGGAACAGAGGAGTGGGCGAATACGTCGCAGACGCCTCGTTCACTTGCCATCGGTCGGACAGGGGGGCCCATTTGGTGCTGATATTGAAGCGCCGCATGAAATCGATCAGCACGCGCGCAAGCCGTTGGTGCTCGGGCGCTGCACTCCCGATGAGCCGGCGGAGTCTGGTGACGTCGAGCAGATCGCCATTCCGCGCGAGCCAATCGAGTACCTCATCGAAGAGCCGCGGATCGAAGCGGCCGATCTCAAGGGTGACCAGAGCAAGCGCCTCAGGATCCACGATCGCTTGACCGCTGCCCCGAACACCCGCCACGCCGAGGTCCGTCCACTGGGCCCAAAGCAAGTCCAGCAGGGTGGCGCGAAGCGCGTCACTAGCGTTCTGCAATGACATGTGACATCCCCAGATAGTCGAACAGCTCTGCAAGCTGTGCGCGAAATCCCTCAGAATCGTCCTGTTGTCTCACCCACTCCAGGGCGAAGCGCATCTCTTCCTCGGTCGGTCCTAGAGCCTGCAGGTCCACAAGGTGACGGCCCCCCACATCGGCGGCAGCGTAGAGCTTGAAACATATCTGATCAAGGCGACCGGCGAAGTGGACAGTCAGCGCAGGGCCGTAAGTGCGTGGCACAAGCCGGGTCTCGAAACCGACAGGCAGTCCATGGTCCATCAGATCAGCAGGGCCTGCGTTGAGCCAATCCGGCTCGATTTGGAACTGCTCTGCGACTGCGGCAGAGGCCTGGATCAGTACGGCCGGAAGCGGGCGGGATTTCTCAAGCAGCAACCGGCCCCCGCGCCGACTGCCCACGGCCAGGACATCCACATCTTTCGTGGGGCGATTGATGAAGCCGGCGGCGTTCAGCGCAGAGCCCCCAATGACACAGATCTCCGTGAGGGCTGTGCTGCGGCGCTGGAGCTCCGCATCGAGCGCCGCGAAGAGCGTGTCGGGGTCGCTGTGAGAAGTCACACGCATGAGAGACTCCCACTAACTACATCCACGTAGTCATTATGACTACTACAGAGTAATTATGATTCGGCCACCTGTCAACACTGTTCGAGGTCTCAGACGTATGCGCGTGCGAGCGTGTCGGCACCTGCATCATCGGAGGCGGGCCGCGCTGGGGTGAGGAGCGGGCAGGGCGGGCTCAGGCGACGGAGGGCGGTGCCCTCGCCTACCTCGGCCCCGAATGCAGGTAGCAGGCCACCCAGTGCTCCGGTGACACCTCCACCAACTCGGGTGTCTCGCTCTCGCACGGACAGCCCCCGCACGTGCCCTTCACGTAGCAGCGGCTCGCGAAGCGGCAACCCGGCGGCGGATCGATCGGGCTCGGCACGTCACCCTCAAGCAGGATGCGCTCCTTACGGTACGCCGGGTTCGTCACCGGTATCGCCGAGAGCAGCGCCTTCGTGTACGGATGCAAGGGATTGCGGTACAGCTCACGCTTCGGCGCCAGCTCCACCAGCCGCCCTAGGTACATCACTCCCACGCGGTCGCTCACATGTTTCACGACATTGAGCCCGTGCGCGATGAACAAGTAGGTCAGCCCGAACTCCTCGGAGAGCTGATCGAGTAAGTTCAACACCTGCGCCTGGATCGAGACGTCCAGCGCAGAGACGGGCTCGTCACACACGATCAGCTTGGGCTCCATGGCAAGAGCGCGGGCGATCCCGATGCGCTGACGCTGTCCACCCGAGAACTCGTGCGGGAAGCGGTTGCGGTAGTTCGCCGACAGCCCCACAGCGTTGAGCAGATATCCTACGCGGTCGTCGACCTTCTCGGGCGGGATCAGCCTGTTCACGCGAATGGGCTCTGAGATGATGTCGCCCACGGTCATGCGTGGATTGAGCGATGAGTACGGGTCCTGGAAGATCAGCTGGATCTCTCGGCAGTACGCGCGCCGCTCGGACGGCTTGAGCTTCGTCAGGTCCTTTCCATCGTAGATGATCTCTCCGGCGGTGGGTCTGTAAAGATCGACCAGTAGCTTGCCCACAGTCGTCTTCCCGCACCCGGACTCGCCCACCAGGCCGAACGTCTCACCTGGGTAGATGTCCAACGAGAAGTCATCCACGGCCTTCAGGACGGACGTGGTACGGCCGAGCAGGTCGCGCGCCATGGTGAAGTGCTTACTGAGGCCGCGTATGGAGATGAGCGGCTCAGTCACGAGGCATCACCTCCGCGGCGATCATATCGGCGGCCACGAAGCAGCGCACCTTGCGGCCGTCCCCAAGCTCTGTGAGCTCGGGCATCCCTCCGGAACACCGCGGCTCACGCCTGGAGCACCGCGGCGCGAACGCGCACCCTCTCGGCAGATTCAGCGGATTGGGCACCATCCCCGGGATCATCGGAAGAGGTCCGTCGCTCTCGGCGTCCTCCATGCCGGGGATCGACTCAAGCAGACCGAGCGTGTACGGATGCAGCGGCTGGTCGAACAACTGCGCTGCGCTTGCCTCCTCCACCACCTGGCCGCAGTACATCACCACGACCCGGTCGGCTGTCTCGGCGACCACCCCCAGGTCATGTGTGATCAAGATGAGCGCCATCCCGATCTTGTCTCGGAGTTCAGAGAGCAGCGCAAGGATCTGCGCCTGGATGGTCACATCCAGCGCGGTGGTGGGTTCGTCGGCGATGAGCAGGTCGGGATCACACGAGAGCGCCATCGCGGTCATCACGCGCTGCCGCATGCCGCCCGACATCTGGTGCGGATAGTCTTTGATGCGCTTCTCCGGTGAGGGAATCCCCACCAGGCGCAGCATATCTATCGCCCGGGCGACAGCGGCATTGCTGTCAAGCTTCATGTGCGTCTTGATGCTCTCGACGAGCTGGTCCTCGATGGTGAAGACCGGGTTCAGCGAGGTCATCGGTTCTTGGAAGATCATGGAGATGTGGTTGCCTCGGATAGAACGCATCTCCTTGTGGGAGAGTGTGAGAAGGTCGCGTCCCTTGTAGAGCACCTTCCCGTCTGTCACTCGGCCGGGCGGCTGCAGCAAGCGCATCACCGAAAGCGCCGCCACGCTCTTGCCGGACCCTGACTCGCCCACGATAGCGAGCACTTCGCGCTCGCGCACCGTGAAACTCACGTCGCGGACGGCGTGCACCGTCCCCCGCTTCATCACGAAGTCGGTGGAAAGGCCACTCACCTGAAGGACGGTGTCTGCCATCGCGTCCTCCTACTTGATCCGGGCCCGCGGGTCGAGCGCGTCCCGCAGTCCGTCGCCGAGCAGGTTGAATGCGAGCACGGTGAGCGTGATCGCGAGACCCGGGAAGATCAGCGTATGCGGCGCCTGGAAGATGAATCCGCGCGCCCGCCCGAGCATGTCGCCCCACTCAGCCTGAGGCGGCTGCACGCCGAGCCCGAGGAACCCGAGCGCCGCAGTGTCGAGCACCGCTGAGGAGATGCCCAGCGTCGCGCGGACGATGATCACCGACAGAGCGTTGGGCAAGACATGTCGGAAGATGATGCGCGCGTCGGTGAGCCCCACGACATGCGCGGCAGCGATGTAGTCGTTCTCCTTGATCGAGAGTATGCTGCCGCGCACGATACGGGCGTACTCGGGGATAGAGACCAGCCCAATGGCGATCACCGCCTTGTCGATGCCCTTTCCGAGTGCCGCCATGAGAGTGATGGCGAGCAGGATCGACGGCACCGAGAGCATCATGTCCATCACGCGCATGATCACCGTGTCGATCCATCCCCCGAAGTAGCCGGCAACGGCTCCCAACACGATGCCGATAGAAAGTGCGATAGACACCGCCAGAAGCCCGACGGTGAGCGACACGCGTGTGCCCGCGATCACCCGGCTGAAGATGTCCATGCCCAACTGGTCGGTTCCGAAGATGTGCTCGGCGCTGGGCGGCTTCAAGGCATTGGCCATGTGCGTCTCTACCGGGTTGTAGGGCGTCAGCAGGGGCCCGAAGACGGCGATGAGCACCAAGAAGACGATGAAGACCAGACTCACGAGCGCGGCCTTGTTCGCGCGCAGCGAGCGCCACATCTCGAGCCACTGCTTCTCCGGCTTCTCATGGAGCGTCTCGTCGTCCTCGAACACCGGGATCTCGCCGTCCGGCAGCGCCGTTCCCATCGCGAGAGCCTCGTCGGCGGCAGCGGTCTCCGAGCCGATCTCGGCGAAGTCACCCGGCACGTCTCTGTCCCACGGTGCCATGCCCTCTACCCCTCCCGCTTCGATGCGTACTTGATACGCGGGTCGAGGTACGCGTACACCAGGTCGGCCACCAGGTTCACGGTCACGAAGATCACAGCGACCAGAAGCACGATCCCCTGCACCACAGGGAAGTCCGACTTGAGGATGCTGTCCACGGTGAACTTGCCAATGCCCGGCCACGAGAAGACGCTCTCAGTGAGGAGAGCGCCCCCCAAAAGAGAGCCGAACTGCAGACCGATCACCGTCGTCACGGGGATCATCGAGTTGCGAAGCGCATGCTTGCCGATGACCTTGGCCTCCGAGATGCCCTTCGCGCGAGCCGTGCGGATGTAGTCCTGTCCCAGCGACTCGAGCATGGAGGAGCGTGTCATGCGGGTGATGATCGCCATCGAGTACATCCCCAGCGCAAGCGCCGGCTGGATCAGGTGGACAAGCGCGCTTCTGAACGCCGCCCCGTTGCCTTCGATAAGAGCGTCGATCATGTAGAAGCCCGTGACGTCAGCCGGCTTGAGCAACACGTCGATACGCCCTCCCGAGGGCAGTAAGTGAAGGACGCCGGAGAAGAACATGATGAAAAGGATGCCGAGCCAGAAGATCGGTACGGACACCCCGATGAGCGCGATGAACGAGCCGAGCGCATCGAAGATGGTGTTCTTCTTCACTGCGGCGATAACGCCGAGCAAGATCCCGAAGATCGTCGCGAAGATGATGGCCGCCACCGCGAGCTCGATGGTGGCGGGGAAACGCGCGCCTATCTCCTTGGCCACTGGCGTCTTGGTGTAGTACGACACGCCAAGATCGCCCTTGAGCGCACCCGCAAGGTAGCTGAAGTACTGTTGTGCGATCGGCTCGTCAAGACCGTTCGCCTCGCGCCACGCCTCCATGGACTCTTGGGTAGCGTGCTGACCCAGCACGATAGGCGCCGGGTCAGGCGAGAACACTCGCATCAGTGCGAAGACGATGATCGACACCCCGATCATGACCGGGATGACCATCAACACTCTTTTCACGACGTACTTCAGCATGTCTGCGACGCTGTCCCTCTCACGCACCGAGCATGACGCGCCTGGTCTCTCCGGCACGGCATGCGCAGTGGCCAGCCACAGTGCAGCCGGGAATCATCCCGCGGTTCCCGGCTGCACGAGCTCGCGCTGGACCCTGGATGGGGTCTACTCGGCTTTCTTCACCGTGACGTTCTTGAGGAAGGTGTTGCCCGTCATGTGATAGACGAATCCGTCCACGCCCTTGCGATATCCGGCGAGCATCTTGGCGTGGCTGATAGGCAGCCACACCGCTTGCTCGGCGGCATACTTCTCAAGCTCAGCGTACTTCGCATTACGCTCAGGACCGTTCGGCATCGCCAGAGCATCCTTGATACCCTTGATGTACACCGGGTCTTGCCACCGTGCGATGTTCATGGTCGGGTCCGGATCCGACAGCAGGTTCAAGAAGTTGTCCGGGTCCCCGTTGTCGCCGATCCACCCATAGAAGGCCACGTCGAAGTCACCCGCCTTGACCTTCTCCTTGTAGGTGGTCCAGTCGAAGATGTCGATCGTGCACTCCACGCCGACCTTCTGCAGGTAACCCTGCACGGCCGTGGCGAGCGACTGGCCGGTCGCCGCATTGTATGGCCGCGGGTTCGAGTACGCAATCACATGGACCTTCTTGATCCCTGCCTTCGCAAGCCCGGCCTTGGCGGCCTCCGGGTCGTAGGCGACTTGCTTCACTGAGGGATCATAGCCAGGGACGAAGGAAGGTAGGATCGTCTCGGCCACCTCGGAGTAGCCCTGATAGAGGCTCTGCACGAGCTCCTGACGATCGATCGCCTGCGAGAAGGCCTTACGAGCGGCCACGTCCTTGAACAGCGGGCTCGTCACGTTGTAGGCCATGTAGTTCACGTTCATCCCCGGCGCCTCGAAGAGCTCGCATCCGCCGTTCTTGATCTGGTCGACGACGGTCGCGTCGATGCCGTCGATCATGTCTACTTCGCCGTTCGTGAGAGCAAGCACCCGCGCGGAGTTGTCGGCGATGAACCGGAAGATGATGTTCTTGGTCTTGGCCTTCTCGCCCCAGTAGTCGTCGTTGCGGACGAGCACCACGTTCTCGCCCTTGTTCCACTCGACGAACTTGTAGGGTCCGGTGCCGCACGGCGCCTCCATGACCGAGTTGTTATTGTCCTGGAGTGCCTTAGGACTCACCATCGGCGCCGCAAGGCTCATCGCGAGGTTCGCGAGGAACGCGGTGTTCTTCTGAGTGAGGTTGATCTTGACCGTGTAGTCGTCCACCACGACGACGTCTTTGACGGTGCCGAACACGAAGCCCGCGTATCCCATGTCTTCGGTGACCTTGGGGGGCAGCTGGCGGTCGATGTTGAACTTGACGGCCTCGGCGTTGAAATCAGTACCGTCGTGGAACTTCACGCCCTGGCGCAGTTTGAAAGTGTAGGTGAGACCGTCCTCGCTCACCTCCCACGACTCAGCCAGGCACGGCTCTACTTCCGTCGAGTCGTCCGCGTACTTCAGAAGGCCCTCGTAGATGTTCACGATGACCTTCGATGACTCGCCGTCATCCACCAGGGCCGGGTCGAGACCACGCGGGTCCGCGCCCTGCGCGAACGTGAACGTGTCTGCATACTCCGAACCCGTGGCAGGCTGCTCGCCTCCGGTCGACTCCTGCTTCGTCCCGCACCCCGCAAGGGCCGCAACGACGAGCGCAAGGACGAGGCTGAGTGCAATCAGCCGCGATTCTCTCCTCATCTGCCCGCTCCCTCCTGCTTCGATGTATTCGTGCATAGAACAGCCGCCGCATCGCAAGCGGTGGTCTTACGAAGTGTAGCGCTTTGGATGCATGGGGGGAATGAGTGCTTCGCCTCACGCCTGAGCGTGCCGTCCGGTCCATTTGGGCAATGAAAGTAACAATTGTTACTTACTCTCTTGACACAGGGCCGTGCGCTTCGGAGACTTGTGGTTTGTGTGGGCCTCGTTTGTGGGGCCACAAAGATCTTCGACGACGAAAGGGGTAAGAATGGGACGCGTTAGCGGAAAGATCGCCATAGTCACCGGCGCTGGCATGGGCATGGGTAGGGCGCACGCGCGCTTGCTCGCGCGCGAGGGCGCGACAGTCGTCGTGACCGACATCAACGAGACAGCGGGACAGGAGACCGCCGACCTCATCGCCCAAGAGGGCGGAGAGGCGATGTTCCTGCGTCACAACGTCGCAGACTCACAGCAGTGGCAGCAGGTCGTGGACGCAGCGGTCGCTCGCTACGGCCGTGTCGACGTCCTGGTCAACAACGCGGGCATCCTCCTCATGAAGTCCCTAGACGAGACGACCGATGAAGAGTGGGACCGTGTCATCAACATCAACCTGAGGGGCGTGTTCCTGGGATGCAGGACGATCGTCCCCGCCATGAAGGACACCGGCAAGGGTTCGATCGTCAACATCTCGTCCATCTACGGGATCATCGGCGCCCCGACGTCGGGCGCGTACATCGCCTCGAAAGGCGGCGTGCGGCTGCTCACCAAGTCGGCGGCCGTGGACTACGCCAAGTGGGGCATCCGCGTGAACTCCATCCATCCTGGCGTCATCGCCACCGAGATGACCAAGGACCTGCTCTCCGCAGGCGAGGAAGTCCAAAAGGCGCTGCTCGGCACGACCATCCTCGGCCGGCCCGCGCAGCCTGAGGAGGTCTCAGCCGCAGTGCTGTTCCTGGCCTCCGACGAGGCGTCGTTCATCACGGGTGCCGAGATCGTCGTCGACGGCGGCTACACCACGATGTAGCTCGGGAACCCGCAACAACACGTAGTGAAAGGGGCCGCCTCGCGCGGCCCCTTGACGTGAGTGACAACCCCGGAGGCACGATGCAGGTCACGACGATCCGTGCACGCAACATCTTCGACAGCAACAGCTACCTCCTTCAAGCCGAGAAGGGATTCATCCTTGTCGACACCGGGGTCGCGACGCGCCGGAGCGCGCTCGTCGCCGCGCTCAAAGACGCAGGCTGCCGGCCGGGCGCCTTGAGACTCATCATCATCACACACGTCCACACCGACCACGTGGGTAACGCTGCGTTCCTGCGGGACAAGTACGGTGCGCCGATCGCCGCGCACGGGGCCGAGATGGGCGCAGCCGAGCACGGCGACATGTTCTGGCGGCCACACGCCCTTCCAGTCGCCGCTCGGCTCGCTAAGGTCGCCAGCACGCTTGCCGGCGTCGTCCGCTTCGAGCCCTTCGTACCCGACGTCGTCATCGGAGACGGCCAGAACCTCGCCCCCTACGGGCTCGACGCCACGCTACTGCACATGCCGGGGCACTCGCCTGGATCGATATGCGTTCTCACCTCGGAAGGGCTGTGCTTCTGCGGCGACCTCGTGAGGAACTCGCATGGCAAGGTACGGCGCAACAGGATCGTCGAGTCACGCGCAGACTACGAAGCCAGCCTCGCGAGGCTCCGTACGCTGCCGATCACCACGGTCTACCCTGGCCACGGTGAGCCGTTTCGCTCCGAGCTGCTCCAGACTGTGTTCTAGGCCCGTAGGAGTGGCTACCGCAAGATGTTCCCGATTTCTGTCTGCGTCGCCGAGCTCACCGCCGACGTCCCGCCGAAGATCCTCACCGCCTGGATGTCCGCCGCGTGCGCGGAAAGTGCGGACGCGGCCTCTGGCGACAGTCCTGCGGGTGCTGTCATCAGGAGCACTCCTTCGTATGCCCCGGCACTTACGCCGCCACCCAATGCATCGGGGAACGACGCGCCTGTCGCGATGCCCACAAAGCGCCACGACGTCCAACCTCGCGTCACGCCCTTGGTGGCAACATCCACTGCGGTCGCATAGCGGTTCGCACCCCACCAGCGCTCGACCGAGACGCCGGGCAACGCGTCGATCGCCGCTTTCACGCTCTCGGAGACACCAGCGACGCCTCCCGCGATCACGCACTCCTGCGCACCCAGTCGCGTGATCGCCGACCGCGTATCGCCCGGGAGCACGGTCGTCTGCGTGAGCAACACTGGCATCTTCTGCGAGTACGCAAGCGGGGCCACCGCAAGAGCGTCGGCGAAGTCGTCCCCGCGAGCGACGAACGCGCGCCGTACGAAGCCAGCTCCGGTCACACGCTTTATCTCATCGGCAGCGGCGGCGGCCGTTGCGTATCGGTTCGACCCGAATATGCGCGTGGGCGTCACGCCGGGCAGTGCGTCGAGCGCGTTGTAGACGTCGGCCGATACCGCCGATTCGCCGCCCACGACGATGGCGCTCGAGGCGCCGAGACGATCGATCTCCGCAGCGATACCGGAGCTGAGCGATCCGGGCTGCGTGAGCAGCAGCGGCGCTTCGTACGCGCCCGCCAGTCCCGACGCGGCAAGCGCGTCCGGGAAGGCCAGTCCTGTGGCGACAACCACAGTGCCAGCATGCGTGAAGGTCTGGCGCGAGATCTCCAGCGCGGTCGCGTAGCGGTCTGAGCCCGCCCAGCGATCGAGCAGACCGCTCGGCAGCGGCGGAGCAAGTTCGAGCGTGATGGTGTCGCTGAGCTCGAGGCTGTTGCCTGCGGCGTCTCTGTACTGCGCGAAGACCGTGTGCTCCCCTTCCACCTCGGGAAGCGTGAGCAGCGCAGATTCCTCGTACTGGCGCCAAGCGTCCCACGTAGCCGTGTCATCCACCGAGAAGCGCATCTCAAGCGCGGTTGTGTCCGTCACCGCCGAGTCAGCGCTCACCTCGATATCTTCGCTCACCTCGGCGCCGCCCTCCAAGACGAACGTCCCCGCAGGCGGGGTGGCGTCGACGCGGATGCGCCGGTACGATTCAGGCCCCCAGTTGCCCGCCGCGTCGACGGCCTTGACATGGAACGACCAGATGCCGTCGGTAAGATCGGCGTAGGCCGTCGCCGTCTGTGAGCCCTCTACCACTTGGTCGCAGACGGGCCCTGTGACATCACCGGGCATCAGCGTGTACGAGTACCCCGCTGCCACCTCACCCCCGTCGACCGACCACGAGAGCGTCGCGTCGTTCGAGGCGTACCATGTCGTCTCCACCGGGTGCGTCGACGAGACCACCGAGCAGCGCTGCGGCGGAGTGGTGTCGATGACGACCGGCCCGTAGTGGACCGTGCTCGTGCGGTTGCCCGCGACGTCGAACGTGCTCACGTTCACGTAGTACGTGCCGTCGGCTTGCGCAGACGTCGTGAACGAGTCGCTGCCCGACGGAGCCGGGCGGTTCATGGAGGACGGCGTCGCGGGAGCATCTGCTGTGACCGTCACCCCGAAACCAGCCACCCCCGAAAGAGCGTCTGTCGCGCCTGCGAGCTGCACGTCTATCGTCGCATCACTTCTCGGCACGCCGACGGGATGCGAGGGCGAGCTCACGTCAGGGTCGCTGGGAGGGGTGCTGTCGAGCACGATCGTGTCGGTCACCTCAAGCGAGTTGGGAGGCACGGCGGAGTCCCGATACTGGCCGACCACCGTCTTGGTGCCGTCCCCCGACGGGAGGGTGAGCGAGTAGGAGACTGCGTACGGCTGCCACTCGGAAGGCCACGTGACGCCGCCGTCGGCCGAGTGCCGCATGACCACGGTATTGGCGTCGCTCACGCTGCTCGTGACGGTGACGTCCCGGCTTGTCGTGTAGCTCGCGCCTGCGTTGATGCTCATGGTGCCCGCGGGCGCGGTGCCGTCGATGCGGATCGTGCGGTGCATCGCGGGACCCCAGTTGCCCGCGCCGTCACGCCCGCGGATGTGGAAGTACCAGGTCCCGTCGGTAAGACCCGTGTAGACCGTATGGGTCGTCTCGGCATCGGCGGCCGTGTCCGGCACGGTCCCGCTACTGTGGTCGAGCAGATAGGAGAACGCCACCGCCTGCGACAGGTCGGGATTGGCGACCCAGGCTATGTCGGTGTCACGCGCCGAGTAGAACGTGCTCTCGAGTTGCTGCGGCTGCGGAGTGATCGACTGGATCGTGGGCGGAGCGGTATCGACTTTGATCGCGTCGCTCGCACTTCGCACGTTGCCCGCGGCGTCCTTGAACTCGGCGGTCACGCTGCGCGTGCCTTCACCGGCGCCAAGCTCGAGGTCGTAAGACGCCGCGTACGGCATCCACGCCGTTTGCGTGCTTCCCGAGGTGAACCGCATCTGGCTCACGCCCGAGTGCGCATCGGTCGCCGTGGACTCACAGCTCACCACCGTGGAGGTCGCCCACTCGGCGCCGCCCTCCAAAACGAACATGGCGTCCGGCGGGGTGGTGTCGATGCGGATCTTCCGTCCTGTCGCAGAACCCCAGTTGCCCGCCCCGTCGACCGCGCGGATACGGAAGTACCACTCGCCATCGGACACGTCCGTGAACGCCGCCGTGCAAGTAGCGCCTTCGCTCACGGTGTCGGGGAGTGCCGAGACGTTCTGTGTGAGTTCGTACGAGTAACCGGCGATGCCTGAGATGTCCGGCGGGGCGGCCCACGTGAAGACCGGGTCATCGGACGCATACCACACCGGCTCCGACGGGTGCGTTGGTGATTCCGGCGTCACCGTGGCTATCTGCGTATCGATACGCACGAGCGTGTCTGGTCCGCGAGAGAGAAGCCCCATCGCGTCCCCCGCGCGGAACTGGATGTGGTTGGCGTTGCCACTGTCTTGGTCGAACGGCACAGCACTCGCGCCGAGCGTCGTCGGCGCTGATGTGTCACCGCCGGGATTCTCGGCGACGCGCCAGCCGCTCCAGTGCGCCCCAGCGTCCGTCGAGAACCGGTAGACGGGTTCGCCGTGGACGAACAGTATGATCGAGTCTCCTTCTGAAAGCGCGATGCGGCCGTCGCTCGCAGCGATAGCGCCTGCGGGTTCCGCCTCGCCCGGTACGTCGTACTCACGGTCGATGCGGCCGTCGTCATCCCGCTCGGCCACTACGAAGCCGGGCGCGTCTGTGGTGGCGACGTACGCGTGTTGGCCCTCGAAAGCGAGCGGCCCGGCACTGGACGAGATCCCTTCGCGCTGTGTCAACCCGGTTGATGGATCCCAGTGGAGCAGGACCACGTCGCCGCTCGAGAGCGACGCGTAGATCCATTCGCCGTCGGTGGCCAGATCGGTCACACCGGTGCCGAGCTCCACCTGACCCACAAGATCCATCCTTCTCACATCCTGCACATCAAGCGCGCTCACGACCCCGCCTGAGGCCAGGAACAGCACCGGCACGCCATCAGCCGACGCCATGACGTCGATAGGCGCGTGAGACACCTCCACGGGGTCGCTCGCCCATATGCTGCTCGGATCGGTCACGTTCAGCGGGACGATTTCCCCGGTCCCCTCAATGGGTGTGAACGCATGCGTGAACGCCCACCGATCCCCACCGTGGTACGCGCTCAAGTCGGGCGCTTCGACCTCGGGAACGGGGCGTTTGGAGAGCGTGCCGGCCACCGTCAAGCCGTCCAGATCCGAGCCATCGACGCACACAAGGCCTTCGTCTCCGCAAGAGACGAACACGAGCGGGCCGCCGGAGGCGGCGTACACATCCAGTATCGGCGCATCCGACACCTTGAGAGGTGTACCGGACACGGGCGAACGAGGGTCTGTGGCGTCAATCCCGAGCAGGCTGTCGGTGTAGGCAGCCCACAGCACGTCACCTTGGCCGAAAGTGAGAGCCGATACGCTGTCGTGGAGGGGCGCTGCGACCGCCGTTCGCACAGGCTCTGACTTGAGCCCGGAGGCGGGATCGGACACG
>JAJFTR010000095.1 GCA_021372825.1 Actinomycetes bacterium
GCACCACCGGCGCCACCCGCACCACCGGCGCCACCAGAGTGACGCCATCGTCGCTGTCGCTTACGCAAGACCTCGGCCGCGCCCCGGCGAGTATGCATGCCTCGACGGGACGCGGCCGAATGCTGTCGGTCATAGGGATCAGCGGCGGCGCAGGAACTCTGGTATGTCGAACTCGTCTTCCTCCGCCGTGCCCTTGAGCGGCTCGAACGTCGGGATCAGCGGACCTGTGCTTTCGCCTCCAGACAGTGTCTGCTCGAAGTCCATCGCTTCCTGGCGACGCTTCGCTCCGAAACCTGTCGCGATCACGGTCACGCGGATCGAATCCATCATCGAATCATCGATCACCGCTCCGAAGATGATGTTCGCATCGGGATGACCCGCAGCCGAGACGACCTCTGCCGCCTCGTTGACCTCGAACAGCCCCAGATCGCTCCCGCCAGAGATGGAGAGGAGCACGCCTTGCGCGCCCTCGATACTGCTCTCCAGGAGCGGGCTGGAAATCGCCGCCTTTGCCGCTTCGTGAGCCCGATTGTCTCCCGTCGCGACGCCGATGCCCATCAGCGCCGATCCGGCGTCTTGCATGATCGTACGCACGTCTGCGAAATCCAGGTTGATGAGTCCAGGCACGGTGATGAGGTCCGTGATGCCCTGCGTCCCCTGCCGAAGCACATCATCAGCGATACGGAACGCGTCCAGGATCGACGTCTTCTTCTCAGCCACCTGCAAGAGGCGATCGTTTGGGATGACGATCAGAGTATCCACGTGTTCGCGAAGACGCTTGATACCTTCCTCTGCCTGGAGTGCGCGCTTACGCCCCTCGAACGAGAACGGCCGTGTCACCACAGCCACCGTGAGAGCGCCGATCTCCTCTTTGGCGATCTCGGCGATGACAGGGGCCGCACCTGTGCCCGTCCCGCCGCCTTCACCCGCTGTGATGAACACCATGTCCGCGCCCTGAAGGGCTTCTTTGATCTCGGCCTTGTTCTCCTCGGCAGCTTGGAAGCCCACATCCGGATCCGCTCCGGCACCCAGACCCTTCGTGAGTCCGACGCCGATGTGGACCTTGTAGTCCGCATCGGACATGAGAAGCGCTTGGGCATCGGTGTTCACCGCGATGAACTCCACACCTTTCACGCCCGCCTCGACCATCCGGTTGACGGCATTCGTCCCGCCGCCTCCGATGCCGAGCACCTTGATCACTGCGAGGTAGTTCGCCCCCGTCTCAAGCATGTCATGCCTCCTGCTATCTGCGGCGTTCGGTGCTGCCCTCAACCTCAACTACATGTATATAGAGCTCAGGCAAACGTCAATCTTTGCATGAACCTTACACTACGAGCAAGGTGTTTGCAAGAAATTTCGTATCACGCTACTCGTCAAGACCACGCGCGACCGGACGCTCCGTGTTCCGGACATCGATGAACACCACTGCGCCCGCCTGCTCATGAAGGATCTTAAGCACGATGGCATCCTTCTTCTCCAGGTCGACCGCCTCCCCCATCAAGATCTCCACGTTGTCCTTCGTGATCAACGTGGTCTCGTCGATCGATGGCGCGCTCACCGCCCTTGTTCTGCTGCGCAGTTCGTCACTCACACCCCCCAATAGTGCGAGTGCGTTCATCACGACCTCTGACGACGTCTTCCTTCCCGCCGCAAGGTCGAGCCCCGGAGTATCACGGACGACGACAAGGTTGGACGTCGCCTCCAAGGATTGCTGCGCCACCACATAGCCCTCTTTGTCGACGATCCAGAACTCCTCGCCCGTATCGACGATGGCTTGGGGCACGCGTTCCGTGACGCGGATCTTGAGCGTGTGGGGATAGTCGCGAGTGATCTGCACATCAGCGATCCATGCCTGAGTGAGCAGTCTTTCGCGCATCTCGTCTTGTGGGTACCGCAAGAGCGTCGCGTCGGCAGGCACTGCCGCCCGCGAACGGACCTCGTCCGGCGTCAGCCGATGCGTTCCGGTCACTTGTACTGATCGGATATCAAACACCTGCGAGCGGTAGAGAGCGACGGCGCCACCAGCCAGCAAAGCGATGACGACAGCAGCCACCAGCAGCCGCATCCGTGTCCGGCGCGCCCGCTCGGCGCGTCTGCGCTCTCTCTCCTCGCGCTTCTTCTGAGCGATGCTCTGCCCTGCGTTCGCATGCGTCCGGTCATCCCTGCCGCCCCTGGGATGAGCCGAACGCCTCTCCACATCACGTGGAGTCTGAGCCCGCCGGGGAGATTCGGGCCCAGGGTGAGGGACCGGTTGCTCGGAGAGCTTTCGGCTTCGCGAACCGGTACCCACGTGCGCTTCTCTACGGTTCGGCGAACTCCCCGAGGAACCGTACCTCCGGCTGGAGTTCGATGCCATACCTATCCCTCACGGTCATCTGGATCTTCCGTATCAGCCCGATCACGTCTGATGCCCGCGCACCGCCGTCGTTGACGATGAAGTTCGCGTGCACATCTGACACCCGCGCCCCTCCGAGGCGCGTGTTCTTCAGCCCTGCCGCCTCGATAAGCCGCCCTGCCGAGTCACCCGCGGGGTTCACGAACACGCTGCCCGCGCTCGGTATGCCCAGAGGCTGCGACTCCTTGCGCCGATCGAGAGCCTGCTCCATTTGCAGACGGATACGACGCGGATCCGCCTCGGCAAGCTTAAGAACACTTTCTACGATGATACCGCGCTCGGGAAGTCCGCTCCTGCGATACCCCCAGGTGATGTCACGTCCCGATACGCGCTCAAGCCCCTCACCCGGCACGTAGAGCGTCACGGAGTCCGTCACCTGTCCGATCCACGCATCCCGGGTGCCCGCATTCATCGCAAGCGCCCCTCCAAGAGTGCCGGGCACTCCTACCGCAAACTCCAGTCCCCCCAATCCGCGTGCGAAGGCATCCTGCACCAGATATGCCAGAACACACGCAGCACCTGCACGCACATAGTCGCCCTCTACGGCATGGCGCTTGAACTCCTTGCCGAGCGTCAGGACCGCGCCTCTGTACCCCTCATCGGAGACGAGCAGGTTCGTGCCTTTGCCCACTACCACGAAAGGTATGCCCTCTTCGCTCAGGATCTCGATCGCCTCGCTCAGGTCGGCCACGGTGTCGCAGATCAAGAAGAGATCCGCCGGCCCGCCGATCCGGTACGAGGTGTGTCGCGCCATCGGCTCCATCGCACGGACATCGCCCGAAAGCTTCGCTTTGAGCCGCTGATATGCGTGTGTCACCGTCACGCCGTCTCCCGGTCATCCTCACGCGCGCCAAGCGCCTGGACGAGCTCTCCTGCAAGCGTCGTCACGTCCCCTGCCCCCATCGTGAGAACCAAGTCACCCTCTCTCATCCGCGTGACCAGATACCCGCAGACATCCGCCCGGTGTGGGAAGTACGCCACTTGCGCGCGGTGATCGGCATCAAGGACAGCGTCTACCACCGTCTTGCCGCTCACGCCCGGTATGGGCGCCTCCCCAGCGCTGTAGACGTCCATGCAGACGATGCGGTCTGCGTCCGAGAAAGCCTTGCCGAACTCTCGACCCAGCGCGGCCGTCCTGCTGTATCGATGAGGCTGGAAGACCACCCACACACGGTCGAACCCCGCATCGGCCGCCGCAGCAAGTGTCGCACGCACCTCGGTAGGATGGTGTGCATAGTCGTCGATGACGACGACGCCGCCTGCTTCCCCCACTCTTTCGAAGCGGCGACGGACACCCGTGAAGCCCGCGAGAGCCTCCGCGGCCTCCGCCACATCCAGACCAAGTGCGTCGATCGCCGCAAGCACGCCCGTCGCATTGACCACGTTGTGGACCCCCGGCACGCCTGTCCGCACGTGGATCTGCCTCCCGTCGTCAAAGGTCACACAGAAGCGGTACCCTGCGCCGTCACGCTCGAGTCCCTCGCAGCGGACCTGCGCGTCAGGATGACGCCCATACGTCACCACGTGGGCATCGCAATGCTCACGCGCAAGCGTGGGCAGTCGGGGGTCGTCTGCGCACACCACGGCGGCGCCACTCGGTGCGATACTCCCAAGGAACTCCCCGAACGTGTCCACCACCTCATCGATGCCCGAGTAGTGGTCCAGGTGGTCCGCCTCCACGTTGGTGACGATCGCCAGATAAGGGTCAAGGAACACGAGGGAGCCGTCACTCTCGTCGGCTTCCACGACGTAGTACTCCCCGGTTCCGCCACGGGCGTTGGCGCCCATGTCATTGAGCTCCCCACCGATCATGAACGTCGGATCCAGTCCGAGGCCGGCAAGGACACTCGCGAGCATCGAAGACGTCGTCGTCTTACCGTGCGTTCCCGCGACCGCGAGGGTCTTACGACCCTCGCCCATGTGAGCGAGCATCTTGGCCCGCGGCCACACGTCGATCCCTCTCCTGCGTGCCTCGACCAATTCCGGGTTGTTCTCAGGGATCGCAGAGGACACCACCACGACCTCGGGATCACCGAGGTTCTCGGCTGCATGCCCGATATACACCGGCACTCCCGCCTGGACGAGCGACCGCGCGTAGCGCGAGTCTTTCAAGTCCGAGCCAGTCACGGCGACCCCACGCTCGTGAAGCACGCGCGCGATACCGCTCATCCCCGCGCCACCGACCCCGATGAAGTGAGCGTACACCCGGCTCATCGAGTCTCCTCACTCTCATGTCCTACGACCACGCCACGCACGAGGTCGGCGACGCGGCGCCCCGCGTCAGGGCGGCCGAGTGCCGCAGCCGCCGTCGCCATCAGCTGGCGTTTCTTCTCATCGAGTAGCAAGCTAAGCACCGCCTTCTCGAAAGTCTCAGTCTCCACTTCAGCGTCAGAGATGACGACTGCTGCGCCATGAGCGGCCACAGCTCGGGCGTTCAGTGTCTGGTGGTCGTCCGTCGCATAAGGATACGGCACCAGGACCGACGCTCGGCCGATCGCGGTGATCTCCGCGATGGACGTCGCCCCCGCGCGCGCAACTACCAGGTCCGCTGCCGCGAGCGCACCGCCCATGTCATCGAGGTACTCGTAGGCCTGATACCGTCCGGTACCGCCCTGCAGAGTCTGTGCCATCATCTCAGAGACACGACCGGCGTCAATGCCGCCTGTCACGTGGAGCACGTGTAACGAGGGGATCTCGGCGAGCTTCGGCCACAGCCGCACCACCGCGTCGTTAAGCCTGCGTGCTCCTCGGCTCCCTCCGAAGACGAGGAGCACGAGCGCACCAGGGTCGATCCCCAACAGACGGCGCCCCGCCTCACGGGTGGAACGCGTGATCCCGTCTCGGACAGGATTGCCGGTCACGATCGCCCGCTCGGGATGTGCGAGATGCTTCACCGAGGACTCATACGTGACACCGGCCGCCTTGGCCCATCGGGAGAGCACGCGATTGGCAAGACCAGGCACCGAGTTCTGCTCGTGTATGACCAAAGGCACACGCCGCACCACCGCCGCCAGACCGACGGGTAGCGACACATACCCTCCGAAGCCGACGACGACATCAGGGCTGTACCGCCCGACAAGACGCCACGCCCGAACTGCCGAGACGAGCACCTTGACACTGGATGTCACGAGGGTGAGTGGACTGCCCCGATCGAAACCCGCTGAGGACAAAGGTTCGAACGCCACTCCGGCTTCCGGAACCAGGCGAGCCTCCAGGCCATCGGGCGTGCCCACGAAAAGGACATCGTCACGCGCGCCTCCGGCGAGCAGAGACGCCACGGTCAGCGCCGGGTAGATGTGACCCGCCGTTCCGCCTCCGCTGAGCAGAAACCTCACCTTGTGATCCCTTCGTCGCTTGAGGTCGCGACGATCTCGCCGCGGTGTTCTGTACCAAGTGTATCCGCGCCGCGCCCGACGCGCTTGACGGCGTGGCGGGGACCCGGACCCCTCGAGCACGCGCAGCCTCACGCGAACTGCGGCGCGCGACGCCGACGACCAGCCCAATGCAGCCCAAAGTGAACATGAGCGAAGACCCGCCGTAACTCATCAAGGGCAGGGGTATCCCGGTGATCGGCATGAGCCCTGTCACCGCTGCCATGTTCATGATCGCTTGCGTCGCGATCATCGCGGTGATGCCCCCTGCGAGCAGCCTGTCGAACTCGTTGGACGCCTGCAGGGCGATCCGGATGCCCGCGTATGTGAAGACGACGAACGCCAGGACGACGATGAGTGTGCCGATGAGGCCGAACTCCTCGCCCACGATCGCGAAGATGAAGTCGGTGTGCGCCGCCGGCAGGTAGAAGAACTTCTGCCGCGACAGGCCCAGGCCCACACCTCCGACACCTCCCGAACCGAACGCGTACAGCGACTGGATGATCTGGAAACCTGCACCAAGCGGGTCCTTCCACGGGTCGAGGAACGCCATGAGCCGATCGAGCCTGTATGACGCGACCCACACGAGGACCGCAGCCCCCGCCGCGCCTCCGGCAAAAAGAGCGACAAGAACTCGCGCGCTCACCCCGCCGAGGAGAAGGAGCAGGTAGACCGGCGCCACCACAGACACCGCGGTACCCATGTCCGGCTGGAGCATCACCAGCAAGAAGACCACTCCAGCGCTTGCAAGCAGGCGCCCCGCCAGCACATTGGAGGGAATCTGTCCCTTACTCCATTGCGCCAAGGCGAGCGCCGTCACAAGGACACACCCTAGCTTCGCGAACTCGGATGGCTGCAAGCTGATCGGTCCCAGATCGAGCCAGCGTTGGGCACCGTACCTCGATTCCCCGAAGAGGAGCACCGCCACGAGACCGGCCACCGCGAACGCCCATACCCCCCACGATAGGGCAGCCGGGTCGCGCAACAACCCTGGCCGCCGCGCGCCGAAGCGGACGTCCACTCGGGAGGCCAACCACATCCCTGCTCCTCCCGCCAGCAGCCACACCAGTTGCCTCACCATGTGATACGAACTCGTGCCTCTCTGGACATAGTCCGAGACAGAGGCCGCCGAGTAGATCATGAGCAGCCCCATGAGCGCAAGCACAAGGGTGCTGCCGAGCAACAGGTATACCGGCTTCACTCCCCGGGAAGAGCTCCGGGCCACCTTCTACCCCCTCTCGGAGAGCTGGGCGACGAGCTGCTTGAAACGCACGCCCCTCTCTTGATAGTCGGCGAACTCATCAAAAGACGCGCACGCAGGCGAGAGGACGACCACATCACCCGGATCCGCTATCTCGGCCGCCGCAGCGACCGCATCCGCCATCCCCCGCACGCGAACGACTTCGCACGCACGGCCCTGATGAGCGAACGCCGCCTCCAACTCCTCCGCGCATTCGCCGAACACGACCGCCGCACGGCAACGTGCCGAGACAGCCCGCGCAAGCTCGCTGAAGTCGTTGCCCTTGTTGTGACCCCCGAGGAGTACCACCAGCGGGCGTTCGTCAAAGGCCGTGAGAGCCTTGGCCACAGCGTCAGGGTTCGTCGCCTTTGAGTCGTTGAAGTACTCGACGCCGTGTACGACTCCCACGGGCTCAAGACGGTGCTCGATCGGTTCGAAGCTGCGAAGACCCTCTCGAATGCCCTGTATGCTCGCGCCGGCCGCATAGGCGGCGCTCGCTGCCGCAAGCGCGTTGCTCACGTTGTGATCACCGTGGATCTTAAGATCGGACACCGCCACGAGCGGTGTCGTCTCGTTGCGCCGTCGCAGCACGAGGACGCCCTCTTCTACGGTAGCGAAGGCGGCAGCCGCGCCGGCCCGGCTCACCCTCAAGACCTCGACACCGCGTGGCGTCAGTCTGTCCGCGTAAGGAGCTGAGCCAGTATCGTCGACGTCGATGACCGCAGTGTCACCCTGCGTCTGGTTCGCGAAGATCCTGGCCTTGTCGCCGGCATAGCTCTCGAACGAGCCGTGGTAGTCGATGTGGTCCGGCGTGATGTTGAGCAGCACCGACACCCGCGGGTGGAACCGCTCCGTCAACATCAGCTGGAAGCTTGATACCTCCGCGACGAGCAGCCGGGCCGGGCCGGCGCTCGCAGCCACCTCCGTGGCCGCATTCCCGATGTTGCCGACAGCTTCGCACGGCAAGCCTGCAGTCCCGAGCAGGTGAGCGACGAGCGCCGTTGTCGTGGTCTTCCCGTTGGTACCGGTGATGGCGATCCAGGGTGAGCGCGACACGCGGTACGCGAACTCTATCTCTCCGATGACCGGCACTCCCCGTGCGTGCGCAGACATCATCAGGGGGCTGGCAGGCGGGACACCCGGGCTCGCGACCACGAGGTCCGCGTCGCCGGGCACCTCGTCAGTACCGAGCAGCACGCGCACTCCATGCGCGCGGAGGTCCTCGGCAGTTGCGCGGAGCAAGGGAGTGTCTCCGCTGTCGAGCGCGGTCACTCGCACGTCGACCCCGTCACGAGCGCGGCTGGCCAGGTACTCCGCCACCGAGCGTCCCGAGCGCCCGAGCCCCAGTACCACCATGTGCCCCGTCATGCCCTCGGCCACGTGTCCCTACCTCCACAGAGCGCTGACGAAGTAGACCGCAAAGCCCGCGCCCGCCATGATCCCTGTCACGATCCAGAAGCGCACCATCACCTTGGTCTCGCTCCACCCCTTCATCTCGAAATGATGATGGATAGGCGCCATGCGGAAGATGCGCTTACCGGTGAGTTTGAAGGAGACGACCTGCAGGACCACGGAGAGCGTCTCAACGAGGTAGATCCCGCCGATCAAGATCAAGAGCAGTTCAGTCTTGGTGACGATCGCCATGCTCGCAAGTGCGGCGCCCAGGCCGAGAGATCCCGTGTCGCCCATGAAGATGTCCGCAGGGTAGCTGTTGTACCACAGGAAGCCGACACATGCGCCCGCGATGCTCGCCGCCAGCAGCGACACCTCCAAGGAATCCTGCCTGAAGGCGATCGCCATGTACGCGAGCATCACGATCATCACCGTGCCTGCCGCCAAACCGTCAAGCCCGTCGGTGAGATTGACCGCGTTGCTCTCGCCCACCACCATGAACCATACCAACGCCACGTACATCCACGGGATGACGATCTCGAACGAGCCGATCCTGACGGTCGACGACAGGATCCCGAGATCGAGCGAGCCCACGAAGGGCACGGCCACGTGCGTGTCCAGGTGCGCCCAGTTCACCGCCGCGAGCGCGACGAAGATCGCTACCGCCGCCTGACCCGCGATCTTCGCCCGAGGCTTGAGACCCAAGGACCGCTCGTGGACGACCTTCGCGTAATCGTCGATGAACCCTAGCATGCCGCAGGCGACCATCGCGATGAGCGGTATCAGGCCGAGACGACCCACGACGCCCATCGCCAGATACACGCCACCCGCAACAAGAAGGATCAGGACTCCGCCCATGGTCGGCGTGCCTTGCTTGACGAGATGCCCCTGCGGCCCATCCGCGCGCACCTGCTGACCGATGTTGCGGTACTTGAGAATGCGGATCCACAGAGGAAAGAGCACGGCAGCCAGGACCAGGGCAACTACAGCTGCCAGGAACACCTGGTAGGTGGGGTATCGCGCTATCTCAGGTATAAAGCTAAACATGAGGTTGAATGATGCCCTCCACCACTCGTTCCAGTCCCATCACCCTCGAAGCCTTGACGAGGACCACGTCTCCTCCCTCGAGCACATCATCGAGGACCTCGCTCGCCTCCTCCGGCGACGCACACGGTCGTACCCGATCCTCCATCATCCCTGCAGCGAGTGCGCCTTCCGCGATCCGTCGAGCTCGCTCGCCCACCGTCACAAGCACGTCGACTCTGCTGCGAGCCGCTTCTTCACCGAGCTTGAAGTGGGCGAGCTCTGACAGAGACCCCAGTTCGGCCATGTCGCCGAGAACGGCTATCCGGCGCCCGGATGCTGGCACGTCGGTCAACGCCGCAAGCGCTGCTCTCATGGACACCGGATTCGCGTTGTATGCATCGTTGATCACAGTGACACCGCTTGCAGCCTGGAAGGTCTCCATGCGCATCCGCGTGAAGGTCGCCTCCTCGAGACCGCGCACGACATCGTCCAGGCTCACCTCGAGGTAGAGGCCGACGGCTGCGGCGGCGAGCGCGTTGTAGACGTTGTGCCGACCGGGGACTGGCAACGTGACGCTTGCACTCCCCTGCTCTGCCACGAGAGTGAACACCGGGTTGCCGAGCTCCGTCACACCTATGGCCTCGGCCCGCACGTCACATGCCTCACTCACGCCATAGCGCGTCACCGCTGCCTGCGTCCGTGCTGCGATGACGTCAGACCACGCGTCGTCACCGTTCAAGAAAAGCCGCCCGTGTTCGGGAAGCGCGTCTGCGAGCTCGCCTTTGGCGTCCGCGATGGCTTCCTCGGTGCCCAGCACCTCTATATGACTCACGCCGACATTGGTGATCAACCCCGCCGTCGGCCGAGCGATCCGGGCCAGCTTGGCTATCTGGCCTCGTCCACGCATCGCCATTTCCACGACGAGAGCTCCTGTGTCGAGTCCCGCTTCCATGATCGTGAGCGGCACCCCCAGCTCGTTGTTCCGGTTGCCCTCGGTGGCGACGACCTTCATCCGCGTCCCCAACACAGAGCGCAAGAGGTCCTTTGTCGTCGTCTTGCCTGTGGAACCCGTCACCCCGATGACCGGACATGTCAGCCGATCACGGTGAAAAGAGGCGAGTGCCTGCACCGCCGCCGCCGCGTCATCGACGCGGACCAAAGCGACCCCTTGCCGCCGGGACGTCGCAAGCGTCTCGCGGAAGGACTCCTCATCGCGTGTGACGATGATCGCCCGCGCCCCCGCGCGCACTGCGTCGGCAATGAAATCATGCCCGTCCACGCGTTCGCCGGTGAACGCCACAAAAGCGGATCCCGGCATGACCTCGCGTGAGTCGATGGCAAGGCCGTTGATCATCGTGCGCTCTTCTCCAGCCAAGAGCTCTCCGCCTGTCACCTCTAGGAGCCTGGTGACCGAAAGTGTCAGCATCGTGCTCTCAACTCCTGTCGGGCGACTTCGCGGTCGTCGAAATGCACCTTCCTGTCCGAGAAGACTTGGTACTGCTCGTGACCCTTGCCCGCGATCAGCACCGCATCACCCGGCGATGCCAGATCCAAGGCCGTGGCGATGGCTTCTCGGCGGTCGACCACGACTCGGTACGAGGTCCCCGTGGGCCGGATCCCGTCTTCGATCTCAAGGATGATACCGACCGGGTCCTCGCTCCGTGGGTTGTCGCTCGTGATCACGACCTCGTCGGCTCCGTGACCTGCCGCTGCTCCCATGAGGGGGCGTTTGTCAGGATCGCGGTCACCGCCGCAACCGAACACGACGATCACCCGCCCCGGCGTGGCCGCGCGGACAGCAGCGAGGGCCTTCGCGAGAGAGTCGGGCGTGTGCGCGTAGTCGACGAGGACCGCGAAGGGCTGACCCTCGTCGATGCGCTCCAAGCGTCCTGGCACCTGAGGGGCTTCTTCGAGCCCGCGTGCGATCGCATCCAACTCGATCCCCACTGCGATGCCACTTCCCGCGGCTACCAGCGCGTTATCCACGTTGTAGCGCCCGGCCAGCGGTACTCTCAGGCGTCGAGAGCCCCATGGCGTCACCAGTGTGAACACGCTGGATGTCGCAGCCTGCACCTCATCGGCTGCGCGGACAAGCGCCTCATCGCCGCGGCCGACAGCGATGGCCGATCCAAGCGTGGAAGCGAGCTCCCTGCCCGCTGGATCATCAGTGTTCACGACGCGCGCGCGCACGTCCATCTCGGTGAAGAGCCGCCGCTTGACGGACCAGTACTCCTCCATCGTGTGATGGTAGTCGAGGTGGTCCTGCGTGAGGTTCGTGAAGGCCGCCACGGCAAACGTCACGGCATCCACTCGATGAAGGTCGATGGCGTGCGAGGAGACCTCCATCGCCACACCGCTTACCCCAGCTTCGCGCATCTGGGCGAACAGCCGCTGAAGGTCCGCTGACTCGGGTGTCGTCCGCGACGAGTCGTGCCGCGCCCCCGCGATGCGCGTCTCTACCGTGCCGATCAGCCCGGTCGTACGCCCCGCGGCGCGCATGATGCTCTCCACCAGGTAGGCCGTCGTGGTCTTCCCGTTCGTGCCTGTGACACCTACCACGTCCATGTCCCGCGTCGGGAATCCATAGAAGCGCGCCGACGCCACCGCGAGCGCCTTTCGTGAATCGTCCACGAGTGCGGTCGGCACGTCCACGCCGGGGATCGCGTGTTGCGCCACCAGCGCCACGGCGCCCCTTGCTACCGCATCGTGAGCGAACTCGTGCCCGTCGTTCTCGAAACCGGGTATGCAGAAGAACACGTCCCCGGGGGTCACGCGGTCCGAACGGTATGCGATCCCGCTCACGGGCGCGGTGCCCGAGTGCCGGACTCGGTCAAGGTCTTCCAAGAGCGTTACGAGGTCCGTTGTCTCCACTGCTTCCTGCCGCCTCTGAAACCCAGAGATTCTAGCATAGGCCCGCGCACGTGTTCTCAGTCGTCGCCACCTTGTAGGGCTTGCGCCGCCGTGCCTGCCGTCCGAGAACCATCGGTGCTTGCGGGAAGCTTGCCCGAGCTCGGAGGCACTTGGAGATGAGACATACAAAACGAGGCGATCTTCGAGAACGTCGGCGCAGCCACGACGCCTCCGTAGATCGACCCCTTCGGCTCGTCGATGGTGACAACGATCAGCACCTTGGGGTCTTCGGCCGGCAGAAAACCTGAGAAGGACGCGACGTACTTGCCCTTCGCGTAGCCCGCCACCCCGTCGGTGCGGGCCTTCTGGGCGGTACCCGTCTTCCCGGCCACCGTGTACCCACGGACCTTCGCTCCCGCACCCGTCCCTTCGGTCACCACTTCTGCGAGCACTTCGCGCATGGTCGCAGCCGTCTCGGCTGACAAGACGTTCTTCGTGTCCCAGGCGATCTTCTGTGAGGGTTCGTCGGGCAGCGAGTGCAGGAAGTGAGGCGTCACCAGATTGCCGCCGTTGGCGATCACAGCCAGCCCGCGAGCCAGTTGTAAGGGGGTGACCGAGATACCCTGACCGAACGGGATGTTGCCGATCGAGCTCGCGGACCACTTCTCGGGCGCCGGCAGCCAGCCCTTTGCTTCACCAGGGAAGTCGACCCCTGTCTTCTCGGTCAAACCGAACTTGGAGAAGTACTCGTACAAGCGCTTCTCCCCGAGCGCGAGGCCGAGCTTGACCGACCCGATGTTCGACGAGTTCGTGACGATCTGAGCGAGAGACCACTCCACGGTTCCCCGGTCATGCGCCTCGTGTATGGTCCGGCCACCGACTTTGATGGTCGGGGGAAGCCTGAACATGCTCGCGGGGTCGAACAGCCCCTCCTCGATCACCGCCGCGGCCGTGAACGACTTGACCGTGGACCCCGGTTCATACGTGTCCACCACCGGGCGGTTCCTGAAGCTCACAGGATCGGCGCTCGAGAAGCCGTTGGGGTTGAAGACCGGCGTGGAGGCCATCGCGAGGATCTCGCCTGTATCAGGGTCCATCACTATGACTGAGCCGGACTTCGCCTTCCACTTGTCAACCGCTGTCTGTAGCTCGAGTTGAGCTTGATACTGGATGTCCTTGTCGATGGAAAGGACGACGTTCTTGCCGTCGATCGGGTCTTCGCGGAGCTCCACACCGCCCGGGATCGGCACGCCCCCCGGGCCCTTCTCCGCGATCAGCTTCCCCGGCTTACCGCCGAGCACCTCGTCGTAGTACTTCTCGATGCCCGCGAGACCTTCATCGTCGACGCCGACGAAGCCCAGGACCTGGCACGCCAGCTCGTTGGATGGGTAGACCCGCCGCGAGTCTTCCTGGAAGTAGATCCCCCTGAGCCCGAGGTCCTCCAGTGCCTTCGCCCGTGTGACGTCGACCTTCCGCGCGAGATAGACGAAAGTCGCGTCCTTGGTAAGCTTTGCGAGGTAGCTTTCCTTGTCTCCGCCGAGCACCGACGCGAGCGCTAGGGCAGCCCCCTCGGGATCGGTGACGCTCTTGGGAACCGCATACACATTCCGAGCCTCCATGCTCACCGCCAGAGGCTGTCCCTCGCGATCGTAGATCGAGCCGCGCTCGGGTGGGATATCAAGCTCGCGCTGGCGCTGCTCAAGAGCCATCTTCGCGTACGCGGGGCCCTCCACCACTTGGAGCCATACGAGCCTCGCGCCGATGACCAAGAAGGCCGACCCGAACAAGCCGAGAAGGACCACATACCTCACGGACCGCTTTCGCGGTCCGCGTGTGGCCCTCGTTCTCGCCTCCCTCTTCTGGCGGTCCCGGCTCATCTGCTCGCCGAGAGTCCCATGTCGCCGACAAGAAGCATCTGCGCCTCACCTGCCGCAAGGTCCATCACCGTGTCGAGGGCGGACGCGAGAACACCTGTGCGAGAGCTCTCTTCGGACGCCATCGCGGGCGTGCTCTGCTCGGCAAGCGTGATGTACCGGACCTCGCCGGGTCCCGTCATCTTGAGTGTCGAACCTGCGATGGCCTTGATGCGCGAGGGCGCCGCCAGAGTGCTGCAATCCGCCTCCAGCGACTTGCTGGCCAGCTGCTCCGCTTTGATCGACCGCTCGAGTTCGACGGCGTCGATGGCGTCTTCGGCGGCCCGCACCGCCAACGTCACACGCAGGAGCCCCACCGCGGCAAGAAAGACAGCGACGGCACAGAACACTCCGAAGACGACAGGCGCTTGGGCGTGCCGAGAACGGCGGCGGGTAGGAGAGACTGTGCGCACACCCCGGCTGGGTGGCGCTGTGACAAGCCGCAAGGTCTGCCGCCCGCTCACGGTCTGCCCGTGGTCGAGCTTGCGCGCCGCGACCGCCACTGCACGTGCCTCCTCTGCTACGACTACTGCTGCATCTGTTCAGATCTTCTCCGCGCTTCTCAGCTTGGCGCTTCGCGAACGCGGGTTTTGCGCTATCTCCTGCTCGGTGGGGACCACCGGGCGACGAGTGATGATGCGGAGTACCGGCACGTGTCCACATGTGCATACAGGCACATCAGGAGGACACACACACCCCTGCGCGTGCTCGGCGAACACACGCTTGACCACGCGATCCTCGAGAGAGTGGTACGAGATCACCACGATCCGCCCCTCGGGAACAAGCCACCGTATCGCCGCGTCAAGCCCGCGCTCAAGAGCCTCGAGTTCATGATTGACCTCGATGCGCAGCGCCTGAAAGCTTCGCCGAGCAGGGTGCCCTCCTTCCCGCCGCGCTCCGGCAGGAATGGCGGCCTTCACGATCTCGACAAGCTCTCCTGTCGTCGTGATCGGATGGTGGGCCCGCGCGGCTACGATGAAGGCTGCGATGCGCGAGGCCCACCTTTCCTCACCGTACTCGCGGATGATGTGTGTAAGCTGCGTCTCGCTGTACGTGTTGATGATGTCGGCCGCGGTCGGCTGCGACGACGAGGTGTCCATGCGCATGTCCAGAGGGACATCCTCTTGGTAGGTGAAACCGCGACCGCCGACATCCAACTGAGGAGAAGACACGCCCAGGTCGAACAGGAACCCGTCGACGTAGGGTACTCCGGCATCGACGAGCAGGCGGTCAAGATCGGCGAAGTTGCCCTTGATCAGGATCGTTTGCCGGCCGAGGGGTAGTATGTCGCGTGCTGCGGCCAGTGCGGCGTCATCTTGGTCGATCCCCACAAGGATCCCCGTAGGCGCGATGAGCTCTGCGATCCGCTTCGCGTGTCCTGCCCCGCCCAAGGTACAGTCGACGATGATCGCTCCATCATGCGGCGATAGGTGCTGCGTCACCTCGGCCGGCAAAACTGGGATGTGCCGGTATTCCATTTTCAAGGCCCTAGAGGATGCCGGATTCGGCCAGTTCTTTCGTCACATCTTCGATGCGCTCAGTGGTCTCGCCGTTGTAGGCAGCCCACGTGGCCGAGTCCCACAGCTCGATACGATTGCCATTGCCGATGACCGCCACGTCGCGATCGAGTCCCGCGAACTCGCGGAGCACAGGCGTGAGCGTGATACGTCCCGCCGAATCGAGCTCCGTCTCGATAGCTCCGGAGGTGAAGAACCGTCGCACCTGCCGGAAACGCGGATCGAAATCGTCTTGCTCCATCAAGCGCTCGATGAACGCTTGGTACTCCTCGGCGGATTGCACGTACAGACAGCCGCCAAGCCCCTTGGCGACCACGAGGCTCCCGGTCATCTGCCCCCGGAACTTGGCAGGCAGAGACAGTCGCCCTTTGGCGTCCAGCGTGTGCTGGTATTCGCCGAGAAACATCCCGTCCCTCCTGGCTCCTCCGGGAGTACGTTCGGACACTGCTCGTGTCCCGATGGCATCAGACTATGCCACTTCATCCCACTTTGCAACACTTTTTGGGTAAGTTCCCCACCTATCGCCACTTCATGCCGCTGACTGGGACAGTCGTGGCACCCGGGCGGCATGCGAACCAACCCGACACGAAAGCCGTCTTACAGGCGTGAGGCAGGAATCGGCCGTTGACAGCGGAATAGTGGAGCGAGGACTTAGGAACGTGCAGGTTGCCCCTCGTGTGTCTGGGGCGATAGAATCTTGAGTACCAGCAGGCGCGATGGAGGTGGGTAGCCCGATGTATGGATGGTTCAGTCTCGGCAACAACGTCGCCGGCATCGTCTTCAACATGCTTGTGGTCGCGTTTCTCGTCGTGTGCGCGATCGGCATCGGTTTTCTCCTGTACGCTGACAAGCAGCTGAAGGCACGCGAAGACGACACCTCGAAGTAGCGCTCCGCTCGACCGCACGTTCGACGCCCCGATACGCCTGCTCACGTCAGGTGTGTTGGGGCGTCGCCGTCTACCGGGACGTCAGCATGCGACGTCGAGGAGGTCACCATGCGCAGGCAGCAAGCCATGATGCGAGTGAGAAACAGCATGCTGGGCATCGGCATGGCGCTCGCTCTCGTCACGAGCGTCACAGGTTGTGCGGCCGTCGAGGAGTACCGCCAGATCGCTGACCAAACCGGAGCGGTCACCTCACCACAGTTCGGCGGGGCGCAGGATACCAAGAGCGTCAGCCCTGCGCCGGTCGTTGGCTCGACTGATGCCGAGAGCGTGCCGGGTTCATCGGGAGATGTCGCCCAAGGGATACCAAAGACGGACCGGCTCATCGTGCGAGTCAAGACACTCAGGCTCGAGGTGAAGGCCGTAGAAGTCGCGATCGACGCGATACGCGACGTCGCGGGCGAGCACGGTGGCGTCATCACGGACATGCAGGTCGCCTCTGAAACCGAAGGTCCGATCTACCGATACCAGGATACCGGCGTCCCTTCAGACGGAGCCCCTCTTTCAGGATGGGTCACTGTCCGCGTGCCCGTCGACGAGTTCGACGCTTTCGTGAACGCCGTTTCCCGTGTCGGCAAGGTGAGGTACCAAGCTCAGTCCAGCAGTGACGTCACGCAGCAGCACGTCGATCTCAAAGCGCGACTCGGTAACCTCCGCGCCGAGGAAGAACGCCTGCGCCAGTTCTTCGACGCCGCCAAGAGCGTGGACGACATGCTTGCAATCGAACAGGAGCTGGCGCGCGTGCGCGGCGAGATAGAGAGTCTCGACGCTCAGGTACAGTATCTCGAGCGTCAGGCAGCCATGGGTACGGTCACCATAGAACTCGTCGAACCTAAGGACATCGTGCGGCCGCAGGGCGAGAGCTGGGGCTTCGCCGACGCGATCACCACAGGCGTACGAGGCGCAGCGACGGCCATCAAAGTCCTTATCGTCGTCATCATCTCGGTCGCCCCGTACGTGATCATCGGAGCCGCGCTGTTCTATGCGATCCGCTTCTTCGTACGGCGGAGGCGCGCGCTCAAGACCACGGGACCCGCGCCGGACGGTGCAGACACGGAGTCCGAGTGAGCATCGTACGGCCCAAAGTCCGCCTACCTCTGCCGGCGGCGATCGCCATCCCGGTCGCCGCCTACATCATCCGCTCACTGGCCAGGGGCTTCGACTTCTCGCTCGAGATGCCCCAAGACGCCATCGTCTTAGGGGCTCTTCTATTCATCGTGCTGCTCGCCATCGCGTCGCGTCGTGCGCGCATTCAAGACGAGCGCTTTTCCAAGCGATCCCAGGACGTAGACGACCACGACTCCGGCTGACGTGGCGAGCGGCACAAGGACAAGGTCAGGCACCGGGTCGAGCGCCGCGACACCCGGCGCTCCCGTTGCGCTCGTGAGGTTCAGATATCCGCCGAGCGCCACTCCGATGCCGGCGCCCGCGGCCCACGTGACAGACCACCCGAGCGCCGAGACGAATCGCCATGGCGATCCATCTGCACGCACGGGGCGCACGGTCCTACCCCTTCTCGTAGGGAACACCGACGGCTGCCGGTGAGACCGCCCTGCCGATGACCCCGGCGAGCACGACCACCGTGAGCACGTATGGCAACATCAAGAAGAACTGCGGCGGGATATCGATCTCGGCCCGGAAGAGCTGCAGCTTGATCTGCAGTGCGTCAGCGAAGCCGAAGAGCAACGACGCCAAGTATGACCCCACCGGTGTCCATCGGCCGAAGATGTTGGCTGCGAGCGCGATGAACCCTCGTCCGTTGGTCATGTTCTCGGTGAAACTCCCGACTTGCTCGAGCACCAGGTTCGCACCTGCCATGCCGCCCAAAGCGCCGCTCATCATCACCGCTATCCAGCGTCCCCGCGACACGTTGATACCCACCGTGTCGGCAGCTCGTGGATGTTCACCAAGCGCCCGCAACCTCAGTCCCCAGCGCGTACGGTACATCGCCCATTGCGCGATGACCGCGACGGCAATGGCGAGATAGACGATCGGTGTGTGCGAGAACACGATCGAATTGATCCACGTCCACACGGTCCCGAGCACGCCCTCTCCGCCATTCGGGAAGTGGAACACCGGTCTCAACATCTGCGGCACAGGATCGGTCGTTCCCGGATGCCCGTACAACAGCTCCATCAAGAAGCCGGTGACCCCCAGCGCAAGGATGTTGATCGCTGTGCCCGAGACGACCTGGTCCGACTTGAGATTGATCGACGAGAACGCGTGGATCGCGGACACAGCGACGCCTGCTGCGATAGCTGCCAGAAGTCCGAGCCACCCGCTGCCGGTCGCAAGGCCCGCGGCCGCCGCCGCGAACGCTCCGATGAGCATGATGCCCTCGAGCGCGATGTTCACCACGCCGGACCGCTCGCACAGCGTGCCACCGATCGCGGCCAGCGCGAGAGGAGTGGCCATACGCAGTGCCGACGCGAACAAGTCGGGGGTGAGGATGTCACCCAGCATGGCTGAGGGCCTCCTTCTGTCGCCGCTTGATGAACCATTGGATGACACTCTCGGCCGCGATCAAGAAGATCACGACCGCCTGGATTATCGAGATGATCTTCTGCGGGACGTCCGCTTCGAGCTGCATAAGTCCCGAGCCCGCCGACAGTGCGCCGAAAAGGAGGGCTGCGGGGATCACGCCCAGCGGGTTCTTCTTCGCCACGAGGGCCACTGCGATGCCCGTGAAGCCGAACCCGGACGAGAACTGGTCGAAGATCTTGTAGTGGACGCCCATGACCTCGACGGCGCCCGACAGACCCGCAAGCGCGCCCGAGATGCACAACGCCTTGATGATGGTCGAGGAGACGGAGATCCCGCCGGTCTCGGCCGCAGTGGGGTTGAATCCCACAGCACGCGCCTCGTACCCGAGTGTCGTGTATTTGAGGATCGCCCACATGATCACCGCGAACAGGATCGCGACGACGATCCCCATATGTGCCCGACCGAACCGCAAGAACGGAAGCGCCTCTAGTGTCGCCTCGGAGAAGAGGGTCTGTATCCTGGGAAGTTGGGCGCTCGTCCCGATAGTCACGGTCTGTGGGATCTGTCCCGGCGCTTTGAGCGGGCCCACCACGAGCCACGACACGAGGTACTTACCGATGTAGGTGAACATCATCGTCGTGATCACCTCGTGTGCCCCGATACGCGCCTTGAGGACCGCCGGCACAAAGGCCCACGCGGCGCCTGCCGCCATCGCCCCCAGCAACAGTACCGGGACGGCCGCGTACCAGGGTTGTGCGGCTAGCTGTACCCCGAGGTATGCCGCCGCAAGGCCTCCCATGAAGAGCTGGCCCTCGGCGCCGATGTTGAAGAGCCCCGCGCTGAACCCGTACGCGACCGCGAGCCCGGTGAAGATGAGCGGCGTCGCGCGCAAGAGCGTGTCCCCGAACGCTTTCGGGCTTCCGAACGAGCCCTTGAACAGCGCAGCGAAGGCGGCTCCCGCATCGTAGCCAGAAACCCACATGATGACCGAACCGATGCCGATCGCGATGATCACCGAGATGACCGGGGCGCCTATCTGCTGGACCACGCCCATCCAGCGGCGCTGCTCAGGCAGCGCCTCGTGCGTCTCGCTCATCGTTCGCCCTCCCCTCTCGCGCCTGTCGCGCCCGTTTCAGGAGCAAGCTTCGAGCCTCCACCGCCGGTCATGTAAAAGCCGAGCGTCTCGTCGTCGGCTTCGCCTGCTGCAAACTCCTTGACGATGCGACCCTCGTAGATGACGAGGATCCTGTCGGCAAGGGCCGAGATCTCCTCGAGCTCCAAGCTCACAAGCAGCACCGCCTTGCCAGAATCCCGCTCTTTCAAGATCTGGCGATGCACGAATTCGATCGCACCGACATCGAGCCCACGCGTGGGCTGCGCCGCCACGAGCAACTCAGGGTCACGCCCGATCTCCCGCGCGACCACCACTTTTTGCTGGTTGCCCCCCGAGAGCGCCGAGGCGAGCACCCGCTCAGAGGGCGTCCGAACGTCATAGTCCACGATGCGCCGCTTGGCCATGGCCGTCACGGCTGTGGGACGCATGAGGCCGCGCGTGGAATACGGAGCGAGCCGATGGTCTCCCAGCATGAGGTTCTCGGCGATCGTGAACTCGAGTATCAAGCCACGGCGATGCCTGTCCTCGGGAATGTGCGAGACGCCCGCCTCGATCGACGAGCGTGCGCTCGCGTGAGTGATGTCCTCGCCCTTCAGGCGGATCGTCCCGGACGTGGGCTTGCGCAATCCCACGATGGACTCCACGATCTCGCGCTGACCGTTCCCATCCACCCCGGCGATCGCGACGATCTCCCCGCCGCGGACAGAGAGCGCGACGCCTCTGACGGCTTCAAGCCCGCGGTCGTCCTTCACGTGCAAGCCGTCCACTTCAAGTACGGTGTCACCGCACGCCCTCGGCGCCTTCTCCACGCGCAGGACCACGTCTCGCCCCACCATCATCCGCGCGAGCCCCACAGTGTCCGTGTCGCTCGGCCTCGTTTCGCCCACGAGCCGGCCATCGCGCATCACGAGGATCCGGTCCGCCACCGCCATCACTTCTTCAAGCTTGTGAGTGATGAAGACCACCGAGAGCCCCTCGTTCACGAGCGACCGCACGACCGCAAAGAGCTCTCGCACTTCCTGCGGCGTGAGTACCGCGGTAGGCTCGTCCAAGATGAGTATGCGAGCGCCTTGGTACAGGGCCTTCAGGATCTCCACCCGTTGTTGCATGCCCACCGAGAGGTCCATGATGCGTGAGTCGGGATCCACCTTGAGGCCATAGCGGGCCGATATCTCCAGAACCTTCTTGCGAGCGGTCGCAAAGTCGATCACGCCAAAACGGGCAGGCTCGTGCCCGAGCACGATGTTCTCGGTCACCGTCAGCGGCTGGACCAGCATGAAGTGCTGGTGGACCATCCCGATCCCAAGGTCGATGGCGTGCCTTGGGGACTTGATCTTCACCGGCCTTCCATCGACCAGCAACTCTCCCCCGTCACAGCTAAGCAGCCCGTAGACGACGTTCATGAGGGTCGTCTTGCCCGCTCCGTTCTCGCCGAGAAGCGCGATTATCTCGCCTTCTTCAAGTGAAAGCGACACATGGTCGTTCGCGACGACGCCGGGAAAGACCTTCGTGATCTCGCGCAGTTCGAGTACAGACATGGCCGTCCTCTCGCTGGTGTCGCGCCATTACACTCGAGAGGCGGTCGGACCCATCCGTCCGGCCGCCTCTCCAGTGTGATGTCCGGAGGGCGGAGGGACCGCATACCTCGTGCGGTCCCTCCGGTCCATGCGGCTCTTACAGTGTCTCCGGAACCGTGACTGCGCCGCTGATGATGTCTTGGCGCGCCTTCTCCACGGCATCTTTGATGGTCTGCGGGACCTTTGACTCGAAGTCATGGAAGGGCGCCAAATCCACGCCGCCTTCCTTGAGACCGAAGTACTGGATCTGTCCACCAGGGAACGATCCGTTCACTGCCGCCTTGACCGTCTCGAAGACCGCGATATCCACGCG
Source organism: Actinomycetes bacterium (assembly GCA_021372825.1). Classification (GTDB taxonomy): domain Bacteria; phylum Actinomycetota; class Coriobacteriia; order Anaerosomatales; family Anaerosomataceae; genus JAJFTR01. The sequence goes on from JAJFTR010000095.1 coordinate 22,137, forward strand.
CTTCATCATGGACGTGAGCATCACGTCACCCGACCCGGGAACGGTGTTGTACTGGTCGGCATCGACTCCGATGAAGAGCGCGCCCTTGTCCTTGCAGGCCTCGATTGTGCCCAGGCCCACCGCGCCGGCAGCCGCGTAGATCACGTCGGCCTTCTTCTCGATGAGCGAGTAGCCGAGCTCTTTGCCCTTCGCCTGGTCGGTGAAGTTGCCCGCATAAAGCGAGATCACCTGGACATCGGGATTCACTGACTTCGCACCAGCCACGAAGCCGGCCTCGAACTTCTTGATGAGCGGCACGTCCATACCACCGACGAACCCGATGACGTTGTCATCGTTGATCTTGTCCGAGATGGTCTTGTCCTTTGTCGCGAGACCCGCGACGACCCCGGCAAGGTAGCTGCCCTCTTGCTCCTTGAAGTTCAGACCCACGACGTTGGCCGGAGGCTCCGCGAAGAACTCGTCGACACCCGCGAAGTTCACATCGGGGTACATCGTCGAGACCTTGGAGACTGTGTCGGTCATCAGGAAGCCGACAGCGAAGATCGGGCTATAGCCCGCGCTGGCCAGCTGGTCGATGTTCGACTCGTAGTCGGTGATCTCCTTGGACTCAAGGACCTTGATCTCGACGCCAAGCTCTGACTGAGCACGCTTCAGACCCTCGTACGACAAGTCGTTGAACGACTTGTCGCCCAGCCCGCCGACGTCAGTTACCATGGCCGCCTTGACACTGGTAGCGGGCTTCTCTGCGGGCGTAGGCTCACCCGTCTCCTGCTCGCTGGCGCAGCCAGGGACGAACGCCACAAGCAGCGTCAGTGCGAGTGCAACCGCCAGGACCTTGCTCCATTTCCTGTTCACGCTACGATCCGCCTCCCTTTATACCGGATTAGGTACACCGCTATTCATCTTACCCCTACGGGTTGTGGGGCTGTACAGCCTGTTTCAGGTTTTCGGCAGCCGGAACACGCTCTCATCTCAACCGGGCTCTAGGGTGGGTCGACAGATACTCCTCCATGATGTGCGCGCGGTCGACGTGCGTATAGATCTGAGTCGTGGAGATGTCGGCGTGGCCCAGCATCTCCTGCAGAGCCCGCAAGTCGGCGCCGCCCTCGAGCATATGCGTGGCAAACGAGTGTCTGAGCGTGTGAGGATGCAGATCCAAGCCGGCACGGCTCCCGTATCGGCGGACGATGTCGAACACAGCTTGCCGAGAGAGACGCTGGCCCCGCTGGCTCAGGAAGACCGCTGAAGGGTCCGGCCGAGGCGACCCGCTCTTCGTCCTGAGATAAGGACGACCGTGCGCCAGGTAGTCCCCCAGTGCGCGTGATGCCGCGCCCGCGATCGGCACCAGCCGTTCTTTGCCGCCCTTCCCATACACACGGACGAGTCCCGTGTCCAAGTCGACGGCGGGAAGGTCCAGCCCGGAAAGCTCGCTCACACGAAGCCCACACCCGTACAGGACCTCGAGGATCGCCTGGTCCCGGTATCCGCAAGGACCCTCGGGGAAGGGCTGCGACAGCACGCGATCCATGTCGTCGATCGACACCACATCCGGTAGTCGCTCCGGCGTCTTTGGAAGCGGTAGCCGCATCGTGGGGTTCTCGGCTACGATCCCTTCCCGAACACAGAAGCGATAGAACGACTTTATCGCCGCCACGTTGCGTTGGACGCTTTTCGGGCCAAGCCCGGCTTCGCGCAGTCGTCCCAGGTGACTGGCGACGTCTTCCCGAGTCGCATCCACAGGCGTCGTGCCGCGCAAAGCAAGCGTCGCCTCGTAGCGGATGAGGTCGCGGCGATACGCGGCAAGGGTGTTCGGCGACGCGCCGCGCTCAACGGCCATGTAAGCGATGAAGTCGGACATGCTCGAATGCATACCGCGATTGTACGCGACGTGTGCCGCGTGCGGGACGCTTGTGGACGCCCCGCACGCATAACGACCGCTAGAGGAGTTTCTCCAGCGGCGTGTAGTTCATCTGGTGCGCATCGGCCACCGGCTTGTAGGTGATCTTGCCATCCAGGACGTTCACACCCCTGGCAAGGGCAGGGTCGTCTTTCACCGCCTGCTTCCAGCCCTTGTCGGCGATGGCCAAGCCATAGCGCAAGGTCGCGTTGGTAAGAGCGAGAGTCGAGGTGTTGGGCACCGCGCCTGGCATGTTCGCCACGCCGTAGTGCAAGACGCCGTCGACGAAGTACGTAGGGTCGGCGTGTGTCGTAGGGTGCGTCGTCTCGATGCACCCACCTTGGTCCACGGAGACGTCCACGACCACCGCGCCCGGCTTCATGTTAGGAAGCATGTCCTCGGTCACCAAGAACGGCGTCTTCGCGCCCGGGAGCAGAACCGCGCCGATAACGAGGTCGGCCTCGTAGACCGCCTCCTCGATGTTGTGCTTGCTGGAGTACAAGGTACGCACGCGATTGCCCCATATCTCGTCAAGATAGCGCAGGCGATCGATGTTGACGTCCATGATCGTCACGTGCGCTCCCATACCCATCGCCACATACGTCGCATTCGATCCGACGACGCCACCGCCGAGCACGACGACCCTTGCGGGCAAGACACCAGGCACGCCACCCATCAGCACGCCTCGGCCGCCGAAAGGCTTCTGCAGATACGTCGCGCCCACTTGTGCGGCCATGCGACCCGCGACCTCCGACATGGGCGCGAGCAGAGGCAGCGTGTGGTTGGGAAGTTCGACGGTCTCATAGGCGATACACACCGCACCGGACTTGATCAGCCCCTGGGTCTGCGCGAGGTCGGGGGCCAGGTGCAGATACGTGTAGAGGATCTGCCCCGGACGGAGCATCGCTATCTCGCCCGGCTGAGGCTCTTTCACCTTCACGACCATCTCGGCTCGCGCGAAGATCTCCTCGGCTGTGTCCACCAACTCGGCGCCAGCCGCCTCGTAGGCAGCGTCAGAAAACGACGATCCCTCCCCCGCGGACTTCTCGACGAGCACGGTGTGGTCGTGACCAACGAACTCCCTCACGCCGCCGGGAGTCATTCCAACACGGAACTCGTTGTTCTTGATCTCTTTGGGTACGCCGATGATCACTGTCGTGTTCCTCCTTGCTGGGCAGCACTCGCACGCCTGTGGATGATGACCCGCATAACCGGGGCCACACGACTGCATACATCGTGCGAACCGGATTCGAACAGTGTATCGCGTGGCGCCTGTGGCGCAAACCGCCGCCGAGACGCCCGAGATCGCGCGGGCAACGCGAGCGGGCCACTCCCGCACGCGATGGCTCCAGCCTAGTCCTCGTCGCGCGCGCACATCTGCGCCGCGATCGTCCCACCAGCGCACGCCGCCAAGAAGAACGCGGGGTCCTCTGCGACCGATCGGCCCATCGAACGCATGGCGATGCCGCGCGTGTCAGGCATCTCGTCGATAACCACATCCACCCGCGTGTGCCGCTCCCAGATCCCAGCGTCTTCCAGTGCCTGGTCGACGGCCCGCGCCTCGCTCGAAGGGAGCACCGGGACCGCCACGACCGCGGGTGCGAGCGCGATGCGGCGAAGCGCCACAAGCGAGTGGTGACTCACCCCGCGGTGACGCGGGCGCGGATCCGCGAAGGACATCCTCAAGACCGCCACTGGTCTCCCGTCCAGGGCAGCTGCTGCGTTGATCGTCTCTCCCGCCCCTACCCCACCGTGACCATACGGCGTCGCGGTGCCCGTGATACCAGGTCCTGGCGCCACGACGGCGAGATCGGCGTGCGCCACGTGACGTGCCGCCAACAGGCCTGAGTGCACACTCACTGATTCCAGGTCCCCGCCGAAGGACTGGCCTGAGGTGATCGTGGCGTCGAGCAGCCCCGCTTCCCGCATGTTGGCAACGACATCGGAGAATGCGAGCGGCAGCGAAGCGGTGTCCGTCATGAGATAAGCGACCCGCAAGGACGGGTCGTACTGCCTCGCGGCCGCAACTGCCGGAAGAACCTGGCTGTGGAGCCCGCAGCACACCACCGGCATTCCCTCGAGGCTCGTTGCGGCAGCCATCACTGCTGCATGTTCACTCGCCGCTTCCTCGACTGCCAGCACATCGCACTGCAGCGGTGTGTAGCGGAGCTTCATGATGTGCCCGCCGGAAGGCTCGTCGACCCCGACGCCGGCGCCCTCGCGAGCAACCACCAGGTGGAACCCGCCCGTGCCCAGGCCGAGATCGACAGCGGTGGTGTTCACGAGTACGCGCTCTCCTACCTCACAGCGGCCGGAGAGCCGCGGGTACGCGATCGCTGGCGCCTCCGTCCCCTCTACACGCACCGTGAGCCGCTGAAGGTCACCTCTAGCCTCGGCGATATGGACGACCTCTCCCCAGACAAGCCTCATCGGCGCCTCATCTCTTCGCGGCGCGTCCCTGGGGCGCGTCTAGGCGCGCGACTTCTTGTAGGCGACCGCCGCACCCACGAAGTCGCGGAACAAGGGCGCAGGACGCGTGGGCCGGCTCTTGAACTCAGGGTGTCCCTGGCTTCCCACGAACCATGGGTGGCCGGGCAGCTCCACCATCTCCACGAGCTTGCCATCCGGCGAAACCCCGCTGATCACCATTCCCGCATCGGTGAGCCGCTGCCGATAGGCGTTGTTGACCTCGTAGCGGTGGCGGTGACGCTCGTAGATGACCTCTTGTCCGTACGCCTCAGATGCCTTCGTCCCCGGCTGCACCTTACAGGGGTAGGCGCCGAGTCGCATCGTGCCCCCCATGTCGCTCACATCTTGCTGCTCGCGCATGAGGTCGATCACGGGGTGCTCGGTCACCGGGTCGAACTCACTGGAGTTCGCGCCTTCCAGGCCGACGACGTTGCGGGCGAACTCCGCAACCGCGACTTGCATCCCCAGACAGATGCCCAGATACGGCACCTTGTTCTCACGCGCGAAACGCGCTGCGCTGATCTTGCCTTCGATGCCTCGGATACCGAACCCGCCGGGCACCAGGATCCCGTCGAACGACGTGAGCTCTTGCTCGACCTCCTCGGGAGTGAGGCTTTCGGCGTCCACCCAATGCACGTTGACCTTGTGATCGTGGTGGATACCCGCATGTTGGAGCGCTTCGGTGACCGAGAGGTACGCGTCGGGAAGCTGCACGTACTTCCCCACGAGCGCGATATCCACCTCATCGACGATCTGCTTGCGGTGCTCCACGAACGCGGCCCACTCGGCCAGGTCCACGTCCCCGCACTCAAGCTCGAGCCGGTCGAGGACCATCTTGTCGAGCCCCTGCTCGTGCAGGGTGAGGGGCACCTCGTAGATGCTCGGCGCGTCCACTGCCGAGATGACCGCGTGGGCGTCGACGTCGCAGAAGAGCGCGATCTTTCGCCGGATGCCCACATCGATCGGACGGTCCGACCGGCACACGATGAAATCAGGCAGGATACCGATGCTGCGCAGCTCTTGCACGGAGTGCTGGGTCGGCTTGGTCTTGAGCTCTCCTGATGCGGCGATGTAGGGCACGAGCGTGACATGGATGTAGCACACGTTCTCTCGGCCGCGGTCCTTGCGAAGCTGACGGATCGCCTCAAGGAAGGGCAGCGATTCGATGTCGCCCACCGTCCCGCCGACCTCCGTGATGATCACATCGGGTTGGGTCTGCTCGGCAAGACGGACGATGCGGTCCTTGATCTCGTTGGTCACGTGTGGGATGACCTGGACCGTTCTGCCGAGAAAGTCCCCACGGCGTTCCTTGGCGATAAGCGCCTGATACACGGACCCCGCCGTCACGTTGCAGTCGCGCGACAGCGACTCGTCGATGAAGCGCTCGTAGTGCCCCAGGTCGAGGTCGGTCTCACCGCCATCGTCGGTCACGAAGACCTCGCCATGTTGGAAGGGACTCATCGTGCCGGGATCGACGTTGAGGTAGGGGTCGAGCTTCTGGATCGTCACCTTGAGTCCTCGCGACTTGAGCAGCCGTCCGAGAGATGCAGCAGTGATCCCCTTGCCGAGCGATGAGACCACGCCGCCTGTGACGAAGATGTGCTTTGTCGCCATACCTTGGATCAGGCCTCCCTCGAGTCGTGGTCGTCGGGTCCATCATACCGCGTGTCGTCCGCCTCTGGCGGTGGCTCGGGCACCTCGTGCTCTCGTCTTCGGCCGATCGAGTCAAGCCACGCAAGAACCGGCGTACGCTCGATGACCGCCGAGAACGAGAGCCTTTCGGAGAGGAGGTTGAGGACGAGCATCACGACTGCATAGGCGACGAGTCCGCTCGTGGGGAGCCCGCTTGCGATGGTCACGCCGACGGCAGCGCCCATGGCGTTGGCGCCCGCGTCTCCGAGCATCCCTTCTTCTCCTAGGTCGTACCGCCACACCGCGAAGACGGGGCCAAGAAGCATGAGAGCGAAGACCGTCAGCTCAGTGATAGAGCCACGGGCCACGGCCAGCTCCCCCGTGTACGGCCCCAGCCCGAAGACGACCGAGACGACGCCGACGCAGGCGAGCACGCAGTAGGTCTTAAGAGCGCGCCCCGGACGAAGGTCCATGAGGTTCACGAAGTTCGACGTGAGAGCGACGGCAGCTGCCGCCAGGAGCACGAGCGCTACGTCGCGCAGACCCCATGGTCTCACGTGACGGCTCCAGGGCGCGGCGACCGCCAGCAGCGCCGCGACGCCGATGCTGGCCGCGCTGATTCCCACGAGCTTGAGCCCACCGGTGGTGAGGCGCCCCGTCATGATCGCGCGCACATGACCGCGAAAACCTCTTACCTCTCTCGTGCCAAGAGCGTCGTCCACCAACCCGAAGCTGAAGCCGGCAAGAGCCACAAGACCTGCAAGAGCAAGCACGAGCGTCGCCCTCAGTCCCGGGAAGACCACGGGGAGCACGATCCCTGCGACCATCGCGCCCCCCGCCCAGACGAGCCACACGACGCCGAGTCCCAAGAAGACGTCACGGCCGCGGTAGTTCTTCATCCGGGCATGTGCTGTATCACGGAGCACCGGTAAGAGCATGCGCATGGCGCCCCACGGGACGAGGACCCCCACGACAAGCGCCGAGGTGATCGCGAGCAGCGAGTCCAGAAGACTCACCGAGCCACCTCCCTCTCATCGGCGTCAGGCGCGAGCATGAGCATGACGAGAGCGCCTGCAAGGTAGAGCAGCATGAGTCCGAGTATCGCGACCCCGGAGTCCTCGACCACCATGCCGACCGTTCCACCCACAAGCCCCGCGATGACCGCGCCATGAAAGGTGGGGTAACGCTTGAAGACAGCTGCCATCCGGCCACGCGGATGAGCCACCATGTACACGAAACCGATGACCACCAGGCACGCGATCGCCGTGATGGGGGTCTCCGTGAAGATCCGCAAGCTCGTCTCAGCGCGACGCACCACTACATCGAGCATGCCGCTCGGGCCGCTGTCGAGCGCGCGGGTGACATGGGTCGCTCCGGGCATGAGGCGATCGACCATCACGACCACCCCGAGCGAGATCACCACGGCGCCGGCCGCCAGGAACACGTCGCTGAATCTCACTCTCCTGTGCCGAGACGCCACCGCAAGGGCCACGAAAGTCACGGGAGCCCACACCGCCACGACCGAGTTCGCACCGAGGAACGGCAGCGCCGCCACACAGACCGCCACTACGCCGGTCAAGACGATCACGCGGTCGGACGTGCGCCTATCGGCCCGAACCGCATCGAGTTCGAGGGCGACTCCTGTGAGCAGAGCGCCCACGAGTACGGCGGCGCCCTCATTGCCCAGCCCATAGAACCGGAAGCCCGCCACAGGCGAGTAGGAGAACAGACTCGACGTGGAAAGAGGCGCACCGAGCACCTGGTCGACGACGAGCGTCGCCGCCGTCGCCAACGCTGCGAGCGCAATACCCGCGCCGGTCCCGAACCGGTGCCATGCGAGCTGCGAGAACAGCCAGACAAGACCGCTTGCGGCGAGCAAGAGTGCGACGATCCGCGCACCGGTGGCAGGATAGCGCTCCACTGCGAAGAGCAGCGTCCCTCCCGCTGGTACGCACAGGCCGAACAGCAGCGCCCGTCGTGTGACTGTCGACCAGTACAGGTAGCGCGTCCTCGAGCGTCCGCGCTCCGCAAGCAGCCAACCCACGACCACCAGGACCACCATCGCGACGGTGAATGCGCTCTGCAAAGGGATCCGCGTGCGCTCCATCGCCACGAGGAAGGACTCCATCTCGGCCACACGCTCGATGCGCTCGGCCGCGCCAAGACCCCCACGGTCGACCGAGCAGACGGCATCGCTATCCGCACTGTCTCGCCGTCCCGCGACGTTCATGATCGTCTCGGCCACGTCATGGTCGGTGACGATCCCCACCCGTCGGGTGCTCGAGCTCAGCAGGAGCCCATTGTCGTAACCACCACCGCGCAACACGACAAGGCCGGGACGGTCCGACGTGGGGACCGACACCAACGCCACCATGGCATGCGGCGGCGTGCTCTGGACGACCTCCGCGATGCGCGTGTCCGCGACGCGACCGCTTTCCGGAACGACCACGGTGTGGATGTCGCGGCCGTAAGGAGCACTCGCGTAGACGCTCAGCGTCGCAGTGGTCTCCTCCGGCACATGCGTCACCACCAGGCCGAGCGCCCCTTCCTCGGCAAGCTCGCGCGCGGCCGGCATCATACCCGATGCGATATCGGACGACCTCAGACCAGAACAGACGATCACCGTGACATCAGTGCGAGCAGAGGCCGGAGACGCGGGTAGCTCGGCGCACCCGGCGAGTCCGGCCGACACGATCAGCGCCATGAGTGCCGCCGCGATCCGTGCCCGCATGCGCTCTTCTCTCCTCACGGCTGATGAAACGTACGTCAAGCCGGCTCTCGGCTCGCGGAGTCGCACCTGATGGCTCGTCATGAGACGGCGTCCGGCACCCGCCCGCAAGTATACCGGAACGTTGCGTGCGAACCACGGGACAGCACCGGGTCGCGTCGCTCCGTTACAATCAGCAAGGAATCCCACGGCCGAGGAGTAAGCCATCGCCGAGAAGCAATCCATCGCCCGCTCGACGGCCATGATGTCGGTCTCGACGGCTGTCTCAAGGATATCCGGGTTCGTCAGGACGTGGGCCATGGCGTACGCCCTCGGACTCACGGCTATCGCCGACTCGTACGACATCGCCAACAACCTTCCGAACATGATCTTCGAACTTCTGGCCGGCGGAGTCCTGTCATCGGTCTTCATCCCTCTGTTCATGGAGAAGCTCCAGTCAGAAGGCGACCAGAAAGCCGCACGCTTTGCGAGCTCGGTGCTCACGCTGATCATCGCGGTGCTGGGCGTTGTCGCCCTTGCTGGTACGATCTGGCCGGAACCGTTCGTTCGAACCCAGACGCTCACCGTGAGCCCCGAAAAAGCGGCGCTCGCCACGCACCTGTTCCGCTTCTTCGCGGTGCAGATCGTCTTCTATGGCGCCGGCCTCGTGTTCACCGGCGTGCTCAATTCGTATCGGAAGTTCCTTGCGCCCGCTGTGGCGCCCATCTTCAACAACATCGTGGTCATCGTGGCGATCCTGGGATTCTACGTACCTTTTCGCGACACACGGCCGGACTTGGCGATCGCGGGCCTCGCAGTGGGTACCACACTCGGCGTGCTCGCGATGGCGCTCGTGCAGGTGCCGAGCCTCATTAAGCTCGGATTCCGCTATACGGCTCGAGTCGACTGGCACGACCCGGCTCTGGCGAAGGTCGCTGCCAAGATGGGGCCCACTCTCGTTTACGTTGTAACGAACCTTGTCACCGTCTCGGCCAGAACCAACTTCGCTGTCGCTACGGGCGAAGGAGGCCAGGCCGCCCTGAGGTATGCGTGGCAGTTCTACCAGCTGCCGTACGGGATCTTCGCCGTCGCGCTCGCCACCGCGATCTTCCCTGAGCTTGCCGAACGTGCCAACGCGCACGACATGGCAGGCTTCAAGGCGATCTTCTCTCGCGGTCTTCGAGCGACGATAGTCCTCATCGTGCCTCTCGCGACGATGCTCGGGGTCCTCGCACGCCCCATCATCACGCTCTACCGCGCCGGTCGCTTCACGGCCGAAGACGTGCCTGTGGTCGCTGGCGTACTCACCTGGTGGGCGGCAGGGCTCTTCTTCTTCGCTGCTTACATGTTCGTCCTCAAGACCTTCTACTCCCTGCAGGACACGCGCACACCCATGTTCACGAACATCTTCGCCTCCGCGATCCAGGTGGCGCTCTATGCCATCCTCACCACCGGCGCTTGGGGTGTGACTCCGCTCGGAATCACCGGTATCCCAATCGCCGATGGCATCTTCTATGGACTGCACCTCACCGCTCTCACGCTTCTGCTACGCCGGCGTATCGGCGGGTTCGATTTGCGTGGCATCACCGGCACGTTCGCGCGCGTCCTCGCCGCCTCGGCCATCGGTGGAGCAGCCGCATACGGCGTGCTTCGACTCACCGCTTCGCTCGGCTCAGGTGCAGGCTTCATCGTGCAGCTCCTCCTTGCCGGTGCTGCAGGACTCGGCATCACATACGGTGTCGCAGCGGCTCTGGGCGTGCCTGAGATCCGGGCGGGAGCTCGGCGCGTGCGCTCGGTCGTCCTGCGCCGCAAGGAGTCGTGATGCCGAGCGTCATCGCACTCGTGCCCGCACACAACGAAGAGGAGCGCATCGCCGACACCGTGCGTGCGATCACAAACCTCCCGCAGGTGACACGCGTGCTCGTCGTCGATGACGGCTCGACGGATGCTACCGCGGCGATCGCCCGTGACGCGGGCGCCGAGGTCGTACGTCTTAAGCGCAACGTCGGCAAGGGAGGAGCTCTCAACGCCGGCTTCGAGGCGATACGCCACTCCGCCGACATCGTGCTGCTGCTCGACGCCGACCTGGGCGAGAGCGCACGCGAAGCACGCGCGCTCCTCGCACCTGTTCTCACCGGTGAGGCCGACATGTCCGTCGGCATCCTTGCCCGACCCGCCGGCTCCGGCGGCTTCGGCCTGGTGAAAGGGCTTGCCCGAGCGGGTATCCGCAGGCTCGGCGGGTTCGATGCCGCGGCTCCGCTCTCGGGCCAGCGTGCCCTTGATCGCGCCGCGCTGCGCGCCGCGACTCCCTTCGCCCCGGGCTTCGGAGTAGAGGTGGCCATGACGGTACGTGTCCTTCAGGCGGGGCTGCGCCTCGTGGAGGTCCCGGTCGCGATGACGCACGCTGCCACCGGCAAGACGATGTCGGGCTTCGTACACCGGGGACGGCAGTTCTTCGACGTCGCTCGTGTGCTGATGGCGCTTGTCGCTAAGCGCTAGGACCTCGCAGGCTTGGCTTCGAGTGGCGGGTACGCGCCATCGGAGCCCGTGCCCAGGCCGTAGTACCCCGTCGCCCGCCCCGACAACACCCAGACCAGCGAAAACGCCCCCGCTGGAGTATCGACATGATCCACAGCCGAGAACCCCGCGTCAACGGCCTCAGCAGCCACACCCGTGGCCTGGTTGGTCGCCTCGACGCCTGTGACCACGACACCCGACCCGTCAAAGGCCTTCGCGATCGCCATGGCGGCGCTGTCAGGCTCTCCTGAGAACGACGCCATCACCACGCAGGCGTCCACCGTCGCGGTGGCTGTCGCCCCATCGACGCTCAGCTCACCGTCGTCGACCAACAGATCGGTCACGGGACGTTCTCCTTGCCTGAGCCACTCACCTGCCATGCGCGAGGCTACCGCCTCGAGAATCGCATCGGGGGTTCCGCCGACGTCTTGTCCGAGCATGCCTGAAAGACCCTCTGGCGTTGCGATATCGAGTCCCAGCATGGGCTTCTCGAACGTGAAGACCACAGGCGTTCCGCCTGCCTGCTCGATAGACGTCGTGACCGCTTCAAGACCACTGCTGCGTCCAGAGTTGACGAGAACGCCCACGGTCTTTCCGCGAAGGGCCTCTGCGGTGAGCACAGGCACCGCCTCTTGCGCGAATGCACGGTCGTGCTGTAGCTGCTCGCGAAGCGCCCGGTTCTCTTGCTGCATAGCATCGAACTGCTTCTGCAGGTCCTGCACTATGATCGACGTCTGGTCGCCGATGGTGCCGCGCTCAGCTACGACACTCCCTAGCACCAGTCCGATCGTGAGCGCGAGGAAGACCGCCACCAAAGACGCGATGTGATACCTGAGGTTGTACATGAAAGACTCCCTGCTCGTGGCCTCAGATGCCGATGGTAGCCCTCACGCGGAGCACCACCAGCCAGACGAGTGAGCGCATGCCTGGCGAGATGAGGATCGCCGTGGTGATCACGGTGAGCGCAGCGACGACCAGAACCATCAAATGGGTCGGCTTTACCGAGGCGCGATACAGCTTGTTCACACCTTTCGCGTCCACGAGTTTCGGACCCACCTTGAGGCGGACCAAGAACGTCGATGCCGCACCCTTGCGACCCTTGTCAAGGTTCTCGATCAGGTTAGCGTGAGTGCCGACAGCGACGATGAGCTCCGCGCCCGATTCGTACGCGAGCAGAAGCGCGAGGTCTTCGCTCGTTCCCGGCATCGCCCACCGGACTCCTTGGAGTCCGAGCGTGGTCAGGCGTGCCTCGCCAGGGGCACGACCGTCAGGATACGCATGGACGATCAGCTCTGCGCCGCTTCGAAGGGCCTCGTCGGAAACAGAATCCATGTCACCGACGATGATGTCGGCGGAAAGGCCGAACTCCCTGAGCGCGTCAGCGCCCCCGTCCACCCCGATCAAGACCGGTTTGACCTCACGGATGTACGGAAGCAGCGCCCTCAGGTCCTCCTTGTAGTCGTATCCGCGCACCACCACGAGCGCGTGGCGACCCGCTATCGGCGTCCGGGTGATAGGCGCGGTGATCCCCTCGGTGAGAAGCGCTTTCTCGTGAGCGATGTACTCCAGCGTGTTCCGTGCGAAGCTCTCGAGCTGCTGGTCCAGACCTTCTTTGGCAGCCTCCATGGCCGCTTCCACCTGGTCGACCGTCAGACGATGTCCCGAGGCCACGACCACGCCGTCCTTGACGATGTCGTCGTCGATGACCTCTATCTCATCGCCTTCCTTGACACGTTCGAAGACCTCCGGCCCCACATCATCGATGAGACGCACTCCCCCTCTAGCGAGGAGCAGCGGCCCGAGGTTGGGATACGTGCCTGAGATGGAACGCGCAGCGTTGACGACGACTTCCACCCCGGTCTCCAGAAGCGACTCGGCGCTCACCCTGTCCATGTCGACGTGGTCGATGATCGCGATGTCGTTTCTGCCGAGGCGCTTCACCAGGTCCTTGGTGCGCCTATCAAGCTTCGCTATGCCTCGAAAACGCATACCGTCCTCTCAGAGCGGATGCTTCAGTCTAGCAGAGGGACATCCGCCGCCGCCCGTGCGCGGACCGAGGCGAGCAGCTCGCGGGCATGCTCGATACCCGCCGAAGACGTCCCGCCCGACAGCATGCGCGCGATCTCGACGACGCGTTGCTCGCCCTCCACCGGAGTCGCGACCGTCACGCTGCGACCATCACTCTTCGCCCTGGAGACCACCACCTGATGGCCGGCATACGCAGCGACCTGCGCGAGATGGGTCACCACCAGCACCTGATGGGTGCGCGCAAGCGAGGCGAGCCTCGCACCGACCGCACGGGCCGTCGCACCACCGATGCCCGCGTCCACTTCGTCGAACACGAGTATGGGGGTCTTATCGGCGCCTCCCAGCACGTCTTTGAGAGCGAGCATCACACGGGATATCTCGCCGCCCGAAGCGATCTTTGCAAGAGCCCGAGGCGTCTCCTGCGCGCTCGAGCTGAACAAGAACTCGACCTTCTCAGGCCCCTCGAGCGTCCACGCGTCGAAAGGCAAACTCCTGCGCACGACATCGAAGCGGGCTTCCGGGAGTGCAAGGTCCTCAGCAGCTTGTGCAAGTGCCGACGCGAATGCGGACGCTGCCTGATCGCGTATCGCGCTCAGCCGGGCCGCAGCGTCACGCAGCTCAGCTTCTGCGTCTAAGACAGCCGCCCGAGCGCTCGCCAGCCCCTCCTCACCCATGCCGAGGGTCTCGAGCTCTTGCGCCGCGCTCGCGCGAGCTGCCAGAACGTCGTCCAAAGCCGGACCGTACTTGCGCCGCAGGGTCTCGATCGCAGCAAGACGCCCTTCGACCGTATCGAGTGTGCTCGGGTCATCCTCCAGCTGCTCGGCATACTCCCGAAGGCGAGCGCCAAGGTCGTCGATCTGAGCCGACAGACCCTCGAGCTCGACCGTCATGTCGTCCAGCGCACCATCAAGACCCGCAGCTGTGCGCAGAGCCGCGATGGCGCGTGCGATGCTGTCAGACGCCGCCTCATCGCCTCTCAAGGCCATCCACGCGCCCGCTGCCGCCTTCGTAAGACGGTCTGCGTTCCTCAGCCGAGGAAGGAGCGCCTCGAGTCGGGCGTCCTCTCCGGGAGCCGGAGCGACCGCATCGATATCGGAGACCTGGAAGCGCAGATAGTCGATCCGGCGTTCCTTGTCGGAGAGGGATGCCTCCAGAGACGCCAGCGCCCCGCGTGCCTCACGCAGGGCTTGGAACGCCGACCGGTACTGCTCCTTGGCCGCTGCGGCCACCTCTCCGATGTAGCGGTCGAGGTATCCCGCATGGTTGGAGACAGCCAGAAGAGCCTGGTGTTCGTGCTGCCCGTGAAGGTCGACGACATCCGAGAGGAGCGCGCTCAGAGAGGACACCGTCGCCATCTCCCCGTTCACGCTGCACCGGGACCGGCCATCAGCACCCACGCGCCGGCGCACGAGATACTCGGCCCCATCGATGAGGAACCTGCCCTCAACGAGCGCTTCTTGTGCCCCCTCGCGGACGAGCGAGGTGTCAGCGCGGTCTCCCATGAGCAGCTTGAGCGCCCCCACAAGCACCGTCTTGCCCGCACCTGTCTCTCCCGTGAGAGCGGTCAGCCCATCACCGAACTCCAACCACACCTCTTCGACGAGGGCCAGGTCTTTGACGTGGAGTTCAGCGAGCATGCCGTTCACCCGAGTATCTTCTCGGCCAGGATCTCGTAGAATCCGCGACCGTCGGACTTGAGGAACTGCACATCGTGCTCACCGGCCCACACGCTCACCGAGTCCAGCGACCGACGGCACGGAGCCTGGTACCCATCGATCGTCACGCACGCCCCGGCACGCGCAGGGTTGGGACACGAGATCTCGACGCGATCGTTCGCCCCGACCACGAGAGCGCGTGCCGACAAGTAGTGTGCGGCCACCGGTACGAGGACCATCCCGCGCACCTCGGGCGACACCAGCGGACCGCCTGCGGACATGGCGTACGCCGTCGAGCCGGTGGGCGTCGCGACGATGACGCCGTCGCAGACGAACCGCCACAGCCGCACGCCGTTCACGGCAACCTCCAGCTCGACCACTCGCGCTCCGCCACCTCTGCCGACGAACACCTCGTTGAGAGCCCGGTACGCGCCTGCCGAGCGGCCCCCGACGTCGACCGAGCACTGGAGAGTCTGCCGTCGCTCGATGCGTGCCTCGCCCGCAAGTGCGCTCACGAGCGCTCCTTCCATCTCGCTTGACTCAGCGCCTGAGAGGAAGCCCAGCCGGCCGAGGTTGACACCGAGTATCGGCACATCCTCGTTGCCGAGCAGATGCACGGCTTTGAGCGTGGTACCGTCGCCGCCAAGGGCCACCACAAGCTCGACAGATCCTATCTCCGACGGCGCGACCCCTCGCTCGGGCATCCCACAGGCGACTGCGTCCTCAGTGACAAGGGCCGGCTCGTACCCGTGGTCCGCCAGCCAGCCCGCGATCGTGCGAGCTGCGATGACCGAGCGCTCGGTCGCAGGGTTCGGAACGACAAGTACACGCACGTCAGTCCCCTAACGCCTCATGCGCGCCAGCCACCACATCAGCTGGTCGCGCGACACTGGGCTCGCCTGAGCTGGCGAACCACGCCAGGAACTCGATGTTACCCTGTGGCCCCTTCAAAGGCGACCACGTGAGTCCGCGTACCACCCACCCGATGTCTTCCACCGCGCGCATGACACTCTCTAGTACGTCCACATGGACGGCCGCGTCGCGCACCACACCCTTCTTACCGACTCGGCCTTTCCCCGCTTCGAACTGTGGCTTAACAAGAGCTATCACCGAGCCGTTCTCGCCTGCAAGCGCGACCAGCCTCGGAAGGACGCGGACGAGTGAGATGAACGACACGTCGCATACCACAAGATCGAAAGGCGCGCCCACAAAGGCGGGGTCTAGATCGCGGATGTGAGTACGTTCCAGGACCGTCACACGTGGGTCGTTGCGAAGAGACCAGTCCAGCTGTCCGTATCCCACGTCGACCGCGACGACCGAAGCAGCACCTCGCTTGAGAAGGCAATCAGTGAACCCCCCGGTGGAGGCGCCCACATCGATCGCCCGCATACCCGTCACATCGATACCGAAGCGGTCGAGTGCCGCCTCGAGCTTATGGCCGCCGCGTGAGACGTAACGTTTGACCTGCGTGACCTCGACCACCGCATCATCACGGAGATTCTCGCCGGCCTTCGTCAGCGGACGCCCATCCACTCGAACCAGTCCTGCGAGTATGGCGGCCCTGGCCTGCTCCCGCGATGAGAACAAGCCTCGGCTAACGAGCTCGACGTCGGCCCTGCGGTACGTCATGCGCGCACTCCTCGGCTCGAGGGCCCTTGATGCCGACGAGGCGGCCCAGGACTGCTCCACGCACGGCTTCAGGTGTGAGTCCCACTTCCGAGAGCAGCTTGGCTGTCTCTCCGTGGGTGACGAAGCAGTCGGGTACTGCCAGCCGAAGCACCGGAGTGGTGAACCCTAAGTCGGCCAAGCTCTCGAGCACCGCGGCGCCCACTCCGCCAAGCGCCGTGTTCTCCTCGAGTGTCACGATCAGCGGACTCGACGCGGCGGCCTTGGCGATCTCCTCCAGGTCGATGGGCTTTATCCAGCGGAGGTTCACTACGCGTGCTTCGACCCCGTCTGCTGCGAGCAAGTCCGCTGCCTTCTCGGCCACACCCACCATGCGTCCTACCGCCAGTATCGCGACATCGTCTCCTTGGCGTCGCACCTGCGAGCGCCCCACCTCGAGCGCCACCGGCATCTCGGGCAGCGGAAGCCCGACACCCGAGCCGCGCGGATAGCGGATCGCCACAGGACCATCGGCGACAAGAGCGGTGTGGAACATGTTGACGAGCTCCGCCTCGTCGGCCGGCGCCATGATGGTGAGCCCGGGAACGGTCCGAAGGTACGTGAGGTCGAAGACGCCGTGGTGTGTCGGTCCGTCCTCGCCCACCAGACCCGCCCGGTCCATGGCGAACACCACGTGCAGACCCTGCAGAGCGACATCCATGATGAGCTGATCGTATGCGCGCTGCATGAACGTGGAGTAGATAGCCACCACAGGGACCATCCCCCCGGTCGCCATCCCCGCCGCCAGACCCACCGCGTGCTCCTCGGCGATACCCACATCGAAGAAGCGCTCCGGGAAGCGTTCGGCAAAGCGGTCCAGGCCGGTCCCGGAAGGCATCGCCGCTGTGATCGCGACGATCCGGGAATCACGCTCGGCTTCGGCGACGATAGCTTCCCCGAAGGCCTCCGTGTAGGAGATGGGACCGCCTTTGACGCCGTTCACTTTCCCCGACTCGACGGAAAACGGGCTGATCCCATGGAAGGTGTCGGGGCGGTTCTCGGCGGGAACGTAGCCCTTGCCCTTGCGGGTGACGACGTGGATCAACACCGGTCCATCCACATCTTTGGCGAGTTTGACGGCGCGCTCCACCTGGGCGATGTCGTGTCCATCGATCGGCCCGATGTACTTAAGACCGAGCTCCTCGAAGAACATGCCGGGGACGAGCAGCTGCTTCACGGACTCTTTGGCCGCCTCACCGGCGGCGACGACCGCCGCACCCAGCTTGGTGCGAGCCAAGGTCGATTCGACATCATCCCTGAGACGCCGGTACCGGCGGTCGAGGCGGACTCGGGCAAGGTAGCTCGAGAGCGCGCCGACGTTGGGCGATATCGACATCTCGTTGTCGTTGAGCACGACGATCACGCGCTTGTGGAGATGGCCGAGATGATCGAGTGCCTCGAACGCCATCCCCCCGGTGAGCGAGCCGTCCCCTATGACCGCGACGATGGTCTCCGTGCCCCCGAGCTGGTCGCGCGCGCAGGCGAGGCCCAGAGCCACAGAGATCGAGGTCGAGGCATGGCCTGTATCATGCACGTCATAAGGGCTCTCAGAGCGCTTCGGGAACCCGCATACGCCTCCGTACGTCCGAAGCGTGCCGAAACGCTCGCGTCTGCCGGTGATGAGCTTGTGCACGTAGGACTGATGGCCGACATCCCACACGATCTTGTCTGTGGGACAGTCCAGAGCACGATGGAGTCCGAGTGTGAGTTCCACGACTCCGAGGTTCGGCGCCAGGTGGCCGCCCGTCTGTGACACGGTCGTGATGAGCGTCTCGCGAATCTCGGCTGCGAGCTGCTCAAGAGAAGGACCATCCAGAGCCTTGAGATCGGCTGGCGAGTCTATCGAATCAAGGATGCGCTCAGCGCACACAGGGCTTCCATCTCCCAGAAAAAAGACATCGTCGTGCAGTCGTGACAGTCATAAACGAGATGGTATCACCTCGCACGTGCCGGTAACGCTCGTGGTCACCTCACCGTAACACGAAGAACGTCACTGACCGGTCACGCCCACGGTATCGCCGGCGCCCTCACCCATCTCAGCCGACGACGGCGCACATCGTGTGCCATCGGGTGCGTCGGCGGCCTTCTCTTCGCTGGGTGACTCATCAGCCGCAGGCGCCTCGACCGTCGCCCCGAGGTCGGTGTGGTCCACAAGCTCATTACAGATGTTCGCGAGACGTACACCTTCCTCGAGAAGATCGAGGCTCTTCTCAAGCGACACGTCCTTCTTTCGGACCTGAGAGGCGATCTCCTCAAGACGGATGCGCGCCTGCTCGAACGTGTATCGTTCGTCACTCACGGGTTTCCTCCGGCTCTTCGTCGGCGGTCTCCACACGCCCGTACTGCTCCGCGATGCGGCCCAAGACACCGTTCACGAACTTGGACGAATCGTCTCCACCATAGGTCTTCGCCATCTCGACGGCTTCGTTTATCGCCACCGACACAGGCACCTCGTCCCGGAACATGATCTCGTATGCCGCCAATCGCAAGATGTTCCTGTCGACCAGCGGCATGCGTGCGAGTGTCCAGTGTTCCGAGGTCGCCTCGATGCTCCGGTCGACGCTTGTCTGGTTCGCCTCGGCGCCCAACAGGAGCTCCCGGCAGTACTCCGAAGGCTCGCCGTCCTCCACGCTGTACGTGCGGTTCGCGAGGATGGAGCTCACCGTCTCACCGGTGATCTCACGCTGATACAGGATCTGGAGCGCCTGTCGACGTGCACGAGTCCGCTCCAGCATCATTTCTCCACCGGCACCTCGAGCACGCCTATTCCTCGGGAAAGACGATGCTGTCGACAAAGACGTCGATGCTCGCCGCACGTTGACCGGTCTGACTCTCGAGCGCGTCCGCGATGGACTTCTGCACGTCCGTGGCGATCGACCGCAGTGGCGTCCCGTACCGGGCAGCGATGTGCACCTGCACGTTCAGCGCGCCCTCATCCGAGATGGTCACCGCCACGCCGCGGCTCGGAGCCCTTCCCACCAGGCCCGACATCCCCTTGCTCTGCACGGCGGCGACACCCGGGACCTGTTCGGCCGCAAGCGTGGCTATCGTCTCGAGCACGCCCGGAGCGACACCGATACCCTCGAGCTGTATCTCTTCACTCATCCGTCGTCTCCTTCGCGGGGAGAACTCCGCTCATGAAGGCCGTGAAGGCCTCGGCAGTCACATGTTCATCAACGTAATCAGTATAGACCTCGCCGCGTTGGAAGTGCGGCTCTTCGACGACGAACTGGTGGAACGGGATGGTCGTCGGTATGCCCACGACGATGAACTCGTCCAGTGCGCGGCGCGCACGATTGACCGCCTCGGCACGGGTCTCCCCCCACACGACCAGCTTCGCGAGGAGCGAATCGTAGTTGGGAGGAACACAGTAACCCGAATACACGTGGCTGTCGAAGCGCACACCGAATCCCCCGGGAGGATTGAAGACGTCGATCCGGCCGGGGTGGGGACGGAAACCGTGCGCAGGGTCCTCCGCGTTGATGCGGAACTCGATCGCGTGCCCCCGCAGCGTCACGTCGCGCTGGCATGCGTGTTTCATCGGCTCACCTGCGGCGATGCGGATCTGCTCCTTCACGATGTCCACACCCGTGATCTGCTCGGTCACAGGGTGCTCCACCTGGATACGGGTGTTCATCTCCATGAAGTAGAACCGGCCGTCCTGGTCGAGAAGGAACTCCACCGTGCCGGCGTTCACATAATCGACAGCCCGGACGGCCTTGAGTGCGGCCTCGCCCATGGCCGCCCGCAGCTCTGGCGTCAGCGCAGGGCTCGGCGCCTCCTCGATGAGCTTCTGGTGCCGGCGCTGGACCGAGCAATCACGCTCGCCGAGGTAGATCGCGTTACCGTGCGTGTCGGCAAGCACCTGCATCTCCACATGCCGAGGGTGTGTCAGGTACTTCTCGACGTACACGGCGTCATCGCCGAACGCTGCGGCGGCCTCCGTCTTGGCAGCCACGAAGTTGCGCTCGAGTTCGGCAGGATCTCGCGCCTCGCGCATGCCTTTGCCCCCGCCCCCCGCTGACGCCTTGATGAGCACCGGAAAGCCGACCTGCTCGGCAAAGTCCAACGCCTCGGCGGCCGTGGCGACGGCACCGTCACTGCCTGGAATACACGGCACGCCCGCCGCCATCATGGTCGCGCGAGCCGCCGCCTTGTCGCCCATGCGCTCGATCGCGTCAGGCGAGGGCCCGATGAACGCGAGTCCGGAATCAGCGACCGCGCGTGCGAATGCAGCGTTCTCGGCAAGGAAGCCGTATCCGGGATGTATCGCCTCAGCGCCCGTGATCAGCGCAGCAGAGATGATCGCCGGCATCGAAAGGTAGCTCTGGGTGGCGGGCGCAGGGCCGATGCATACCGCTTCATCCGCCATCCTCGCATGCAGACAATCACGGTCGGCTTCAGAATAGACCGCGACAGAGCGAACACCCATCTCCTTGCACGCACGAACGACTCGTAAGGCGACCTCCCCCCTGTTGGCTATGAGAATGGAGCGGAACATCTCTTAGGCCACGGGTTCGTAATAGAAGAGCACGGTCCCATAGTGCACCGGACTCCCGTTGTCGACACACACTTCGCGTATCACGCCAGGCTCTTCGGCGGTGATCTCGTTCATGAGCTTCATGGCCTCCAGGATGCACAGCGTCTGACCCTCGACGACGTGGTCCCCCACCTTCACAAACGGGTCAGCGCCCGGAGAAGGAGCGGCGTAGAACGTCCCGACCATCGGTGCGACGATCGCGCGCCAGGTGTCCGGCTTCTCCTGCGGTTGCGATCCGGCGTTCGCGATCTGCGGCGACTCCGGAGATGCAGGCGTCGCCGGCGCGACGGACTCGGCGGGTCCCGTGTGCGTTTGAGCCGACACCGTCTCGGTCACGCCACCTTTGCGCACGACCACACGCGTGTCGCCCTCTTCGACCACGACTTCTGTGACCCCGGACTCCTCGACGACCCTCACGAGCTCCCGGATCTGATCGACATTCACTGAATCGTCCTCCTTGACGGTGTTGATCTCCTCACCAGTGAGGAAAACGGCACGCTCGGCGCCCTCTTGGTGCTTCTGCAAGTACGCGCGGGCCTCGTTGGGGAAGAGGGCGTACGTGAGCACGTCCTCCTCGGTCCTCGCAAGGTCGCCTATCTCCTCGGCCATCTGCTCGTAGGTGGTCGTCACCAGCGAGCCGGGCCGCACGTCATCGGGAAGCCTGTCGGCCCCCCCGAGCACTTTGGCCACGATCTCCTCGTCCATGGGACCCGGCGCCTTGCCGTACAGCCCGCGGACATAGTCCTTCATCTCCTGAGGGATGATCGCCCATCGGGTGCCGGTGAGCACGTTCATCACCGCCTGCGTGCCGACGATCTGCGATAGAGGCGTGACCAGCGGCGGATAGCCGACCTCGGCCCGTACCCGGGGGATCTCCGCCAAGACGTCAGGCAGCCGTTCGGCCGCGTTCTGCAACTCGAGCTGACTCACCAGGTTGCTCATCATGCCACCGGGCACCTGATGGCTGAAGACCTCCATCGACAAGAGCGTGGTGATACCGCGCTTGAGCTTCTTGGACTCGCGCACGTCTTCCCAGTACTCCGCTATCTCGAAGAGGGTATCCAGGTCGAGACCCGTGTCGTACTCGGACTCTTTGAGCGCCGCTACGATCATCTCCACGGCCGGCTGGCTGTTGCCGAACGCGAGAGCGACCACCGCGGTGTCGATGATGTCGGCGCCTGCCTCGGCGGCCTTGAGGTAGTTCATGGGCGCCATACCGCCGATGTAGTGGCAATGCACGTGCACCGGGAGGCCGACCTGCTCCTTGAGCGCGCGGACCATCTTCTCGGTCCTGAACGGGGTGAGCATACCCGCCATGTCCTTGATGCAGATGGTGTCCGCGCCGAGCTCCTTGAGCTGTTGCGCATACTCCAGGTAGCTGTCCAGGGTGTGCACCGGCGACACGGTGTAGCTGATGGCGCCTTCGAAGTGGCCGCCGCACTCCTTGACCGCCTGGCCGGTGGTCTCGACGTTGCGGATGTCGTTGAGCGCGTCGAATATCCGGAAGATGTCCACGCCGTTGCGCTTGCTCGCGTAAACGAAACGGCGGCAGATGTCGTCGGAGTAATGACGGTATCCTACGAGGTTCTGGCCACGAAGCAGCATCTGCAACGGTGTCTTCGGCGCGTGCTGCTTGATGATGCGCAGACGCTCCCACGGGTTCTCGTCGAGGAACCTCAAGGCCGCATCGAACGTCGCTCCGCCCCAGACTTCAAGCGACCAATAGCCGACCGAGTCCATCTTGGGCAGTATCGGCAGCATGTCCGCCAGCGTCATACGGGTCGCCCAGAGCGACTGATGTGCGTCGCGCAGGGTGGTGTCGGTTATCCGGATCGGTCGCATCGCACCATCCCTTCATCCCGCATGTACGGAAAGAGCGTCTCTCCTCACTGTTGAACGCAATAGTATACCGGAGAGAGGCGCCACTGGCATGCGATCAGCTGGCGGACCGGGTTCTAGACGCGCGTGATGTAGCGCCCGTCGCGCGTGTCGACCTTGATCACATCACCGTTGTTGATGAACATCGGCACCTGCACCACGGCACCCGTCTCAAGAGTGGCTGGCTTGCTGCCGCCCTGCACGGTATCGCCCTTGAAACCGGGGTCGGTCTCGGTGACCTCGAGCTCCACGAACATAGGCGGTTCGACGCCTATCATCTCGCCGCCGGCATACATCACCTGGACTTCGTCGTTCTCTTTGAGCCACTTAGCGGCTTCGCCCACGAAGTCCGAGGCAAGTTCGAACTGTTCGTAGGTCTCGGTATCCATGAAGTGATAAGCGCTGCCGTCGTTATAGAGGTACTGCAGCGACTTGTTCTCCACGCGCACGTCGTCGAATTTCTCACCCGAGCGGAAGGTGACATCCACGACTCGCCCGCTTTTCAGCTCCTTGAGCTTCGTACGGACAAAGGCGCCGCCCTTGCCGGGCTTGACGTGCTGGAACTCCACGATGGTCCACATCTTGCCGTCGTACATGATGCACATGCCGTTCTTGAAGTTCGCAGTCGATACTGCCATCGAACGCCCTTTCTAGATCTCGATCAGCTCCCGCGGCGCTGTGCTCAGCACGCGGGCGCCGCCCTCGTCGACCACCACCAAGTCCTCGATTCTAACACCGCCGAACCCAGGCATATACACCCCCGGCTCTATGGTGATCACCGAGCCCACCCTGAGCGAGTCGCGGCTCTTGGCGCCTACCCCGGGAAGCTCATGGACATCAAGACCCACGCCATGGCCAAGACCGTGCGTGAAGTACTCGCCCAGTCCGAGGTCGTCGAGTGTCTTGCGTGCCACCGCATGGACGTCCTTGCCGACCATGCCCGGCTTGACCGCCGCCACACCGGCACGGTTCGCTTCGAGCACCGCCGCGTGGACCTCACGCTGGCGTTCACTCGCCGTGCCGATCACCACTGTGCGAGTCATGTCCGAGCAGTATCCGCCGACTCGCGCGCCGAAATCGAGCTTGAGAAAGTCGCCGCGCTCGATCACGCGGTCGCTCACGCCCGCGTGAGGGCGCGCGGAGTTGGGGCCACTCGCCACGATGGGATCGAAGGCCAAGCCCTGCGAGCCGTGTGTGCGCATCCAGTACTCCAGTTCGAGCCCGACCTCTCGTTCGGTCATCCCCGGTCGCACAAACCCGCAGATGTAGTCGAAAGCGGCATCAGTGATAGCAGCAGCTGCCTGGATGCGCTCGATCTCGCTGGCGCTCTTGATCTGGCGGATCTCCTCGATGAGGTGGTCGGTCACTCTCACGCTTCCTACGAACTGCTCGGATATGAAGGTGAACCTGCCATAGGGTATCGCCGACTCCAGCGTGAGCTGTGTCACGCCCTCAGCCTGCAATTCGCGGCACACCTCGACGTAAAGGTCGTCCTCGGGCACTCGGACCTGCCACGGCGTGCCGACCGCGGCTACCTCCGCCGCTTCACTGTAGCGCTTGTCGGTGTAGAAGCGCGCCCGCTCACTTGTGACGAGGCACGCCGCGTTGATGCCGCTATCAAACACGGTGTCGAATCCGGTGATGTAGCGCATGTTGGAGACGGTGGTCACCAGCATGGACGGAAGCTCCTCGTCCTTGAGACGGCGCCTCAAGGCAGCAAGTCGCGCGTCGGCGTTCATGAGACCTCCTTGGCAAGTCGATCCGCTATCGCACGCAGCCCCAACGCGTAGGAGTCCGCACCCAGGCCGCACACGAGCCCCACACACGCCGCCGCGGTGACACTCATCGCCCGGAAGTCCTCCCGTGCGTGGATGTTGCTCAGATGCACCTCCACTGCGGGGAGGTCCACGGAGGAGAGCGCGTCGCGCAGCGCGTACGAGTAGTGCGTAAACGCGCCTGGGTTGATGACGATGCCGTCAGCGTCGCCCGCCGCGGCGTGAATCCTATCGATGAGCGCGCCTTCGTGGTTGGATTGGAAGAAGGACACCTCGATCCCCAGCTCTCCAGCAAGTCCGGTGAGCTCGGCCTCTATGTCCCCTAGGGTCGTGCGGCCGTACACTTCAGGTTCCCGCACGCCGAGCATGTCGAGATTCGGGCCGCTCACCACGAGTACGCGCTTCATCTCCACCACTCCTTTGGACCTACTCATCGACCCATCGCTCGAGGGCGTCACGAAGAGCGCCACCTTCGACGGGCACGACCACCCACTCCCCCGGTTCCCGCAACAGCACGAACCGCACGGCGCCGCCTCTGGCCTTCTTGTCGATGCGCATCGCCTGCATCAGCTCCTCCGCTGAGGAGGGCCTCGTCGCAAGCCGGGGCACGGCGAGCGCGTCGAGAAGCCCCGCCACTCGTGACGTCGTGGAGGAGGGAGCGCCGATGATCTCCTCGGCGAGCCGGGCCGCAAAACGCATCCCCTCGGCCACCGCCACGCCATGGGAGACGACACCATACCCGATGACCGCCTCCAACGCATGGCCGAGTGTGTGCCCGAAGTTCAGACACTCGCGAGGGCCTTCCTCACGCGCGTCGGCGGCCACGACGTCGGCCTTGAAACGCACGCTCGCCTCGATCGCTGCACGCGTCGCCACGGCATCCCGCACGACCAGACGGGGCGCCGTCTTCTCGAGCGCCGCCGTTTGTGTTTCTCCCGCGAGAAGCGCGGACTTTGCAGCTTCCACGAGACCGTTGCTCCACTCGGCGTCCGGCAGCGTCGCCAGAGCCGCGATGTCGCTCACCACCATCGCCGGCTGCCAGAATGCGCCCGCCAGGTTCTTGCCCGCGCGCAAGTCGACTCCTGTCTTCCCGCCTATCGAGCTGTCGACCTGCGCCAAGAGCGTCGTCGGCGCCTGCACGAGACTCACACCCCGCATGTAGGTGGCGGCCGCAAATCCCGCCAGGTCGCCCACCACCCCCCCTCCCAGTGCGACGACGCAGCCTCTCCGATCGAGTCCCGCCTCGGCGAACCGGTCGAGCAGCCTGCCCGCGGTCTCCCAGTTCTTGGAGCTTTCCCCAGGTGGCACCACCACAGATGTCGCGTCGACCCCTGCATCCGCGAGAGATCGCATCGCCGTCTCCAGATGCAGCCGTGCGACGTTCTCATCGGTCGCCACCACTGTCTTGGCCTGGCCGAGAGCAGCCGACATCCGCGCGCCCAGGTCGCGCAGCACTCCGCAGCCCAGCACCACCGGATACCTTCCCGAGCCCGCCGTGCTCACGACGATCTCCTGCACGTCACCGAGAACGGTGACGAGACCCTCGACGACCTCATCCACCGTCCGCCCCACGGTATCCACGACGATATCGGCGGCGGCGCGATAGAGCGAGAGACGTGCCTCAAGGATGCGCGGCGCCATTCCGGCCGCATCCGCTGCCAGCAGCGGCCGCCCCGCAGCGTCGCCGATGCGGGCGAGCGCCTCTTCCGGCGTCACCATGAGGTACACTGCGGTCCCACTCTTCTTCAGCACACGCCGGTTCTCGTCACGCAGGATGGTCCCCCCACCGCACGCGACGACGGCGGGTCTTGCCGAGGCGACCTCGGCAAGCAGCGCTTCCTCGATGTTGCGGAACCCCTCCTCACCACGCTCATCGAATATCGCGCTCACCGGCATCCCGGCGCGCTCCTCGACCAAACGGTCGAGGTCGATGAACGGCCTGCCGAGCCGAGCCGCAAGCGCAAAGCCCACCGTCGACTTGCCCGACCCCATGAAACCGATGAGATAGATGTGGCTCACCGCGGAAGCCTCGCCCGATACGCCTCAAGAGCCTCCAGGATGTCATCGACCGATCGGACGCCGAACGCCTGGGTGTAGGCGTCCGCGAGCACCATCGCCACTTCCGCTTCGGCGACCACCGCCGCGGCGGGAACGGCGCACACATCGGACCGCTCCTTGGCGGCGTCGACCGGCTCCCCTGTTGCCAGGTCCACGCTCGCGAGAGGCCTCATGAGGGTCGGGATAGGCTTCATCGCCGCTCGCACCACGAGCGTCTGGCCATTGGTCATGCCGCCTTCCAGCCCTCCGGCGTGATTGGACGGACGCACGATCCCACGGCCCGGTTCGAACAGAATCGGGTCATGGACCGCCGAGCCGACTCGCGCGGCGGCAGCGAAACCGTCGCCGAACTCCACCCCTTTGATGGCCGGTATCGACAGCACTGCTGCCCCAAGGCGCGCATCCAATCGCTGACTTGCCTCGGCATAACCGCCCAAGCCGGGCACAAGACCCGTAGCCGCCACGACGAACACCCCTCCAAGGCTCTCACCCGCTGAGCGTGCGGCATCGATCGCATCCCGCATGCGTGCGGATACGACCGGGTCCGGACAGCTCACGTCCGAGACTTCCGCCGCCTCGAAGTCGACCGCCTCAGGCTCCGGTTCCGAGTCAAGGGCCACGTCGCCGATCCGCACCACGAAAGAAGCCACGCCTACGCCCACGTGGCCGAGCAGGGCCTTCGCGACCGCACCAGCCGCGACGCGTGCGGCTGTCTCGCGAGCGCTCGCGCGCTCCAGCACGTCTCGGACGTCGTCGGTGTTGTTGCGCAACACGCCGGCCAGGTCGGCATGTCCCGGACGTGGAGAAGTGACCTTGGCGGCCCTGGCGCCATCGCCTGAGGTCGCCATCACATCCGTCCAGTTGTCCCAGTCGCGGTTTCCGATCGTCATCGCCACGGGAGAGCCGATGGTGCGGCCGAAACGCACGCCCGAAAGGATCACCGCCCTGTCAGATTCGATGGCCATCCGCCCGCCGCGTCCGTATCCTTTTTGGCGCCGCGCGAGGTCGGCGTCGATGCGATGGGAGTCAAGCCGGATGCCCGCCGGCACATCGCTCACAACCGACACCAGGGCCTTGCCGTGCGACTCACCCGCAGTGGTGTAGTGCATCGTATCCTCACCTCGCCGACCACACGATTCTACCAAGAACGCGAAGCGCCGCGAGATGCGGCGCTTCAAGAGGGTCCTGGTACCGGGCGGGGCACCCGGGAGCTCCTACTTTTGGATGCCCTGTCCGACCGTGAGAACGACCTGCTGGTCGCCGTAGAGCATCACCACAGAATCGTCGCCGATAGACAGGACCTTCCACGGCGTGCCGGGGATCGAGTCGCCTTCACTGAGTGTGTATGATTTCTGGTCCCACATCATCAACGCTGTGGGAGACCCGCCTACCGTGCTGATCGAGAGCAAGTACAGCGTATCAGCCGCGTACTCTGACACATCCGGCGCCGACGTGCTGTCAGGCGATGCAGTCGGCGTGGCGCTCTCCTCCAGCGGTTTGATAAGGGGGTCGAATATGTCGCGGAAGGTGAATACCTCATCGAGAGGCACCTCGGGCGCGGGCTGCGCCGCTTCAGCGGTCGTCGTCGCCTGCTGCGCGCTCGACGCCGGCTTTGGCGCAGGAGCACGGACTTCCGTCTCCGGCGCCGACGGGAAGAGCACGGGGATCACAAACGCCGCGAGCAGACCCACGACGACCGCGAGGACCAGCAGGCCTCCGATGATCATGGCCGTCCTGTTGCCGCTCGTCGGGAAGAATCCCTGCTTGCCCGCGGAAGCGGCGGATGCAGGGGCGCCCGTTCCGGTACTCTGGGTGATCTCGTCAGTCACTGTCTACCTCCTGCCAAGATCACTGAGACGGCGTCGCACTGGCGGGCGGCGAAGCCGTCGCCGGAGCCGACGCAGACGACGGGCGCGAACTTTGCACGATCGACATCGTGTAGACCTCGATCTCGATGACCCCTTTGATCACGGCTCCTTCGGTCTCCGTCGGGGCGACGTAGGCGTAGTCGCACGAGAGCACTCGCACGCCTCGCGTCAGCTTGTCGATCTTGCGAACGTACTCGACGTGGTCGGCCCAGTCTCCCGTGACCACGATCGAGATAGGGATCCTCGTGTAGCCCAGGCTCTTCCCTGCCGCATCAACGGCCGGCACGGGCTCGTTTGGTTGAATCTGCGTGAAGGTCAGACCGGCCGCGTTGGCGACATCCTGAAGATCGACGATCAGGGTGGGAAGCTCCGGCCCCTCGGGCACCTGGTTCGCGATGTGGAGGAGCTCAACCTGGTTCTCGGCGGCCCGAGCCTTGGCGCTGGTGCGCCGATCAAGGACAGCCTGCTGTTGTGCGATCTGGCTTTCCGTGTCAGTGATCTGGGCGCTGATCTGGGACGCCTTGTCGAACTGCGGCATGATCAGCAGGAACGTGGCGGCCACTGCGATCACAACGATCACGACGACGGCGATGATCAATTGGCTCTGTGTGGAAAGTCGGTTCATCTCGTCACCTGGTGTCTAGGGCGATGGTGTAGTGGTGGAGGCAGTAGAAGCGGGTACCTCGACTCCTGCGGTGATGCTGAACTGCAGAGCGGGCTGCTCCTCCACCAACGTGGCAACGGAGTTGGTGAGCCAGACGTCATACAGCTGGTCGAGGTCTGCGAGGCGCACGAGCAGCTTCGCTATCGTCTTGTGCCCGTAGTCCGGGGAGTCTTCCGGATCAACGGCATAGCCGTCGAGCTGAGCCCCCTCCGTTTCCCCTACATTGAGTGTGATCAGCCACATGTCCGCCGGCATCACGAGGGATACCTCATCAAGCAACCTGCTCCAGTCGCGACGAGCGTCAAGGGCCATAGACGCGACACTGCGACGACGCTGCAGCTCACTTTCCTGCAGCTCGAAGACCTGCAGCGCCTCGGCCTTCTGAGTCGTCGTCGCGAGGAGCTGGGTCTTCTGGTCGAGAACGGTCTGCTTGCTACTGACGTTCATCGATGCGACGACGTACACGCCGGCGAGAACGATCACCACGCCGATGAACGCAAAGGCCACATAGACCATTCGCCGCTCGGCTCGTCGCCTCTCCAAGATCTCGGGAGGCAGCAGGTTGACACGCATCATGCGCCTGTACCTCCCATCGCAAGACCGATGGCGGTCACGCACCCCATGCGATCGGCTGTGACCACCGGCTGAAGGTTCGCGGGCACCTGCACACGGGTAAGCGGATCGCCAAGTACAACATGCGCCTGAAGGCCCTTTTCAAGATAGCCAGCCAGGTTCTTCAGCTGAGCACCACTGCCGGTGAGGATGATGCGTTGAATCGTACGCGCCTGCGACGTCTGAGTGAGGTAGTAGTCGAGCGAACGCCTGATCTCGGCGATGAACTTGTTCACCTCTCGCTCCAGGGCCTCCTGCACGACCTGGGCGGTCTGCTCGTCGACATCGATCGGTAACTGGCTGCTCGCCGCCTCGACATCGGGTAGGCCAACCTTGACCTTCAAGCTCTCCGCTTCGTCAAAGGTGAGATTGAGCACGTTCGCGATAGCGTGGGTGAACTGGTTTCCCGCAAGTGCCGAGACGCGATTGAAGCGCGGGATGCCACGCTCCACCACGGTGATGTTGGTGATACCCGAGGACACATGGATGACGCCTGTGGCACTTGACGCGTCGCCCTCCTCAGGGAAGAACCCCGCCTCGCCACCCATGAGCGCGCGCACAACGGCAAACGAGGACACATCGATCTCGTTGAGCCTCAGGCCCGCCCCTTCGACCGCCTGCACAGCGGCCGCGATCATCTCCCTGTGAGCCGCGACGAGGAGCACTTCCATCATGTGTTCGTCAGAAGACGTCATGTAGTCGCCGATGATCTGGAAGTCCAGGATCGACTCCTCGACGGCCATCGGGATGTAGTCCTGGGCCTGATACTGGATCGCGCCCTCAAGCTCCGCGCGCTCCATGAAGGGCAGGTCGATCAGGCGCACGACGACCTTTTGGTTGGACACCCCGATGCTGACGTCCTTGCCCTTGACGCCCGACCGACGCCACAATTCCTTGATGGAGGCCGAGACACTCTCGGGTGCAACGATCTCGCCCTCGACGACGGCACCCATCGGGACGTCCACCATAGCGTACGCACTCAACACGAAATTGGCACCGGCCGGCCGCATCTGGGCGACCCGGATGTGATCGGTGCCGATATCGAGTCCTATTGCTGCGGAACTGCTACCGAAGGAGAGGGGACCCAAGGGAATCCTCCTTCATCTGTGCCACGACGAGACTGCGATGAGTGCTGCGTGTTTGTGAATCTCCCCTCGCGGTCCTCACCGGGCCGACGAGAACCTGGCCTTGTGAAGTCACATACCATATACATCCAACCGCACATGTAGCCTGTTTGTCAACAAGCACCCGTGCGCGCCGCCCCGGACGGTCTACAGACGGGTCCACAATCCCGGCATCAGGAGGCCCTGGTCCACACCCGGAAGCGACTGCGGCAAGTAGGTCGGGAGCAGCGGGTTGGTCACAAGACACATGTTCGGGTGGTCCGAGTCTATACGGCCGGCGATGACTGATCCGCGCATCAATACGTTGTGCTGGAAGTTCACCACGCCCTCCGCGTAGAAGGCTCCCGCGATGGTCGGCGCCGCTTGGCGGGCGGTCTCGAGGTCCGAGTTGCCCCCAAGCGGGTTGTTGTCAGCGGTTGCGATCACCAGGTCCGCAGGAGTCGCCAGCCCCAAGGCCCAACCGTTCTGCTCGCCCACCGTGTTGCTGTACACGGACCCGCCGTACGGGCGAACCATGCCGTTCACGTAGATGGGCCCGTTGCAGACGATAGTCCCGTTGCCCACGTACGTCATGTCCTCGTCGAAGTAGACGGGGCCGTCCACAAAGACCGTGCCTTCGATGTACAGCCGGTTGTTCTCGTCGTCGTAGGCGAAGTCATCGTGGCTGTTCGAAAGGGTGTAGTGACCGTCTCCTGGGAAAGACGTCCCTGTCGTGGTGAGCGACCCCCACGAACCGAACGTGCGGTTGCCGATGTGCAGCGGCGTCGGCCCCTGCCCTTTTGCGGAGATCGTGCCGTCCGCCGCGCCGATGAACTTGTAGCAGGCGTTGCGCTCGTCACTCGGCCTCGAATCGGCATAGGCCCGGGTCCATGCTCCTGAACTCGGCGGCTGCATGGTGGCGTATGTGTTCGGGTCCCCGCCGACCGACTCCAGATTGGTCACGGTCGACCTGTCGGGCGGACCCATGATATTGTCGATCGACTCCGATTGCGCCTTGGTCGCCCACTGTTCCAGCTGCTCCTGAGAGATCGCCGGCAGTGTGATGTCGGGCACCGAACGTGTGGCCGTGCTGATGTAGACGCCACCTGCGTTGCCCTTGTTGTTGTTGGCAGGCACATCGCCGTCGCAGAAGACCCGGATGAACATGTCCGGGGCGCCCAGCTGCCCGCTGGAAGACACACTTATACTGCCGCCTTTCACGAAGAGCGGCCCCTCGAGCACGGCCATGTTCGCAGCGATCGCCAGGTTACCCTTCATGTAGAACGGTCCGACGATGTTACTGGTGCCCCGAAGACCCCCGGAACCGCTGATGAGTGTCTGATCACCTGTGCCGGCGAAGTTCATCTTCCACAGGTTCATGTAGTAGAACTGCTGGGAGACAGTCTCCTGTGAACCGTCTTTGCCCGTCGCAACGGCCGTCAGGCGGTATTCTCCAAAGCCCGGGTCGAGCTCTTCAGCTGTCACGGTGTATGTCCCGTCCGGCGTCGCTCCCACCAAAGGGAACGTGCCGTCCGAAAGCGCCGTCTCATCAAAGGCGGAAAGAACGCGCTCGAGACCGGAATCCGCCGCACGGAAAGCCTTGGACTCCTCCTCGACTCTTCGCGTCTCGTGCAGGGACTGACTGGCGACAGCATAGGAGCCCACCGCCAGGACCGTCATCACGGCGATGACGCCCATGACCGTGATGAGCGCGACACCGTCGTCTCCGCGGACGCGGCGTGCAAGACTGGACAGCATCGTCATCACACTCCGTCACTGATTACGGAACAGGATCGTCCGCGAGTCCGAGAACTGATGGCCGTCGTACATCGTCACGACGGTCACGACGACCTTCGCCGCCTGCGAGGGAACGTCTCCCAGATTCGTGATCTGCGCTCCTGCCTTGTCGTAGAAGATGAAAAGGGGTGTGCCCGTTTGCATGTTGTAGTTGCTCTCGGACCAAGCATAGGTAGAAGGAGCCCGCTCGTATGTCCCATCCTGACGAACCTCAGCGTTGCTCATCAACAGCCGGTGATCGCTCGTCGCGGTGAACTCCCACACCTCGCGGTTGTCGTCGTTGTCAGCATCCGTCTCCACTTCGAGGTGATAGGCGGTCACTCCTGGGTAGTCAGAGTCGATCCGGTACTGCTGTTGCAGGACTTTTTCCATCTGCTGCAAAGGTGCGGCCACCTCTCGTGCCATCCACGCCTGCCGGTCGGAGAGGCGACTGTAGGAGTGCGATACTTGGAACCCGCCGTATGTGACACCCAGGACGATGCCGAGCAATCCAAGAGCCGCGAGAAGCTCTGAGAGCGTGAAACCGCGGTCTTCCTTAAGAGAAGCAAATGGACGCTTCATCACCAGATCACCGCCATCGGTGAGGCGTTCGAAGGGCCGACGATGTTCGAGCGCAGTGTCACGGGCGTCGGAGACTCGAGGACGCCGTTGTCGGTCCCGATGGGTGTCACCGTCACCTCGAACTGGTAGTAGTAGTCATCCGTCTTCTTGAACGACTCCGTGAACGTGTTCATGTTCACAGGGAGGGTCTGGTGCCACGTGAGGTTCGTCGAAGTCGTCCCCCGATAGACGCTATAGGTGAAAGACGAGTACGGGAACTGCGGCGTCGAACAGGTGAGATTCACGGTGCGGTTCGATCCGCTGGTGGTGCTGGTGCCGCTCAGCGCGGGCCTGCTTATCCAGGAAATGGGGTGCACATACCAGTCCGACATGTTGTTCCGCGGGCTGTGCGCCTGCATCTGCAGCCGGTAGCGCGAGAACGGGGTGGTCGTCACCTCGGCTGACAGGCCCTTGAAGGTGTTGAGTTGCGAATCCAACGCCCATGTGTCACTCGTGGCTGCCTGCTTGTAGAAGTACACCATGTAGTGGTCGGCTGGCGTGGTGCCGTCCATCACCTCGGCCCAGGAGACCTGGCTCTTCGTCGCCGTCACGGGAACCGCACTCGCGGTCGTGGGTACAGCGGGCGCATGGTTGTCCACCAGGAAGTGCCGCACTGTGTACTTGCTCACGCCCCCGGAATCGAGCACATAGGCGCTCAGCGTCCGGTAGCCGTCCACGATCACGTACTCGCCGAGCTCATTCGTCTGACGCGTGTCCCAGATGAACGACGGAGTGGTGAACGTCTGTGCGTCCACCGATGTCCATGAAGCCACGTTACCGAGAGTGTCTTTCAACAGGAACTGGTCGTCGCACCACAGCGCTACTGAACTCACGGCTCGGCCCTCGGCGGCCTGCGCGGTGGCTCCCACGGTGAGCGCACCGCCGGAATGGTTGCTCTCCCATACGACGCTGCCTTCGGCGGGTGTCGAGTCCGTGAAGGATATCCGAGGATCGGTCTCAGGACTGCTTACCGCAGACGTGAGGAACCTGTCCCGGTCGCGGATGAGGACCTCGGTCACGTAGGAGATGGGGGAGCCGCTCGCGCCGCGCGTCACACTCACGGTGAGGCGCAAACGCTTGAGCGTCGGCGTCTCCGACGACGTCATCGTTGTCGGTATCGAGACTGCGGGCCGTATCACGATCACGAACTCGCCCACGGTCTGGGTCTCCTCGGCAGAGAGCTCACCGCCGTTCTCGACAAGCGCCACATCCTCGAAAGGCATGGCGCTCACTCGCTCGACGTAGGCGTTGATGGCGTTCGTCATGACGGCGTGCTGCTTGGCCGCCGTGCTCATCTGCGTGGTGGTGCCGAGCAGCCCCAGAATAGCCGTGAGCACCACGAAGAAGATGACCGCCGAGATCACGATCTCGATCATCGTCAGGCCATCGTCGCTTCGAAAGCGCCTCGCGACAGCCGCTCGCATCGTGCCCACTTCCCTATCCTCCGTGCGGACACCGCTCAGCGGCGCCCACGACTCCATCACAAGTATCGGCATCGCCGATACCAGACTTGACGCCTCCTGAACGTGTTCCACATCCGCTCACCATGTACGTACCCGCCTTACCCTGTGAGCCCCACGAGAGCAAGGTACCACGCCAGAGCCTGCTCGCCCCACATGACAGTGAAAAACGTTCCCATCGCAAGGAAAGGTCCGAATGGGATGCGGCCTGCAAGCCCGCCTTCGACCCTACGTCGCGCGGCCAGCCCCACGAGCGCGCCGATCACGCTGCCTGCGAAGAGCGCCATCAGCACGTAAGGTCCGATGAACAGGCCGAGCGTGGTCAAGAGCTTGATGTCGCCCATGCCCATCCCTTGCTTCCCGCGAAGGGCGCCGTACGCGGCAGAGATGCCGAGGGTGATACCGGCGCCCAGAAGAGCGCCGAGCGCCGCCTGCGCGACCGGACCGGTCGCCAGGTACGGGTTTCGCAGTCCCACGAGCGGCAGGACCGGGACAGCGGCCACCACCGACAGACCTACGCCGACGACACCGAGCGCCGCAAGCACGCCCACGAGCGGGTTGGGCAGTCGCATGTGGTCGATGTCGATGGCGCTCAGCACCAAGAGGAGGTAGAAGAGCGCTGCGGCGAAGAGCGCGCGCCAGGAAAGCCCGAACCTTGTGCCCGCCGCGACGCACACAAGCGCGCTGGTCGCTTCGACGAGAGGATAGCGTGGCGATATCCTCGCCCCGCACGAGCGGCACTTCCCGCGGAGCACCAGCCACGAGATCACGGGGATGTTGTCACGCCACCGGATCGGCGCATCGCACACCGGGCAATGCGAACCCGGTGCCGCAAGGGACTCGCCGCGCGGCAAGCGCCAAATGACGACGTTGGCAAAGCTGCCGAAGACGAGTCCGAAAACGCCGAGCGTCACGATGAAGAAAGGCTGCGGCATGTGCTGTGTCCAAAGTGTGACGTTTGGTATCCCCTGGTGCGTACCCTACCCGACCTCCAGAGACACCGCAAGTGACGCCGAAATGGGAAGAGCCGGGGCGTCGCCGCTCCGGCTCTTCCGGCGTGGCCCTAGATCCTAGTAATGGCCGTGCGCGAGCACACCGCTCACCGGGCACGTGGTGTTGCCCGACGCCAGTGTGTACTGAAGGTCACCTTCCGGACAAGCCGGGGCTTCCTTGATGTAGCCGTTGGCGCCGAGGAGCGTGGCTGTCGCGCCTGAGCCGGAGGCTCCGAGAACACCGTCGGTCTGAGCGATGGTGTTGTTCGGGCTGGCGGCCAGGTACTGCTGGACGGCTCCCTCGATGGTGCGCTGGTTCGAGTGGCACGTGCGCTGACGGGCAGTGCGGGACGCTGCGTTGAAGACAGGGATCGCGATTGCAACAAGGATACCGATAATGAGAACGACGACCATCAGTTCGACAAGCGTGAAGCCTTCGTCTTTCCTTCGGAACATCCGCATCGATGTCCACCTCCTGTTCGTGGGGACCGCAGTCCCCCATCAGAAACCTCCACTTGCATGTATCGGCGCTCCCGGAAGCATCTTTAGCACTTCTCGGGCACACACCCTCAATTGCGTGTCCGGCGTCACTTCACCAGCGTGATGACTTGGAACATCGGCATGTAAAGAGCGATGACGATTCCGCCGACCACAACGGCGAGAACCGCCATCATGAGAGGCTCGATCACAGACGTAAGGCCATCGACCGCGGCACTCACTTCTTCGTCGTAGAAGTCAGCGACCTTGGAGAGCATCGCATCCAGAGCGCCTGTCTCTTCACCAACAGCGATCATCTGCACCAGCATGTTCGGGAAGACCGGGGATTCGGAGAGCGGTTTCGCGATGGTCTCACCCTCTTTCACGGCTGACCGAACGCCTTTGACGGCACGGGCGATGACTTCGTTGCCGGCGGTGTCTCCCACGATATCGAGCGCGGATAGAATCGGAACGCCTGCAGCGACGAGCGTACCGAACGTCCTTGTGAACCGAGCGAGCGAAAGCTTGCTCACAAGAGGTCCCACGATCGGCATCCGAAGCTTGATGCCGTCCCAGATGTACCGGCCTGAGGTCGTGGCTATCCACGACCTGAACGCGATCACCCCTCCCACGATCACCACAAGTACGATCAGACCCGGCAGACCTCTGGCTCCATCTGAGACGGCCACCAAGATCTGCGTCGGGAGTGGCAACTCGCCGCCCATGTCAGCGAACATCTTCTGGAAGGTAGGCACAACGAAGATCATCATCGCGATGAGGACGACCAATACAAGTCCGCCCATCACGATCGGGTACGTCATGGCCGACTTGATCCGTCCTTTGAGCGCAGCATCGCTTTCGAAGTGGTCGGCCACACGAGAAAGCACCTCGTCGAGCACGCCGCCGGTCTCCCCGGCGCGCACCATGTTGATGAAGATCGGCGGGAACACCTTGGGGTGTTTGGACATCGCCTCGGATAGCGACTGACCGGCCTCGACATCCCGCCCGACCTGCAGGATGATCTCGCGGAACTCCTTGCTTTCGGCTTGTCCCGCGAGGATGCTCAGGCACTTGGTGAGCGAAAGGCCCGCGTTGATCATCGTCGCGAACTGCCTTGCGAAGATGGTCACCTCTTTCATCTTCACGGTCGTGCCGAACTGTATCTTGTTGAGCGCCGCCAGACGATCCTCGTTGAGGTCGAGGATGATGTAGCCCATCTGCCGCAGCTTCGCGGCGACCGCGTCGCGGCTCTCCCCCTCGAGCCTGCCGTTCGTGACCTTACCGGTCTTGTCTCGAACGCTGTACTTGAACGTCGTCGTCGCCATC
>JAJFTR010000097.1 GCA_021372825.1 Actinomycetes bacterium
CGAGGTCAGGCCGCACCAGTCACTCGGATACCTCACCCCATCGGAGTACTATGCGAACTACGCCCGGTCCCACGGAGTGGATCCCTGATGTGTAGCGGATGTTTCTGGACCTGGGTGTAGCGGAGGTCATGGACCAGCACATCTTCTTGACTTGCGTGACATTCGTGTACACAATAGTGACACGATTGGAGGCGAACCGAACATGAGATTCGTGAGCGTTCGGGACCTGAGAGGCAAGTCGGCAGACATCTGGCGCGACCTGCGCGACGAGCGCGAGATGGTCGTCACGAGCAACGGTCGGCCGGTCGCCATCCTCGCTGCGGTGAACGAGTCCAACCTCGAGGAGTCCTTGAGGGCATTTCGACGTGCTCGCGCCATCGATGCCGTGGTCTCCCTCCAGCGCAAGTCGGTCGAGAGTGGCACCGACACTCTCACGTCAGCTGACATCGAGGCTGAGATCGCGGCCGTCCGCGAGAAGCGCACCCGTTGAGGATCGTGCTCGACACAAACGTGCTCGTCTCGGGGCTCCTCTCACCGTTCGGACCTCCCGGCGAGATAGTGCGGCTGGTCTCTGACGGATCGATCACGCTGTGCCTGGATGCCCGCATCATCGCAGAATACGAAGACGTCCTGGCCCGCCCTAGATTCGGCTTCGACCAAGACGACGTCGCGGCGCTTCTCGATCTGATAGATGCGACCGGTGAGATGACTGCGGCCGGCCCCCTGCCCGTCCGGTTGCCTGATCTCTATGACGAGCCGTTCCTCGAAGTCGCGATTGCCACTTCCGCAGACTGTCTGGTCACCGGCAACATCGCGCACTTCCCGCAAGAGGGCCGGGGTGGTGCTGTTGTGCTGTCCCCTGCTGAGTTCATGGGGGTCTACCGTGCCGGCACGCGTACGGGAGACACCTAGTTGAACGGTCCACATAGGTTGTTGACAGGTGAGGGCGCCCACGTCCCGTCAAGCGGTGTATGAAGCCCTCAGCTCTGTCGGCCTTCACTTCACCCGGCCATGAGCGCGGGCACCGCCTCTTGATCGAGCCCGTCGTTGACGACGAGGAGCGGCTGCATGGCCGCCTCAGATCCGGGCCGGCCATCTTACAGTGACTAGGCGAATTACGGGGGGATTGGTTGCGGCAGCACCTGGACGACAGGCGTGTGGCCTTCCGCTGGAATCCACAGCAAGAGACCTGCACCGCCATCCTCGGTGTCCTGGCGCTGTTCGCCGTCTACCGCGCCAGCACCTTGCGTTCGCTTGGGCACCCTGTCGCTTCGGAATGGGCCTTCGCGCTTTTCGGCGGCCCCATCGTGGCTACACTGCTTCCCGCACTCGCCGTGAGGGGGCGACGCGGCGCCCAGGCGTCCTGCTTCTTCGCGTCCTTCCCCTACCTGCGCCAGTCAGCGTAGAAAGCCTTCGCCATCTGCAGCATGTCGCTCACGGCGATCAGCCGATCGTCACGATCTGGTCGGGACCACACACCGCAGCCACGAGCGAGGGCATGTCCCCGGCGACACCCACCGCGAGCTTATCGGCTAGGCCAAGGTGCTTCAGGCAGGTGCTGCACGCGCTGACTGTCACACCGGCGTCAACGAGCGCCCGCAGCTCGTCGAGCGCTTCGGAGCCCTCGCACGCCAAGCGGACACCCTCGTTGATGAACATCACCGCCACTGGCGTCTGTTCCTCGTGCGCGAGAGACACCAGGAAGCTGCGCATCAGGATACGGCCCAGCTCCTCGTTGGCCCGGCCGAGAACGTCGGTGGAGATCACGAAACGTTTAGCCATCTGCTCCTCCGTTCGGTTCTATTGCAGCGCAGAGCGCGGCACCGTAGGCGCCGACGGTCTGCGCCTCGTGTGGAACCAGCACCTCGCCCTCGAAACCCTCGCTGATGAGCGCCACCATGGCAGCGTTCTTTGCCACACCTCCGGCGAAGACGAGCGGTCCGGCGGCGCCCACCCGCTTGAGCGAGGAGAGCGTACGTTTGGCGATCGACTCGTGCAGGCCGCGGGCCACCCTACCCAGGTCCTCTCCGCGATGCACGAGACCGGTCACTTCGCTCTCGGCGAACACAGTGCACATGCTTGAGATCGCGACGCCGCTCGGTGCCGACAGCGCGGAGGAGGCCATCTCCTGCAGCTCGAAGCCGAGCGCACGCGCCATCACCTCAAGGAACTTCCCGGTCCCAGCAGCGCACTTGTCGTTCATCTCGAAGTTGACGACCCTGCCGCCAACTCCGAGCGCGATCACCTTGGTGTCCTGCCCGCCTATGTCGAGCACCGAGGCCGCGTGCGGGAAGAGTGCGTGGGCGCCGAGTGCATACGCCTTGATCTCGGTGACCACCTCGGCATCGAGGCGCTCCTTGGCGACGTGCCGACCGTAGCCGGTAGCGACGATACGGTCGACGTGTTCGCGCCCGGCGAAGGCGGCGGCGACCGACCCGGGATCGTACCCCGAGTCAGCCACCGCCCAATCGGCCACGTCGCCGTCGGTGAGCCACAGCGCGTCGACGGTGCGTGACCCGATATCCAGACCCAGTACGCGCATCGTCTCTAGAGCATCTCCAGGAACGCCTCGATACGGGTCGACAGCTGGCCGACGTCCTCCATCGAGTAGTCGGTCGTGATCTTGAGGACCGGGAAGCCGGCGTCGCGCACAGCCTGTTCCACGTTGTGCGACTCCATCTCGTAGAGACCACAGAACTGCAGCGAGATATCGATGACACCGTCGGCGTGGTAGTCCTTGGCCATCTGAATCACATCGTCGATACGGCCCTGGTTGGGCGTGAAGCACGCGCAGTTGATGTCGAGGTACTTCTCGGCGATGTCGTCGAGCATCGCATCGACACTCTCACCATCTTCGGCCACGAGCTTGGTGTAGTAGCGGCTGCCGGTGCACATCTCCTCGGCGACCACCACGGCTCCGGACTTCTCGATGATGTCGTGCAGCTTCCAGTTGGGGAGCGCCATCGGCGTGCCGGTCACGAGGATGCGCTTGGCGCCCTTGGGCGCAACGCCTTGGCCGTTCGCCACACGCTGCTCGAGCTCGTCGGCAAGCGCGTTCATCATCTGCGTGAAGCGCGGCACATCGTCGTAGAAGGCGACCTGCGTGGCCAGGAGCCGGTCCTTGCCGCTGATGGGTGCGGGGTCGGCCGTGCATGTCGCGGCGATGCGCCGCAGCGCGCGGCGCTTGTCGTTGACCTCCGTGATAGCCGCTCGGAGTGACTCGGCGGTGATCGTGGTGCCGGTCGTCTCCTCGGCCTTCTTCACGAGATTCCGGATCTCGGCCTTCCACATGGCCAGGTCCTCGGGTCGCTTCATCTGCGGCAGTTCCATGACCCACACGTTGTGCATCTTGCCGAGGAGCTCGTATGCCTTCTTCTTGCCGTCGCACGTGGTCTCGCCGATCACGAGGTCTGAGGACTCGAAGTACGGGCAGACCTTGGCGAGCTTGAACCCGGTGGCCGACTTGATGAGCGCGCACGTGTTGCGCGGCATGATCTGCTCGACCTGGTCGTAGGCGAACTCGGCACCGGCACAAAGTCCAACGTTCCAGCCGCCGGCCGCCCGGATGATCTCCTCGGGCACGTACAGGCAGAACGTGCCGAAGACCTTTCCGCCGCTCTTGCGAAAGTCGGCGAGCTCCTTGATGCGCAGGCCATGGACCTCGGAGAGCACGAAATCGAGGTAGTCCGTGCCCTTGGGGCGGTTCGCCTGCGTGAGGTAGGCATCTCCGTACATGCTGCCGACCGCCTGGAGCAGCGCATCGTGCGTCGGCAGGTCGAGGCCCAATTCGGCCCACATCTGGTGATAGTCCGGTGCGGCGGTCTCTGTCATAGGAACACCCCTCTCGGCTGGGCGGCACCGCAGTGCCGATGCGATGTAGAATAACATCGCTATATCGCACACATCATCATACATTATCATATGGGCTGGAAACGAGCTTCCTGCCACCGCGGTGCACTCTGCGAGGAGTGGGCCCAAGAAGCGGTTCGAGCCGATTCGCTTCGCTCGCGCCTCAACTGCCACACGTTGGGCGCAGCATCGAAGAGACGGGGGGCTGGCCATGCGTCGTGTGAGCTCGGGGTCGATTCCGGTAGCAGCGTTCTTCGCCGCATGGCTGCGCCGCCCTGTCGTGGCGTTCGGAAGTGAGGCGGCCGCTCAGCTGGCGACGGCAGGCGTCTCGCCGGTGCCAGGACCGGCCCTCTCCGCGTAGGGCTCTCCCCTGTTGATTGCCCTGGTGGGTGATCGGGGCGCCTCCACGCTCGTCGCAACACGAATGACAGGACAGTCCTCTCGCGCACTCGACTGGCACCGCGCCTCGCGTGGTACGCTCGGCATGGATCTGCACCGCAGCGCGGTGCAGCTGATGCGCAAACACGTCAGACCGTGCCTGGTCAGGGTGGGTCGGGGATGGGGGACTGATCTTGCGGCTGGTCGACTTCTTCTTGCAGGGCATGCTCCGCTACGTGCTGGTGCTTCTGCCCGTGTACATGCTCTTCCGCGCGCTTTATCTGCTCATCAAGAGGCGGAAGCCCGTGTGGGCGCACGAACTGCTCCTGGCCGTGGGCGCTGCATACGGGATATCGCTCGTGTCTCAGACGCTCCTGCCTCAGTCCATCTACGGGCTTGAGGATCTCGAGTACTACACGCAGAACATGTTTCAGTGCCACCGGAGCTACAACCTGATCCCTATGCGCACGGTCTGGGCGTACCTGTTCACACAGAACGATCGCGTGAACGACTGGGGCTCCGTGGCGCTGTTGAATCTTTCCGCCAACATCGGACTGTTCATCCCGCTTGGTGTGCTCGCTCCTATGCTTGGCAGGCGGCTCCGCCGTCTCCGAAGCACCGTTCTCCTCGGTCTTGCGATCTCATTTGCGATCGAGGCTGGTCAGTACTTGATCGGGCGCAGTGCGGACGTCGACGATCTCATCCTCAATGTGTTTGGCGTGGTGATCGGTTACGGGATCTGGGCGGCAGTGCGGCGGACCGACAAGGCGCTGTCGCCGTCAGCGCCAATGGAGTCAGGTGGAGAGGTCGGGCCGGGCTGACAAGCGGCGCGCGTAAGGTTTCGAAGGGCGGGATCCCGTAGCCGTTTGTGAACGTAGTGCGGGTTTCCCTCTACTCTCGGTTCGTCTACGATCCGGTGAAGAGAGGCAAT
Organism: Actinomycetes bacterium; assembly: GCA_021372825.1. Taxonomy (GTDB): domain Bacteria; phylum Actinomycetota; class Coriobacteriia; order Anaerosomatales; family Anaerosomataceae; genus JAJFTR01. Next base: position 5,159 of record JAJFTR010000097.1, read on the forward strand.
CCGCATGCACGATGACATCGCGTCTTCGAAGACATCCCTCGTGGCTGTGTGCCTAGAGCGCATCACCCGGTCCGAAGACTCCGAGCAGGCCGAGACGAGCGCGCTCGATGACGTGCTGGCGACGCTCGCCGACGCGATGTCGGGGGCCCTCGAGATCTTCGACGAACAGCTGTTCTCCGACAGGCCTGAATGCTGGCGTGTCAAAGACCTCCGTTCGCCGAGGGCCCTCACCGAGTTCGGCGAGGTCGCCTTCACCCGGCGCATCCAGATGGACGAGTTCGGGGCTGGGCGCACATCAGGCGGGTCTCACCGGCGTTTGGCTCGACCGGAACGGTGCACGCTCAGCCGCTCACCACGGCCCGATAATCATCGGAGTCGATCAGTTTGTCCGACTCGTGAACGCAATCCGTCCTGCCTGAGTTCAAGTTTGAATCGCAACACACCGCCCGTCTGAGCGACTTCCTACGAACGTGCATAGCACTCCTCCGGGGTCTTGTAGCCGAGCCGCTTGCGCGGTCGTGAGTTGAGTTTCGCCGCGATCGCATCGCAGTCATCCTGGGTG
>JAJFTR010000005.1 GCA_021372825.1 Actinomycetes bacterium
TGTTGAGGCAATAGATGCAGAAGTCCGCGACTTGGACCGGACTGACCAAGTGGCTGTCCACGAAGAACGGGTATGGCATGATTCGAGTCGCCCTGATTCGTCCATTCGTTGTCTGCGTGAAGTAGCGCTGCATCTGGTCAACGAAATGGCCGTCGAGGTTGTGCTCGCATCGATCCATTACGATCAAGCCGGTGTCGTCGCGTTCATCAAGGAGCCAGTAGTACCGCTCAAGCATGAAGACGTGATCCTTGCGCAGATACTCTGTCGCGGTTGAGGTCGCGGGACGGGCCGTCGTCCTTGGGATGAACGAGGCGAGGATCACTGCATCATGCTCATCCAAGAGTCGGAATATGCCCTGCCCCATCTCGATGCACGCCTGACCATACGCCGTGAACTCGAATCGACGAGGTGACCGACCTTCGCGTGATGCTTCGAGGAAGCCCGTGGCGTGAGTGCGGCGATCGGCGTCTGTCATCAACTCACCCTGGGCAGCCCAGCGCCAGCGATCCTTGTCCGCAAGCTTGTGGCCCTTGACCTCTGAGCCATAATCGCGAAGCGCCGAGCCGAAGCACGCTATCTCCAGGTCGCTTACGGCTTGAATGAACGGCCAGAGCCGCTGGGCGTGAATCGCGATCCCGCCCCTGACCTCATACGGCATCTTCTTGTGGTCATGTCCGCTTTCATCTAGGAAGAGCAAATAGCTCATGGATCCCCCGCCACGGTCGACAACACCCCGTCCGATGCTACAGCAGCGCGAGACTCCGCGCGGTTGTGTCTAACGTGTTTGCGCTTCACTCGCGAGCTTGCGCCCCCATTATGCGTCAACCATGCGCGAGTCGAGTGGAAGCGCGGGTTAGACCGGAGGTCTTGGAGCAGATTCCAACTCCACCCGTGCGGCCTGTAGGTATGCAGGCAGTGGTTCGCCATCAACCATGGCTTCAAGTCTGTCGTAAGTCTCAAGGTAGAAATCAACTTCTGCACAAGTGACGGGTTCGTGGTTGTTCAGGAGCCAAGCCATGTTGTACAGGGCCTCTGCCAGACGACGCATGAAGTTCTCTCCGAACGTCTTGGCAGAGTCAGCCCCCGCAAAGATCTCTACGCCGTTGAGCGTGTCGAAGATGTACTCCGCATTGAGCCGTGATGCTATCGCCTTGAGTCCGTCACGAGCGTCCTGCCTGAGGGTTGCGGCCGTAGTCTGCGCCTGACCCAAGCTGTCGGTTGCGCAGAACGATCCCACCATCGGACAAAGCAGGCTGTAGCCAGACTCGTCGTCTCCCTTGCGATACGCACCATCCAGTTCATCAACAAGTTCCAGGGTGAGTACCGAGTGACGTCCTCTGAACGTTATGAGCATCGGAAGATAGCGTGCGGAAAATAGGGTCAGGGTCATCTGAGACTGGTCGACGACGCCGACGTAGTAGGGGATTTCCAGTCTGGCTAGGTATTCGATCTGCCAAGGTTTGAGCCTCAGATCGTCGCGCGAACTCTTCAGCTGAACCGCAATCGAGTTTCGTGGTACCAGCAGCTCAGTCGCGTCTGGCTTGACTCGCTCGAACAACGTGCAGAACAAGTCTGTCCCTACATCATCTGCTACCTTCAGGGGACTGGCGACGAAAGCAACTCGCGACAGGAGATAGGTCGCCAGGTGTTCGTTCTCCCACCCAGAATGTGTAGCAGCTAGTGGCACTGCACCTCCCGGTCTAACAGTACTTCTGCAGTATTGGAGAGCCACTGTCGGCGCGGTGCGCTTCTCGGTAACACTCCAGTACTCCGTATCCACATTGTGCGCTTCGCGAGCTACCCTTGCCAGCATCTGCTCCACGCTCTTGTCTTATCGAGTCTCCGTAAGCACGCCCTTCCAGCACATCGAACAGGCTACGCGCTCCTCTGCCACCTCTTTTCAGCACGTGCGTGCACACCGTCGTGGTGTGAACCCTCACGGTGGTCCCGTGCTAGTGAGAGTCGAGGTCCTGCACACCTGGTCGCTACAAGATGGCCGGCCCGGGTCCGCACATGTACGTGGTTCACGACGGGGACGACCGCGCGGTGTCGCGTTTGCGCATCGCCATGCCGCGCTGGTGACGGCCCGCCCGTTTGTGACCCGGTCCCACGATCGACCGGCGTCCACAGATGAACAGGCGAAGTCGCAACAGGACCACTCTCTTCGGCTGTGGCTTCAACAACCACCAACCGACAGGAAGGTGCCCTCATCTGCCAAAGACCTACGTGGACTCTTCAGCTAGATCGCGATGCACGGCCCCGCTCGGGTATCCTCACGTCATGCGCATCAGGAGAGACTTCCCTAGGAAGATCCGCATGATCGACGATGTGTGGATCCCCCTCACCGACGGCACGCGGCTGGCGGCACGCATCTGGCTGCCGGTGGACGCGGAGCGCGACCCTGTTCCGGCGGTGTTGGAGTACATCCCTTACCGCAAGGACGACGGTACGGCGGTCCAGGACTATGAACGGCATCCGTACTTCGCGGGTCACGGCTATGCAGCCGTAAGGGTGGACCTTCGTGGCAGCGGCGATTCGGGCGGCGTCCTCCAAGACGAGTACCTGCCGCAGGAGCAGCTCGACTGTCTGGAGGTGCTCGCATGGCTCGAAGGACAACCCTGGTGTACGGGTGCAGTGGGTATGATCGGCTACTCGTGGGGCGGCTTCAACGCTCTGCAAGTGGCCGCGCGCCGTCCGAGGCAGCTCAAGGCGATCGTCACAGGATGCTCGACTGACAACCGATACACAGACGACTGCCATTACATGGGCGGGTGTCTGCTGGGGAGTGACATGCTCAAGTGGGCCTCGACGATGCTGCTGTACAACGGCTTGCCTCCCGATCCGGCGCACGTGGGGGGCGCCTGGCGAGAGGCGTGGCTGGAGCGCCTGCGTGCGACCCCGAGCTTCATCGACACGTGGATCACGCACCAGCGCTATGACGATTACTGGAAGCAGGGGTCGGTGGCCGAGGACTACTCGGCCATCCAGTGTGCGGTGCTCGCGGTCGGCGGCTGGGCCGACGCGTACACCAACGCGATTCCAAGGCTGCTCGAGAACCTTACCTGCCCGCGCGCGGGCATCATCGGCCCGTGGGCGCATATGCTGCCGTACAGGGGTGTGCCCGGCCCCGCGATCGGGTTCCTGCAGGAGTGTGTGAGATGGTGGGACCGGTGGCTCAAGGGAGTCGACAACGGCGTAGACCGCGAGCCGGTGCTTCGGACGTGGATGCAGGAGCCAGCCGCGCCAGCGCGGTTCTACGCGAAGCGCCCGGGGCGGTGGATCGCCGAGACGCGATGGCCCCCGCAAGACTGCGAGCCTCTCGTGCTTGCGCTCGCGGCCGACGGGAGCCTCGCGGAGCGTCATGTCCCGGCCGAGGAACCCTCAGTGAGCCTCGTGGGGAGCCAGGCGTGCGGCACCCAGGCGGGCGTGTGGTGCGCGAACGGGCGCCCTGATGAGTTGCCGGACGACCAGCGCCGAGACGATCTGTTGTCGCTCCGGTTCGACACCCCGCCGCTACCCGAGCGCACGGAGCTCCTGGGGTTGCCGGAACTCACGCTTTCGCTCGCGTGCGACCAGCCGTTCGGTCTTGTCTCGGCGCGCCTTTGTGACGTGGCCCCCGACGGCCGTTCCACCCTCGTCAGTTGGGGGATGCTCAATCTCACGCACCGAGCAGGCCACGAATCACCCGAAGCGCTTGTGCCGCACCAACGGTACACGGTACATATGCGCCTGAACGCCGTGGGGCAGGCGATCGATGCGGGGCACGTGCTGAGGCTCGCGCTGTCACCCACCTACTGGCCGCATGCGTGGCCGTCGCCCGTGCCGGTCACGCTCACGGTGTACACGGACGGGACGAGCGTTCTTGTGCTTCCTGTGCGGCGCGCATCCGCCGAGGAACCGGCGATCGAGTTCGACTTGCCTGAGACGGCGCCTCCGCTTGAGGTCGTCGAAGTCGCGCCAGAGTATCGCACGCGCACTGTCACGCGCGATGACGCTACCGGCGTGACCGTCACCGAGGACCGTGAAGGATACGAGTACGTCATCGTGCCGCCGGGGACGACGACCTCCTACGAACAGGTCGATCGCTACGAGATCACGGAGCACGACCCGCTTTCGGCGGTGGTGCGCTGTGAACGCAAGGCCGGTCTTCGGCGCGATGGTTGGGACGTGAGCGTCACCACCTCGAGCGTGATGACCGCCAGCGCCACGCACTTCGAGGTCACCGATGTGATCGAAGCGTTCGAAGCGGGGGAGCGAGTCTTCGCCGACACGCGCCAGTGCGCGGTCCCGCGGGACTTGGTGTAGAGGCGCGAGACGACCGGGCATCCTCACGAGATCCGCAAGACCATGATCGCGCTTTGGAGCTGTTGGGTATTCACTTCTCGAATCGCGCATCACTAGGTCGCCGGAGCCGGTACCGCGGCCGTTGCACCCACGGGGGGCAGTGAGATGACCAAACGGGTGCTCGTCGTCGACGATGAACGCGACATCGCCAATCTAGAGAGGGCAGCGCTGGCGGGCGCAGGGTTCGACGTCACGATCGCTAGCAGCGGACCCGAAGCCTTGGAATCGGCCTCCGCCTCTTTGCCGGATGCGATCGTGCTCGATGTGATGATGCCGGGCATGGACGGCTGGGAGGTCGCGCGGCGCCTCAGGGAGGACTCTGTAACGAGTGCGATCCCCATCCTCATGCTCACCGCCCAAGGTCTCGGCGAGGAGTCGGTTCCCGCATTCGTGCACATCGACGAGTACTACACGAAGCCGTTCGAACCAAGACGGCTCGTCAAACTCGTCCGGCAGTTGACCGAGAAGAAGCGTGAGCCCAAAGGCGCAAGGTGAGCATCGCGAGAAGGTCCCTTGCGAGGGACGCAGCGAAAAACTGCATTTCACGGCTAGTGACATGCGCCTAAGGTTCGTCGTATACTCCGCTCGGGCCGGATGGCGGCCTACGGCTATGCGGCGTGACGCTCCGCGTGGTGCGGAAGAAAAGGTCACGTCGCTTTGTTTTGCCCTGCGGGGCGCGGAAGGAATGGTCTTCATGGCACAGGGTACGGTCAAGTGGTTCAACGCTGACAAGGGCTACGGCTTCATCTCACACGAGGGTGGGGACGACGTTTTCGTCCACTTCAGCGCGATCCAAGGCGATGGCTTCAAGACTCTCGATGAGGGTCAGGCCGTCGAGTTCGAGATCACGGATGGCCAGAACGGCAAGAAGCAGGCTGCGAACGTCCGCAGGCTCTAGTCACGCGTGACTGAAACGTGCCGAGAAGGCGGCCCCATGCGGGCCGCCTTCTTTGTGTAAGAAGCTCACTCTCCGGGACGTGGACGCCTGTCTCGCGTACGCGCCGCCAATCTGCTAATATACGTTTCACATTCATCTAAGACTCGGTTGTCCCGTTCTGTGCCTCGGCCCTATCGGATCAGCTGCGTCTGCAACGTAGCGCCGATGGAGCGCACAGTACAGGAGAATACGTGACATTCGAAGAACTCGGCTTGTCGCCGCGCGTCCTTACGGGCGTGAGATCCATGGGCTATTCGGAGCCCACCCCTATCCAGCGTGAGGCAGTCCCTCACATCCTTGCCGGTAGTGACGTCGTCGGTTGTGCCCAGACGGGCACGGGCAAGACGGCGGCATTCGTCCTGCCGATGCTCGACAGGATCGAGAAGACCGGCACCATAGGCGCGCTCATCGTCACCCCGACACGTGAGCTTGCCCAGCAGATCGCGGACACGGCGATGAAGGCCACTCGTGGCACAGGCCATCGCATCGCCGTGATCTACGGGGGCGTCGGCTACGAGCCCCAACTGCAGAAACTGCGCAAGGGTGTCGACATCGTGATCGCCACCCCGGGACGTCTGCTCGACATCAACGCCCGTGGCGAGCTCGATCTCTCCTCGGTCAAGGTGCTTGTCTTGGACGAGGCCGATCGCATGCTCGATATGGGCTTCTGGCCCGACGTCCGCAAGATCATCTCGCTATGCCCGGACAGCAGGCAGAACCTGCTTTTCTCGGCCACGATGTCGACCGAGGTGCTCCGCGTGGTGCGGTCCACCTTGCACGAACCCGTGATGGTCGAGACCAGTCCCGCGGCGACCCCTGTCGAGCGCATCGAACAGCGGGTGTATCCGGTCAACGCGCAGCAGAAGGCCGAGCTGCTCGTGACACTTCTCGACCGCGAGTCGCTTGATAAGGTGCTCGTCTTCACGCGCACGAAACACCGTGCCGACCACGTGCACAAGGTCCTCGCGCGCGAGGGCGTCTCAAGCGCACCCATCCATGGGGGCCGTACGCAGGCGCAACGCCAAAAGGCGCTCGAGGGCTTCAAGTCGGGGCGGCACCGCGTGCTCGTCGCGACAGACGTGGTGTCGCGCGGCATCGACGTCGACGAGATCAGCCACGTCATCAACTACGACCTGCCGAACACGGCCGAGGACTATGTGCACCGCATCGGGCGTACCGCCCGTGCCGGCGCCTCGGGAAGCGCCATCACGTTCCTAGCAGCCGAGGAGTACGAGACGCTCGCTGAGATTGAGCGCGTGCTGGGTGAACGTCTGGTGTGTGAAGACGTGGAAGGCTTCTCGTATGGGCACCGGATCGTGCCGAACCCGGAGCGCAAGGTCGACACCACCCCCCGGCCCGTGTTCTCAAGCGGAGTCATGAGCCACCGCGGCGGGTCGCGGCGTGGCGGTCAGCGTCGGGGACCTCGTCGTTAGAAGCTCCCCGACGGGCTGCGCGTGCCCGTCGTCACGGGGTATCGTGGGGACACTATGACGATGATCTTGCTGGCCCTTACGGCCTCGTTCGCATACGGATGGTCCGACTTCGCCGGTGGACAGGCGTCCAAGGGCGATTCGGCCTTCTCGGTCACCGCGACAGCGCAGATCACAAGCGGCATCGTGCTTGTGGCGGCGGCGTTCCTCTGGAATGGCGCGCCGTCGACGGGCGCTCTTGCGCGCGGCGCGATCGCCGGAGCGTGCGGGGGGCTCGGCATCGCGGCGCTTTACGGAGCGCTCGCCATCGGGCGCATGAGCGTGGTCTCCCCGGTCACCGCGGCGCTCTCAGGTTCGCTGCCCGCCCTTGTCGACCTTGCACGTGGAACGCGCGTGACCGGCCTTTCCATCGCAGGGATGGTGCTGGCTGTCGTCGCTGTGGTGATCGTGAGCGCCTCGGCCGAGACGGAACCCACCGAGGAGCGCTCGCGTGATGTTCCCGCCTTGGGCCTTGCGCTTGTCGCGGGCGTGCTCTTCGCGGTGGGCATCGTCGCTCTTTCCCGTACGGAGGCCGTAAGCGGGTTGTGGCCGCTCGTGGCGGCCCGCATCGTGTCGGTTGCTGTCGCGAGTGGCCTGGCGATGTGGCGTGCGGGTCACGTGGTCGCGACGCGCGTCGCGCGCGCTGGCGCGATCACAGCGGGAGCTCTTGACGCGGTCGCGAACGTGACGATGTTGCTCGCCTTACGCATCGGACCTGTCGCCGTGGCTTCCGTGCTGTCGTCTCTGTATCCTGTCGTCATCGTGGTGCTCGCCCTCGTCGTGCTCAAAGAACGGCTTCGCGGCGTGCAACAGCTTGGCGTGGCTCTCGCTATCGCGGCGGTCGTACTCACCGCGTTGAGGTAGCCGCCCGTCGTCTGCGAGGCGTGTGCCGGGTCTTGTATCGTGGAATAGAGCAGTGACCGGCTGGTTTGTATCGCGCCCGCAGGAACGCGCGGCGCCTGGCTGCAAGGAGTGGTCCAGCCCATGACGCCCGACACCCGGGACCCGTCTCTGTTCGTCAACCGTGAGCTCGGTCTCCTGGCGTTCCAGGAGCGCGTGCTCGAAGAGGCGGAAGCCGAGGGCAACCCGCTTCTTGAGCGAGTCAAGTTCTTCGCGATCTTCTCTTCGAACATGGCGGAGTTCTACATGGTGCGCGTCGCCGGCTTGAAGCAGCAGGTAGCGGCCGGTGTGTCCGAGCTCTCGCCGGACGGCCTCACTCCTTCCGAGCAGCTCGACGCGGTACGCGTGGCGGCGACCGCGCTTCTCCACCGCGGCCGTGCCGTCTTCCTAGGCATTCGCGACGCGCTTGCGGCCGAGCACATCTTCTTGCACGACTATGAGGACTTGACTTCCGAGCAGCGCACGCGCGCGGAGGCCTACTTCGACGAGACCGTCTTCCCGGTGCTCACGCCTCTTGCATTCGACCCCGGCAGACCATTCCCGCACATCTCCAACCTGAGCCTCAACCTTGCCGTCTTGGTGCGCAGCTCCTCAGGAGAGGAACGGTTCGCGCGCGTGAAGATACCCAAGGCCCTCCCTCGTCTCGTGCCAGTCGGCCCGTCTGGTTCGGAGTCCGGTGTGCGACGGGAGCATCACTTCGTGTGGATCGAGCAGTTGGTCTCAGCGCGGCTGGGCGCGCTCTTCCCGGGGATGGAGGTCGTCGAGGTGCACCCCTTCCGCGTCACGCGCGATGCGGAGATGGCCATCCAAGAGCTCGAGGCGGACGACTTGCTCTCCTCGATCGAAGAAGGTGTCCGGCGACGCCGGTTCGGATCGGTGGTGCGCGTGACCGTGAACCCGGGCATGCCCGCGTTCATCCGCGACATACTGCTGGAGAACCTCAAGGTCACTCCCGCAGACGTCATCACCTTGGGCCCGCCGCTCGGCGGCAGCGACTTGATGGAGCTCTACAAGCTCGACCGGCCAGACCTCAAATACGAGCCTTTTGTGCCCGTTGTGCCCTCGTCGCTTGAAGACGCCGCCGAGGAAGGCCACGACCTGTTCGCGGCCATCCGCGAGCGGGACATCATGCTGCACCGGCCGTTCGAGAGCTTCGAGCCGGTGGTGCGCCTGATCCGTCAGGCGGCAGCGGACCCGGATGTTCTCGCCATCAAGATGACGCTCTACCGCGTCGGCCGGAACTCGCCCATCGTCGAGGCGCTGCTCGACGCGGCCACCGAGGGCAAGGAAGTCACTGCTCTCGTCGAACTCAAGGCACGGTTCGATGAAGAGAGCAACATCGAGTGGGCGCGAGCCCTTGAAGCAGAAGGCGTTCACGTCGTCTATGGGCTGCTCGGGCTCAAGACGCACTCCAAAGTCGCCCTGGTGGTGCGCAGAGAGGGCGGCAAGATCAGGCGGTACCTGCATGCGGGGACGGGCAACTACAACACCGTGACAGCCCTGGAGTACACCGACCTCGACTTCCTTACCGCCGATGAGAACATGGCCGATGATGCGACCGCCTTGTTCAACTACCTCACCGGTTGGGCCGAGGCCCACGACTTCGAGCGCTTCTTGGTAGCTCCGGCCGGTCTCCGTTCGGGGTTCGAAGCGCTGGTGCGTCGCGAGATGGAACATGCGCGGGTAGGCCGAGAAGCGCGTCTTCGCTTCAAGATGAACGCCCTTGTGGACCCGCAGATGATCACGCTCCTCTACGAGGCGTCGCAGGCGGGAGTGACCATCGACCTCATCGTCAGAGGCGTCTGCTGCCTCAAGCCGGGTATCCCAGGCGTGAGTGAGACCATCACCGTGCGCAGCATCGTCGGACGCTTCCTCGAGCACACGCGGATCTACTACTTCGAGAACGCGGGCGACCCCACGTGTCTTATCGGCAGCGCGGACCTCATGCCGCGCAACCTCGATCGGCGTGTCGAGGTGCTCGTACCGATACTCGACCCGGCGCTTGTCGGCAGGCTCCGTGACGAGGTGCTGGCAGTCTACTTCGCGGACAACACCACGGCACGCGTGATGCATTCCGATGGCACGTGGGAACGCCTGCGTCCTGCGCCGGGCGAACAGCCCGTCGATGCCCAGTCGGTGTTGCTTTCGCGCGCCAGGGGGTGATCGCGTGGCGGTGACATCGCATGCGCCGGTGGTCGTTGTCGGCGGCGCGAACACCGATATCAGCGGGTTTGCGGACGCGGCTCTTGTCGCGCGCGACTCCAACCCCGGCCGTGTGCGTGTGAGTGCGGGCGGAGTGGGACGCAACATTGCCGAGAACCTCGCAAGGTTAGGGCTGAGCACGCGTCTGGTGACGGCGCTCGGAGAAGGCCACGAAGCCATGGTGTTGGCCAAGGAGTGCCGCGCGGCCGGCATCGACCTTGTTGACGTGCCCGCGCAAGGGCTGCCCGGATCGCGTTACTTGTCGATCATGGACGTTGACGGCGACATGGCTCTCGCCGTGAGCGACATGCGTGCCCTTGATGCGATCACGCCCGACGCCGTCGACGCACACGCCAGCGCGCTCGACTCGGCACGCCTCATCGTGCTGGACACCAATCTGCCCGCGGTCACCATCGAGCACATCGCGGCGCGGTGGGGTTCTCGGCCCATCATCGCAGACACCGTGTCGGTCGCGAAAGCAGGCAGGGTGTCACGCGTTTTGGACCTGCTTCACACGCTGCGCTGCAATGCGGCCGAGGCCGCAACCCTCACGGGCATGTCTGATGCGAGCATCGAGGAGATGGCACACGCGCTTGTGGAGGCGGGCGCGCCCCGAGTCATCGTGACGGCGGGCCCGGCCGGTGCCGTGGCGGCATACCCAGGCGGGTCCCTGCGTTTCGTGCCTCCGCACGTCGCGCCCACGAACGCTACGGGTGCAGGTGACGCGTTCACTGCCGGCGTTGTCTACTCGGTGCTCGAGGGACTGGACACCACACACACGCTCGCGTTCTCCTCGGCGATGGCGATGCACGCGCTTGCGTCGCCGGACACGGTCGCGCGCGATGTGGATGAAGCCGCGACCCGAGAAGCGATGGAGGCGATGCTTTCGTGAGGACCCGCCTGGACGTTTCTGCTGAGGTGCGATCGGCGCTCGAGAGCGGTAAGCCGGTGGTGGCGCTGGAGTCCACGATCATCTCACATGGCTTCCCTTACCCGGCGAACGTGGAGTGCGCGGTGACAGCCGAGCAGGTCGCTCGCGAGCACGGCGCTGTCCCCGCGACCATCGCGATCATCGGAGGTGTCGTGCGAGTGGGGCTTGGCCGAGACGACATCGAGCACCTTGCGACAGCCCCGGGTATCGCCAAGGCGAGCCGCCGCGACATCGCCACGCTCGTAGCACGCGGGAGCGACGGCGCCACAACGGTCGCAGGCACCATGCTCATCGCGTCGCTTGCCGGGATCCGCGTGTTCGCCACGGGTGGTATCGGCGGCGTGCATCGAGGCGGTGCGGAGTCGATGGACATCTCGGCCGACCTCACCGAGCTTGCGTCCACGCCGGTCACGGTGGTATGCGCGGGGGCCAAATCGGTGCTCGATCTCAGGCTCACGCTTGAGTACCTGGAGACACATGGCGTTCCGGTGCTCGGCTACCGGACCGATGAGTTCCCCGCCTTCTACACGCGCACGAGCGGTTTGGGGGTGGACGCGAGGGTGGAGACGCCACAGGAAGTCGCGGAGATCATGCGTGTCCGGGAGGAACTGGGTGTTGCCGGAGGCATGGTGGTGGCCAACCCGATACCGCGCGAGCACGAGATCCCGCACGAGGAGATAGACGGCGTCATCGACCGCGCACTTGCCGAGGCGGCGAAAAGCGGGGTGCGTGGCAAAGATGTGACGCCGTTCCTTCTCGCGCGCATCCACGCGCTCACCTCCGGAAGAAGTGAAACGGCAAACAAGGAACTCGTGTACCACAACGTGGAGCTCGCCTCCCAGATCGCCTCCGCGATGTGCGATGCCCCGCGGTGATTCACGGGAGTGTGCCGGTCTGCCGATACAGGTGAAGACCGCCGTACACGTTCCAAGGAGACGACATGCGCTTCCGCACCCTGTTCGCGCTGGCTCTTGGCGCCGTCTTTCTGCTTGCATGCCCTTCACGCGCTCAAGCGGCGGTCGTTCCCATGACCGTGGAGAGCATGAGCCGCGCGGCTTCAGCGGTGGTCGTGGCCGAGTGCGTCTCGGCGGTACCCCGGGCAGTCTCCCCGGACCGCGGCGCGCGGGGCGGTATCGTGACCGACGCGGCATTCAGGGTGACAGACGTGCTCTCCGGCGAGTCACCTGACGTGGTGCGAATGACGCTGCCGGGGGGCGAAGTGGACGGGCTCGTGCTCAGCGTCTCGGAAGTGCCCTCATTCAGCGCCGGTTCGACGTACGTGCTTTTCTTGGAGGCGGGCAAGGCGGTCGTCGGCGGAACTCAAGGCGCGCTTGTGGTGCGCAACGGACGGGTGGACGCCACAGGCGAGTCTGTCGGCGCTTTCGCACGCCGGGTGGCGGATGCGACGGGCCGCAAGATGAGTCTTGCCGAGGTCCTCTCGGCCACCATCGCCGCACGCGCGCGCGACGCGGCCGAGTCGGTCGCACCGCTTGCGGCGCCGGTGATAAACGGCATGACGCCGGGGAATGTGAGCGCCGGGACCGGTAGCAGCGTCACCATCAGCGGGACGGGCTTCGGAGCCACTCAGGGCACGGGGGCCGTGCTGTTCGATGGACACGAGAGCGCCGTCGTGACCGCGACCGTGGTGACGTCGTGGTCGGACACCGCGATCGTCTGCGAGGTGCCTCGCGGAGCGGGCAGCGGGCCGGTGATAGTGCGCACGGCAGGGGGGCTCGTGAGTGCGGGGTACACCTACGATGTGGGGTTTTCGTACGGCGGCTACCGGTGGGCCACACCTTCTGAGACGTATCGCGTCAACCCGAACACCGCTGACACGTCCGCTGAGCTTGCGATGATACAGGCGGCAGCGGCCTCGTGGAACGCGGTG
>JAJFTR010000012.1 GCA_021372825.1 Actinomycetes bacterium
CACACGGACCAGCTCGCGGAACTCGTGTGCTCGAACTCGCTTAAGAGCACGGATCCGAACAGCGCACCCGGAATGCTCAAGCACGAGCTTGCCTCGCTGGGAAGCCTCGTGCTCAGCGAGGCATACGCATGTGCCGTCCCCGCAGGCACAGCGCTGGCGGTCGACCGCGAGTCGTTCGCCCAACGTGTCACCGCTCGTCTCGCATCACACCCCAGGATCGCCGTCCATCGGACCGAGCAACGCGTGATCCCACCGGATCGCCGTGTCATCGTGGCCACAGGCCCCCTCACCTCAGCAGGTCTACAGGACGCTCTCACGCAGATAGTAGGGCCAGAGAGGCTGTCGTTCTTCGACGCCGCTTCTCCGATCGTAGACGCGCAGACGATCGACCCTGAGTTCACGTTCTTGCAAAGTCGGTACGACAGGGGAGCCGGAGCCGACTATCTCAACTGCCTGCTGACGCGTGAGCAGTACGAGACGTTCGTGTCCGCGCTCGCGTCGGCTGAGCGCGTCATCCACAAGGACTTCGAATCTGCCGACCTCTTCGGCGCCTGTCAGCCTCTCGAGGAGATTGCACGTCAGGGAATCGACGCCTTGCGCTTCGGCCCGATGAAACCCATCGGACTCGTCGACCCACGCACGAGCACCAGGCCGTGGGCCGTCCTTCAACTGCGGCCCGAGAACGCTGCCTCAAGCTGCTACAATCTGGTCGGATGTCAGACCAATCTGACGTTTTCCGAGCAGCGCAAAGTCTTCTCGCTGGTACCGGGCCTGCAACACGCCGAGTTCCTGCGCTATGGCGTCATGCACAGAAACACGTTCGTCGACGCTCCCAGGCTGCTCGACGCATGGTTGCGAGTGAAACGGTCGCCGCTGATGAGCATCGCGGGACAGCTGGTGGGGACGGAGGGTTATCTGGAGGCCGCCGCCGGAGGACTCGTGGCCGCGCTGGGAATCGCCTCTTGGGCGGCAGGCGTCGAAGCGCAACCTCTGCCTCGTGAGACCGCCCTGGGCGCGCTTATCGCCTATGCGACCGACCCTGCCACGTATCCCTATCAACCGATGCATGTGAACTTCGGCTTACTGCCTCCGGCGCCGTCTTCCATTCGGAGCAAGTCACGGCGTCGAGCTGTCGTCGCGCAGCACGGTCGCGAGGCGCTCGCCGCCTGGCGGTCACAGCACCAACCACTCATGCGTCGCGCAGAAGACGCGCTCAGAGAGCTGAGGCCGGTACATGAGTGAAGACGATGACACCCTCATCGACGGTTTTCTCATCTATCTCCGAGATGAGCGCAACTACTCTCCCGCGACCTGCCGTGCCTACGCGAGCGACCTCACCCAGTTCGCGGACTGGTGCACCCGCAACGCCTATCGCATTCGCGACCTCGATCACCGCGCCTTGCGCGGGTTCTTAGCCGAACTGGACGCCGCACGATATTCTCGGCGCACGGTGGCTCGCAAGCTGTCCGCAGTCCGCTCGTTCTACCGGTATCTTGACCTCATCGGCGAGGGCGCTGGCGACCCCGCCTCGGTGATCGCGACCCCACGCCTACCTCAGCGACTGCCCCACGTGGCGTCTTCGGAGCTGCTTCGACGTCTTCTCGATGCGCCTGATCCGGACAGTGCCACCGGCCTACGCGACCGCGCGATCCTAGAGTTCCTTTATGCAACGGGAGCACGCGTGTCCGAGCTCACCGCCCTCGACATCTCGAGCCTTGATCTGCGATCCGGTGTCGTCCGCCTCGTCGGCAAGGGCTCCAAGGAACGCATCGTCCCGCTCCACCGTCTGGCGGTGACCCGCGTGAGCGACTACATCACTCGAGGACGCCCCGCTCTAGTCGGCGCCGATACAGGTGAAGCGCTTTTCGTGAGCAGGCGCGGCACACGCCTGAGCTCCGACAGTGTTCGGCGGATGCTCAAGAAGCACCTGGCGGCCATCGGAGAGTCCTCGGGACTGTCTCCGCACGCACTCAGGCACTCTTTCGCGACACACCTCCTCGAGGCCGGTGCTGATATTCGCTCTGTCCAAGAGCTGCTCGGTCACGTTGCCCTGTCCACTACCCAGATTTATACTCACGTGAGCACGCAGCGCTTGCGAGACATCCACCATAACGCACATCCTCGCAGCTGATCCGGAGGGGCCGACTCGATGAAGCAGGGTCTTGGGGGCGAGATCGCGCATTGTTGGGCGGCCTATAAAGAGAACGGCGACCCCGTCGCTCGTGAGAGGCTCATCCTGAACTTCTCACCCCTTGTGAAGTACGTTGCCGGCAGGCTGTCTTCCAATCTTCCTCACACGGTCGACACATCAGATCTTGTGTCGTACGGCGTGTTCGGGCTTATCGATGCCATCGACAAGTTCGACCCGAGCCGCGGGATCAAGTTCGAGACGTACGCGATCGCGCGTATCAAGGGTGCCATCATCGACGAGCTCAGAGCGATGGACTGGGTGCCCCGCTCTGTGCGAGCCCGCGCACGTGATATAGAGGCGGCTTATGTCAGACTGGAGAACTCCCTCAAGCGGGTTCCCACTGACGCGGAAGTGGCTCGCGAGATAGGGGCGACCACGCGCGAGTACCAGGACATCCTCAGCAGGCTCGCCTACACCAGTGTCGTCTCTTTCGAGGAGCTGTGGTCCAGCGCAAGCGATCGTGACGACAGGGGTTCGGCAGCAGCCGCGAGCATCCGCGACGACAGCGCCGAAGACCCTGTCCAGGTCTTCGAGAAAGCCGAGATAAAGGAAATCCTTGCCTCCGCGATAGAAAGACTCCCCGAACGCGAGAAGGTCGTGATAGCGCTCTACTATTACGAGGGACTTACCCTCAAGGAGATAGGCGCCGTCCTCGGAGTGACGGAGTCACGGGTGAGTCAGCTTCACACGAAAGCAGTGTTGCGCCTGCGGGCTCGCCTCCATGCGGCCCAAGGATACATCCCCGCAGTGTGATGAAGGAGCGTGGCAGCGGTGGCTTCTGAGCACATCTTGGTCGTCGAGGATACTGAGTTGCTTCGACGGATCTACGAGGACAAACTCAAACAAGAAGGATACGCAGTGTTCACCGCAGCAGACGGGCTCGATGCGCTCAACGTGATCCGCACGACGCCGCTCGACCTGGTGCTGCTCGACCTGATCATGCCGAGGATGGGAGGTCTGGAGGTTCTCGAGGCTATGAGGACCGACCCACGACTCGCGTCGATACCCGTGATCATACTGACCAACCTGGGCGAGGAGAGCTCGGTTGAACGCGCAGTAGAGCTCGGTGCCGTTGATTACTTGATCAAGAACTCGGCGAAGCCCGCGGAGGTGGTCGAGAAGATACGACTGGTGCTCGACAACCTGGGTGGATCCACGAAGTCGGTCCCGTCCTTCAGGCTGGCGCTCAAAGACAGAGAAGGCGATGCTGACGTCTTCGTGGAGCATGCACGGTTGCCGCGTCGTTTTTGGTGCCCCGCGTGCGAGGTCGGCCTGATGATGGAACTCATACCCGACTCCGACCGGGAGGGATGGTACGCAGCGCACTTACTGTGCCCCCTGTGCGGGCGCGAGTTCTAGGCTCGAGGAGCTGGCGCCTCATCGCCTCACGTGCTAAAGTATCGCAGCTTGTGACAACGCACGTCCGTGGACTGGAGCGCCAGGTGCCGCGAGATTCGCGGTGGCGACTTCGGGAAGAAGCGGACGGACGAACAACCGACCAGGAGGTACCACTGTGGCTACTGTCTCAATGAGGTCCCTACTCGAAGCTGGCGTTCACTTCGGCCATCAGACGCGCCGCTGGAATCCGAAGATGAAGCCCTATATCTTCACCGAGCGTAACGGGATCTACATCCTCGACTTGCAGCGTACATTGCGCGAAATCGACGCTACCTACCGCTTCGTCCGGGACATCACAGCTCGCGGCGGCAGTGTCTTGTTCATCGGAACGAAGAAGCAGGCCCAGGAGTCGATCGCGTCCGAGGCCCAACGGGCTGGCATGCCGTACGTCAATCAGCGTTGGCTGGGCGGGATGCTGACGAATTTCGTCACCATCCGCAAACGGATCGCGAGAATGGTCGAACTCGAGACCATGGAGAGCAACGGCACGCTGGCCGCCCTTCCCAAGAAGGAGGCCCTCAAGCTACGCGCCGAGTACGAGAAGCTCAAGAAGAACCTCGAGGGCATTCGAGACATGAAGGACCTCCCCGCCGCGGTCTTCGTCATCGATACGAAACGCGAGGCCATAGCCATAGCAGAGGCGCGACGTCTCAAGATCCCGATAATCGGCCTGGTAGACACCAACGCCGATCCCGACGAGGTCGACTACGTCATACCTGGTAATGACGATGCGATCCGCTCCATCAGTCTCATCTGTCGGATCGTCGCCGATGCTGCGATCGAAGGGCGCGCTGCCGCAGGGATCCTTCCGGAATCCGAGCCTGCTGTCGAAGCAGCGTCCGCGACTGAAGCTGCGTCGCCGTCCGAAACGGGAGACGAGCCCGGCTTGGAGGCTCCTGTGGGAGATGACGAGAACACAACGGACGCGGTAGCTGATGCCGAGAACGTGCCCGAAGCATAGGGCACAGAGCGGCGTATGGCCTCAATCCCACAACGAGGAGTGACAATGGAGATCACTGCAGGAATGGTTCGAGAGCTGCGCGAGATCACTGGCGCCGGCATGATGGATTGCAAGAAGGCGCTGACGGAAGCTGACGGCGACATCA
>JAJFTR010000016.1 GCA_021372825.1 Actinomycetes bacterium
CACAGGTCGTAGACCCAGCCGTAACCCACACTTGAGATCTGGACTGCCACGTAGAAGGCTTCGCCGTCCTGCGCGATGAACACCTTCTTGTAGCCGTCGAAGACCCATTGCCAGCTCTGGGCATACTCACCGGGGTCGATCGAACCGTTCACGACCACGGGCGCAGGCTCGTACTGCGCGTCCATCGTGAGCTGCGACGACGTGGTGCCCGTCGTCCCGTTCGCGCCATTGGAGAAGTCACCCGTTCCGCCCCAGCCCGCGTCCACGTTGACGTTCTCCGTGCCTGTCTTCAGGCACCAGTGTGCGGTGATGGCGCCGCCATTCCCGCCGTCACCACCGGCCTCATGTGCGTTCGCGCCGTCGCCGCCTGAGGCGTTGACGGCCGCACCGGCGTCATAGTCGGCGAACGACATCGTGACGCTGCCGCCGTCGCCGCCGTCAGCGCCGGTCTCGAATGTGGTGTCTGCGGCGTCACCGCCGCTCACGTCGATAGCGGTTCCTGCAGCGTCCGCGCGGTCCAGCACGGCCGAGCGCACGATCACCGTTCCACCGTTCCCGCCCGCGCCTGACCGTGACGCGTCTCCGTACCCATTGCCACCGGCTGCGTTCAGGAAGCCTCCGCTCAGAGTGGCGCGCGTGGCGGCCCTGATCTCGATAGACCCTCCCGCCCCGCCATCGACGGTGACCGGCGAACCCGCGTAGAAGCCGTCGCGGCCTCTAGCCGTGATCCCGCCAGGGCCGTTGATCGCAAGAGTCGTGCAGTCCAGCACCACCGTCGCGCCACCTGCGGCCGACGCACCGCCCGCGCCGTTGATGCATCCCTCCCCGCTGATGGTGATCGACGGCGCCCTCAGCGTGAGCGTGCGACTCGCACCTACGTACAGCACGCCGCCGTCATGGATGGATATGGAGCTTGTGTACTCGTGGATGCCGTCGAGAGTGAGGCTTTCGCCCGATCCGATGTCGAGCGTGGCTCCGTCGTTAGTGAGCGCCGAGGCAGGCGGGGCCATAAGCGCCCACAGGACCAGGACCGCCAGAGCGACAATGCCGAAACAGGCCATATGACGGTACACGCGACCCCGCAGATGGGATGACCCGCCCCCGCATGACATGATGAATCCCCCTTGCGTCGAACCCGCAGCGCGATGCGCGGCGAGCGATGCGCCCCCACGTATCGCTGATCATACAAGCGGGATATACCCCAAGGAGGCCCGGGCGCAAGCTCGGGCCTCCGATGCGCTCGTCTAGGACAGAGCGCGCTTGATCTCCTCGTACTGCTCGACGGTGATCTCACCGCGGGCAAGGCGTTGGCGCGCGATCTCCAATGGGGCAGGACCTGGGGCCGCAGGCGGCTGCGTGTGAGAAGCCTCGTGCGTCATCCCGCAGCACCCGGCCGTTCCATCCCGGCGCAACGCCCACATCAGCACGAAAGGCAAAGCCACGAGCAGCACAAGCCAGAAGAACATCATGGTAGTCGATCTCCTTCATGTCCCGGCGACATCGGTCGCCGTGGGTTCTTGTCAAGACGCGCGTACAGACGCAACCCTGATGCCAGAACGCCCGCGAACGTGTGAAGATATCGTGCGCTCGGGCCGGCTGGGCCGTCTCACTCAGTGCTTGCGACCTGCGCCTGCGAGTAAAGAGCGGGTGATGCGGGCTGCGAACTCCGTGGGCACATGCTGACGCACTGCGAGGTAGACCTCGGAGTCCTTCTCGGGCAGCCGGTGCCAGAACCGTGCGCCGAGTGCCTTCACGGCGTCTTCGAGCGATTCGATGTCGCGCGCGGTGAGTTTCTCGCGTCCCAGCACGTCGAGTGCGCTCTCCAGCGAATCGGCCAACGGAAGTTGGCTGCGAGCGCGCGCCACGCCCGACTCGTCGAACCCTAAGGCGCCGCCGGCTGACGGCCTCATGCGCCATACCCTCAGGCCGATGAGCAGGCCCACGCCCATGCACACCACCCACAAGGAATGGTAGGTCTGGGGACCTAAGTGCTGCGGCCACGTCCCTCCCGAGCGCGACACCGCGAACGAAGCCACGGATGGTACGACTACCAGGGCGAACAGCACTGCGACCCCGAGCAGCAAGCCTCCGACGCCCGATCGGAAGACCGATTCGCGCGGAGCAACGAAGGCATGGCCCACGGCGTACGCGCACGCCCCCGCCATGACCACCAGGCCGATAAGGACACCGAGCATCGCACTCTCCTCGGCATCCATCGTCGCACGTCACGCACAGGGCGTCGAGAGAGCCTTCAGGGCCGGACGAGTGGCAGATGGATGCTGAAGGTGGACCCTTCACCGGGAGTGCTCGTCACGGCGATGCGGCCGCCGAGTTGTTCGATGAAACCGCGCGACACGGCAAGGCCGAGGCCGGTGCCCTCAGCGCTGCTCGCCACCGCGTCCGCGCCGCGGTAGAACTCATCGAATATACGCGGAAGATCCACGGCGCTGATACCTCTCCCGGTATCGATGACATCGATGACGAGTTCGTCACTCACGCACTTCGCACGGACCGTCACAGAGCCCTCGTCCGTGAACTTGATCGCATTGCCAGCCAGGTTGATGAGCACCTGCCGCAGGCGCGTCTCATCGGATACGACCGTTCCGCATTCATCGTCGACTTCTGCGCTCAACACCAGCCCCTTCGCCTCTGCGAGCGGGCCGAGCGTCGCGACCGTCCCCAGCACCAGCCGGTGCACGTCCACGGGGACCGAGTCCAGTTTCAGCTGTCCCGCCTCGATCTTCGAGAGGTCGAGCACGCCGTTGATCAGGTCCAGCAGATGCTTCCCCGACGAGTTGATCATCCCGATCTGTTTGAGCTGCTCAGGGGTCAGCTTGCCGACCATGCCGCTCAACATCAGGTCCGAGAAGCCGATCACCGAGTTGAGCGGCGTGCGTAGCTCGTGGCTCATGCTCGCGAGAAACTCGTTCTTCGCGTTCGACGCCTTCACCAGCTCCGCGTTGAGCCTCTCCAGTTCGGACAGTGATACCTCCAACTCCGCATTGGCGGCCTGGAGTTCCTCGTTGGTGGCGTCCAGCTCCTCGTTGGCAGCCGCGAGGTCACGGGTACGCTCCTCGACGAGCGACTCCAGCCTGTCGCGGTGACGGACGAGCTCCTCATGCTCGCGGTACTCCTCGGTGATATCGACCACGGTGATCACCACCGCCGTCGGCGAACCATCAGGCGAGGTGATGGGGCCCGCGTTGACCGAGAGCAGCCCCCGTGTCCCGTCGGGAAGCTCGATCGGGTGGCGTATGTCATGCACGGCGGCTCCCGTGGCTATCACGCGCGCCGCGGCGAGCTCTTGCACAGGAAGCGGACCCCCCTCTCCGCGCTCGACTCCCCACCGGGGATCGTCGTACGTACGTCCGATGATATCGGCACGGTCGACGCCGAGCACCCTCTCCGCGGCCGCGTTCGCAAAGGTGACCGCACCGCTCGACGCGTCCACGACAAGGATGCCGATCGGACTCGTCTCGGCGACGGCGGCGACCAAGTCCCTCTGCTCGGTGAGCATCCGCGTCTGGCGGTCGATCTCCGCACGCAGACGGCTCTGGTAGGTGAGACCGGTGTACAGCAACGCCGAGAGCAGCACGGCGATGACGACGCCTGTGCCCCAAAGCAGCGGCAATCCGTCGCGGGAAGCGTCTTCCCATCCGGCCGCGGGCACTGCCGCAAGAGTCCACTCACCATCGGGAAGCGCGATCGGGAAGGTCACGGGAGAGTCGTCGAAGACCTGCGCCTCACCCGCGAAAACGCGCCCGTGGTCGTCGCGAAGCGCAAAGCGCGTCCCCGGTGGCGCCTCGGAAAGCCCCGCCTCTTCGAGGACAGGAGGGACGTCCAAAACGATGATGGTGAACCCCCAGAACTCCCCCTGTGGGGTGCGCACCTGCTGTCGTCCCACAAGGCCTAGCCCGCCTTGCTTGAGCTCGTAAGGTCCCGAGATCACGATCCAACTCGACGCGAGCGTGCGCCTGACGTCGTCGGCCACCTCGGGGCGCGCATCGGTGAGCAGGTTGTTGCCGGTGACGTTGCCCTCCAGCGGGTACACGAGGCTCACGATCCCCTTCGGCGCCACCTGGATCGCCCGGATACCTTGAGACCCGCTGTACAGACCTGACGCGAAGATGTCGAACTCCGCGCGCGAAGGCCCTTCCGGCAAGGACACGGTGACGAACTCATGAAGGCCGCTGAGCAGGGCGAACCTCGAAGAGACCGCCGAGGAGAGCGTATGGGCGTTCACCGACATCTGCGTCGTCAGACGCGCGCGCACCCGCTCGGCATTGGTTTCGCGCATCCGGATGCTCGCAGCCCAGAACCCCGCCATGATGAGGGCGAACAGCACCAGCGCAGCGATCGCCGCGCGCAGCCGGTCCTGGGCCCCGGGCCGACCTTCACCACGCACGCGAAGCACCCCCGACGCATTGGGAATCCCATGCAACGCTACTTTCCCGAAGATGCGCAGGTCAACACATGCGGTAGGTGAGGTGTGATCGCGCTCACACATGTGAGGTGATATCTTGCGAGCGGCCTACCGCACGTTGTAGAAGACACGACCGCCGAGATACTCGGCGCTCTCGCCCAGTTCCTCCTCGATCCTCAGGAGCTGGTTGTACTTGGCGACCCGGTCGCTTCGGGCAGGCGCTCCCGTCTTGATCTGTCCGGCGTTCACCGCGACTGCCACATCGGCGATGGTGGTGTCCTCGGTCTCCCCCGAGCGGTGTGATACCACGGTGGTGTAGCCCGCGCGCTGCGCCATGCTGATGCAGTCGAGAGTCTCGGTGAGAGTGCCGATCTGGTTGAGTTTGATGAGTATGGAGTTGGCCACGCCTCGCGAGATGCCGCGAGCTAGGCGCTCCGTGTTGGTCACGAACAGGTCATCGCCCACCAGCTGGACCGTCGCCCCAAGACGCTGCGTCAACAGCTCCCAGCCCTCCCAGTCTTCCTCGGCCATACCGTCCTCGATAGACGCGATGGGATACTTGGAGACCAGGTCGACCCAGAAGTCCACCATCTGCGCGCTGGTGAGTTCGCGCCCCTCGCCCGCAAGCACGTACAGGCCGCGCTCCGAGTCGTAGAGCTCGGACGTAGCCGGGTCGAGTGCGAGCATGACGTCGGTACCCGGCCGATAACCTGCCGCTTCCACCGCCGCCAGGATCACCTGAATAGCTTCCTCGTTGTTCTCAAGATCAGGGGCGAAGCCGCCCTCGTCCCCGACGCCGGTAGCGAGTCCGCTCTTCTTGAGCACGGACTTCAGCGTGTGATAGATCTCGGCACAGCACCGCAACCCTTCGGCAAAGCTCGCAGCTCCGACCGGCATCACCATGAACTCCTGCAAGTCCACGTTGTTGTCCGCGTGCGCTCCGCCGTTCATGATGTTCATCATCGGCACTGGAAGCACATGAGCGTTCACGCCGCCGAGGTAGGAGTACAGCGTGAGCTCGCAACTCTCGGCCGCCGCCTTGGCCGCGGCAAGCGATACGCCAAGGATCGCATTGGCCCCGAGACGTCCCTTGTTGGCGGTGTCGTCGAGCGCGATCAGGAACTCATCGAGCGCCCTCTGGCCGGTGGCGTCCATGCCGATGATCTCCGGTGCGATCGCCTCGTTCACGTTGCCAACGGCGTCGCGGACGCCCTTGCCGAGGTACCTGCCGCTGTCGCCATCGCGTAGCTCCACGGCTTCGAACGCACCGGTCGACGCGCCAGAGGGCACCGCGGCGCGCCCCCACGAGCCGTCATCGAGCGCGATCTCCACCTCGATGGTGGGGTTTCCGCGCGAGTCGAGGACCTCGCGTGCGACCACGTCGGTGATGTAGCTCATCGTCGCTCCTTCCGCTTGGCTTCCTCCCACAGCTGCCCGAGCACGTCGATACCCAGTTCCTGGATGTCTGCGCCGCGCGCCGAGGCCTGCGATTCCATGTCCTCCCAACGCCGCACGAACTTCGCGCATGCGTCGCGCAATGCCCCTTCGCTGTCCACGCCGAGGTGTCGCGCCACGTTCACGACGCTGAAGAGCACATCCCCGACCTCCTCGGCCACGTTGGGAGTTCCGGGCTCCGCGGCCTTGAGCTCATCAATCTCCTCGCGGACTTTCTCCCACACGTCTTCGACGCTCTCCCACTCGAAACCTGCGGCCGCAGCCCGTTTGGAGATCTTCTGCGCATAGGCCAGCGCAGGTAGCGAAGAAGCGATGCCCTCCAAGACGCCCGGCGCCTGCCCTGACTCTGCCGCCGCAGTCTTCTCCTGCCGCTTGATCGCATCCCAATTGGCCATGACCTGCTCGGATGTGTCCACGTGGACGTCCCCGAAAACATGCGGATGCCGGCGGCGGATCTTCGCGATGATCCCCGCCACCACGTCGTCGATGGTGAAGGCGCCCTCCTCGGCTCCGATCTGGGCATGCAACACCACCTGCAGAAGCACGTCACCGAGCTCGTCTGCAAGCGCCGCAAGGTCATCCTCGCGAATGGTGTGTACCGCTTCGTAGGCCTCTTCGACCATATGCTTCGCGAGGGTCTCATGTGTCTGTTCACGGTCCCACGGACATCCCTCGGGACTGCGGAGGACCTCGATGATGCGGACGAGCTCATCGAAACCGCCAGGGGGCTCGATCTTGGAGGGGGCGACGTACAACGCGGCGTCGCGGCAGCCGACCGCCACACGTCCGAGATCCTCAAGACGGCACATCGACAGATCGAAGCCACGCGCGTCGAGGCACCCCGCCAAGACCACCGGGTGCTCGGCTGGATAGTGACCGCGAAGCTGCTCTGCGACTTTGGCCACCACGACCGCGTTCGTGATACCGGTGACGATCAGATGGGTGTCACGCGTGAAGCTCGCCTCACCAAGGCTCGACACGTCGATGATATCGACATCTGCCGTCGGGTCGATGTCGAGCGCGAGCATAAGGATCTGCAGAGGCGAGCGTGAGGGATAGACGTCCACAGCACCCCCCGACCGCGCGAGCAGGCCCGTGATGACCCCCGAGCGCAGGAACGGATAGCTCACCGCAGCCAGAACCACATCGCCTTGCTCGGCAAGATCCAAGAGCGAGGTGACGACCGCGTCAGCCGGAGCGTCAACGGCAAGACCGAGGTCGGCGTAGGTGGTGGGCGCAAAACCAAGACGGCGGACCGCATGAGCGGCCGCGCCGTCTTGTGTCGCCACGACGATCGATTGCGCTTGCGCCAGCCGAGCAGCGGCGCAAGAATCCAGTGTTCCGGCTGCGTCCTCGTCAAGTCCTACGATCGCGATCGATCCCACAGCGCCCCCTGGGTTTCTCCCGCGCGCTACTTGGCGGTCGTCTCGGTGCTGGTGCCGGTCGTCTCCGTGGACTCCGTTGTGGCAAGAGTCTTATCCAAGATCTCGATCTTCGCCTTGGCGCGCAGATTGTCGAGGTAGTCCTGCCACAGCTTGTTACGGGCCTCGGTCTCAAGCGTGCTCTTGATGGACTCGGCGACCGCGGACAGCGGCTGGATGCCGCCCTTGATCTCCTCGGTCTTCTTGATGATGTGCCACCCGAACTCGGTCTTCACCAGGCCGCTTACCTCGCCCACCTTGAGCTTGTCGGCGGCCTGCTTGAACTCCGGAACGTAGTTGGCGGTCGATGCGGTACCGAGGTCGCCGCCCGCATCCCTGCTGCCAGGATCGGTCGAGTACTTCTTGGCCAGAGCCTCGAAGTCACCTCCGGCCTTGATCTCGGCCAGCACCTTCTCGGCAGTCGCCTTGTCGTCGGCAGCGAACAGGATGTGATACAGATGCGATTGGTCATCGGTCTTGAACTGAGTGGACTTGTTCTGTTCGTAGTACGCCTCGACCTGCTCAGAGGTGACCTTCGAGGGAGGCGCGACCTTGTCGTAGAGGAACTGGTACATCATCTGGTCGGAGATGGACTGGCGGATCTGCTCCATCGTCATCCCCGACTGCTCGATCGTATTGTTCCACGTCTCTTCATCGGGATAGCCCAACTTGATCTCTTCGAGCTTGGCGTCGACTTCGGCGTCACCGATCTTGGCGCCGAGCCGCTTGGCCTCCTGGCGCACGAGCTCGGCCTCGATCATCGAATCGAGGATGAGGCGTTTGTACTCGAGAAACTGAGGATCGTCGTCCTTGAGCGAGGCCATCGTGGGGTCTTGCTTCTTGGCGACAGCGACGATCGAATCGAACTCCTCGCGGCTTATGGTGGTGCCGTTCACCTTCGCGACTGCGTTGCTGTTGCTGCACCCCGTCACCGAGCCCAGCAACACGGCGAGCCCGAGGGCGACGGCGATGATACGTGTGGTACTTCTCAACGTGGATCCTCCCTTGCGCGGACCGGAGATCCGGCCCTTAGCCGATGAACGAATCGAACCGGCGCAGGTGCGTCACGCCGGGGTGCGGACTGCCGAAAGTATAGCACCCAACGCCCGCTGCGCCGCATCGGTCACGGACTCTTCATAACTCACCGGGAAGAGCACCGCACCGCTCCGCGGCTCGAAGACCGCCCCCGCCGCGGCGAGAAGCCCCTTTGCCTCGGCGTCGAGGTCGAGGCCCTGGATGCGCACTCGGCGGCGCACGAGCGACACGGCCGTCACTCCCAGGTCCGCCGCGAGGGCGCGCACGCGCGCGACCGCCACAAGGTCGCGGGCAGGAGCCGGCGGTGCGCCGAAACGTTCGCGCATCTCGGCGCTGACCGCCTCCACTGTCTCGGGAGTGACCGCCCCTGCCAGTCGCCTGTAGATGCGCACACGCTCGTCAGTGTCTTGCACATACTCCTCGGGCAGGAACGCCGAGACCGGCAGGTCCACTTTCACTTCGGGATAGGCCACCACGGGCTCCCCGCGTGTCTCGGCCACCGCCTCGCGGAGCATCTGCGCGTAGAGGTCGAAACCCACTGCCGAGACGTTCCCGCTCTGCTCGGCGCCGAGAAGCGAGCCCGCCCCGCGGATCTCCAGGTCGCGCATGGCGATCTTGATGCCGCTGCCGAGCTCGGTGTGCTCCTGGACCGCGGCAAGACGCTCATAAGCCTCATCGGTCAGGTTCGCACCTCGGGGGAACAAGAAGTACGCATAGGCGCGGATGTGACTGCGGCCCACGCGTCCTTTCAGCTGATACAGCTGAGCGAGCCCGAGCCGTTGCGAGTCCTCGATGATGAGAGTGTTGGTGTGGGGGTTGTCGATGCCCGATTCGACGATCGTCGTCGCCACCAGAACATCCACCTCACCTGCGGCGAAGCTCTCCATGACCCGCTCGAGCTGTTGCTCGCTCATCTGCCCGTGCGCCACGCCGATCCGGGCCTCGGGCACTGCTCGGCGGACCCTGTCAACGGCGTCGTCGATCGTCTTCACGCGATTGGAGATGTAGTAGACTTGCCCTCCCCGCTCGATCTCGTGCCTGATCGCCCCTGACACCACATCGGGGTCGTACTCGCCAACATGGACGTGGACCGGGAAGCGATTGGGTGGCGCGGTGTCGATCACCGAGAAGTCGCGTACCCCCGAAAGAGACATCTGCAGCGTACGCGGAATGGGTGTGGCGGTGAGTGTGAGCACGTCGATCTGCTCGCGAAGGTGCTTGAGGTGCTCCTTGTGCTCGACCCCGAAACGCTGTTCCTCGTCGATGATGACAAGCCCCAGGTCCTTGGGCGTCACGTCGCGAGAGAGCAAGCGATGCGTGCCGATCAGAACATCCACGCTTCCCTCGGCGAATCCGCGAAGCGCCGCCGCCTGCTCCTCTTTGCTGCGGAAGCGGCTTAGGACCTCGACACGCACCGGATAGGGCGCGAAGCGTTCGCTGAAGGTGGTGAAGTGCTGCTGGGCGAGAATGGTCGTGGGGCACAGCACCATCACCTGCTTGCCGTCTTGCGTGGCCTTGAAGGCGGCACGGATGGCGACCTCGGTCTTGCCGTAGCCGACATCCCCGCACACCAGACGGTCCATCGGCTCCGGCGACTCCATGTCGGCCTTCACGTCTGCGATGGCAGCCAGCTGGTCAGGCGTCTCTTCGAAGGGAAACGCCGCTTCCATCTCCCGCTGCCACGGCGTGTCGGGTGAGAACTGGAATCCCTTGACCGAGGCGCGTCGTGCGTACAGGTCCACGAGGTCGAAAGCGAGCTTGCGCGCCGCCGCGCGGGCCCTGGTGGTGGCTCGCGACCAGTCAGCGGTGTTGAGCCGGGTGACTCGGGGCGCGGCGCCCTCGGGTCCCACGTACTTGGTGACACGGTCGAGCTGCTCGACAGGCACGTAGAGTCTGTCGCCCTTGGCGTACTCGAGCAGCAGGTAGTCACGCTCTTGGCCGAGAACGGTCTGGCGCACGATATCGCGGAAGAGCGCGATACCATGCGTCGCGTGCACCACGTAGTCGCCAGGCGCGTACGCGAAGGTGAGGCGCGTGGGGTCTTCCACACGCGCGCGGCGGCCCTTGGTGGCGCGAGGGTACACGTCGTCCACGCTCACCACCGCGAGCCGTCCGCCCGGTGCCACGTACCCGGCGGGCACGTCGGCTTCCATGAGCGTGACCGCCCGAGCAGGGCGAGCGGCGTCCCGGTCGGCGACCACGTCCACGACCGAGAGGCCGGCCTGCGTGAGCGTGTCGCGGAGCGAGCGGCGTGAGCGATGGTCCCGCGCGGTCACGATGACGTCATGGCCGCTTGAGAGCAAGCCGCGCACACCCGCCACGAACGCACCCTCGCCACCAGCGACGTCGGGGCGGCGCGACACGACGTCTCCGTCCACGGCTCCGCCGGCTCGCAGGACCGAGAGCAAGGTCACGCGTTGGCGTCCCGCCAAGTCGATCGACGCCGGTCCGCCGAAGAGAGACTGCGCGTCGACTCCCGCCGCCTCCGCCCGGGCCATCACTTCATCGTGATAGCGAGCCGCATCATCGAAGATGCTCCGGGGTTCGGCGACGACCACGAGGGCGGAGGGTGGCACGTAGTCCAGCACCTTGCCCGGTGTCTTGTACATGACAGGGAGGTACTTCTCCACTCCGTTGAAGTAGACGCCTGAGCGGATGCGCTCAAGGTCGTGCGCAAGAGCGTCATCGGAAGCCGCCGTGCGTGTCAGCGCCTTCTCCGCTGCCTGACGCGCACGAGTGCCGAGCACGATGTCACGACAGGCGAACACCGAGACCTCGTCGACCGAGCCGATGGTCTGTTGCGTCGTGGGAACGTACCGCAGGATGCGTTCGACGTCGTTGCCGAAGAGTTCGACACGCACTGGATAGGCCACATCGGAACCGAAAACGTCGAGCGTGCCGCCGCGCCGAGCGAACTGGCCGCGCTCCTTGGCGACGTCCACGCGCTCATATCCCATGCGCGCGAGGGTCTCGGCTGTCTCGGCCAGATCGAGCACGCCGCCTGCGACGATCTCAAGCGGCATGTACACATGCGACCCCTGTGGGGGCAAAGCTCGTAGAAGCGCGCGCGCGCTCGCCACCACGACCACGGGAAGCCCCTTGTCGAGCGAGTGAAGGGCACGGGCGCGTCGACCCACGACCTCAAGGTCCGGCGCGGTCTCCTCCCAGGGCATGTCCGCCCTCACAGGCAGCGTCATCACTCGCCCCAAGGGCAGGTACGCCTCCATTTGGCGCGCAAAGCGTTCCGCCGCCTCGGCGCCCGCAACCACCACGAGCACCGGCCGTTGCATGTCAGCCACAAGAGAGGCGACGAGAGCCGGCCGGATCAGCCCGGACGCGGCAAGAGTCACATCTTCGTTTTGTGAGAGCATGCGCAAGGCGTGCGCGACCACGGGGTCGCGAGCGATCGCCGGGCGCACGAGCTCGAGGAGTGTAGGCACCGAAAACGACCTTCCTCTAGCGTACAGACAGCACGAAGACCCGCGCCGGGCGACCGGGGCGGGGGTGTTTCAGGGTACCATCGTTGCATGACGGAAGCGAGAGGAGACCGCGTGACGGACGCACAGGAGCGTGCTGCCGAGATACTTCGCCGCCTTGAGGAGGCGTACCCGCACGCTCACATCATGCTCACCTACAACACTCCCTTCCAGCTGCTCATCGCTGTCATGCTCTCGGCACAGACCACTGACGTCTCGGTGAACAAGGTCACTCCCGAGCTCTTCTCGCGGTACCCGACGCCCGAAGCGCTCGCGCAGGCGGACCTTGCCGATGTCGAGCGCATCATCCGGCCGACCGGCTTCTTCCACAACAAAGCCAAGAACATCAGGGCGGCGGCACAGATGATCGTCTCGGAATTCGGAGGCCAGGTGCCCTCCACGATGGAGGACCTCACCAGACTGCCGGGTGTCGCGCGCAAGACCGCGAACATCGTGCTCTCCAACGCGTTCGGGGTCGTGGACGGCATCGCCGTGGACACCCACGTCTTCCGGCTCGCTCACCGGCTGGGGCTCTCCTCCGAGAAGGACCCGAACAAAGTCGAGCGCGACCTTATGGCGCTCTTCCCCCGAGAGAAGTGGGGCACACTCACCTACAAGCTGATCGACCACGGCCGGGCCGTATGTGAGGCCAAGCGGCCCGCGTGCGGGGTCTGTGTGCTCTCGGACATCTGTCCGAGCGCCTTCACTGTGAAGGGATGGCGCGCGAGCCTGTGAGGCGCGATCGCGGGTACGCGGGCGAACACCGCTCCCACGAGAAGTGCGCCGAGCGTGGCCGCTAGGTAGGTGATGGCAGGACCAGCATGGCCCACGAGCAGCACTACGATCGAGAAGAATGCCGCGCCGCCGACGAGTCCTGCTACCGTGCCATGCAGCACCCCATGCACCGCATACGCCCCGCCTGAGCGGTGCGACGAGACGGCCATGATGGCAGCGATGACGGGCAGAGGCGCGAGTAGCCCCGCCACTTCCGGGCCCGCCACGTGGGCAAGCCCCGTGACGGCCACGACCGTAAGACCCGCGATAGCCATGCGAAAGAGAAGAGTCCTCTTGCGCGGCAGGGTCGAAGGAAGTTCCTCGGCAGCAGGTCCGATGAACAACACGAGGCTGCAAAACGCCGCTGTCGTCACCACCACGAGCCACACCGCGTGCACATCGATGAGCGACAGTCCGCCGGCGGTGGCGAAGAATCCGCAATAGGCGGCGGCTAGTGAGAGCCTCCACGAGGCTCGACGCGCCGCGAGCGCGTAGCACGCACAGAACGCGCCGGCCGCTGCCAGACCTGTCAGCGTACCGTACGCAGCCCGGACTGCGAAGCTCGGACCGTACTGCGCCAGAAGCAACGCCGAGATCGGTCCTGACACCAAGGGCAACCCAACAAGAAGTCCGCCAAGAATCGTCCCCCACTTGTGAAGCGCGTATGTCGAGGCTGCCAGAAGTATCGGACCAGCCAGCACCTTCGCGGCGATGAGCCCCAACGCTCCTCCAAACTGCATCGAAACCACGTCTGTTCGCATACTCATCATCGACCAGATCGAGCATCGCGTCCATTTGCTCTTTTTTCTGATATGCATCAGAATCGTTGAGTCTTGCTCGGCATGTATGGGAGGCTGGCCGTGCTCAACACCACACGCCTCAGGGTGTTGCGGGAAGTGGCCGCCCGCGGCACGATCGTCGCCGCCGCCGAGGCGCTCTACCTCACGCCTCCCGCCATCTCCCACCAGCTCAAAGTGCTCGAACAGGAGGTGGGGGTGCCCCTGCTCGAGCGTACGGCGCGCTCAGTCCGGCTCACGGAAGCAGGCAAGCGTCTGGTCGAACACGCCGAGACGATCCTCGCTGCCTGCGAGGAGGCGTACGCGGACGTGCGAGCCTACTCAGGACAGGTGACGGGCCGCGTACGGCTGTCGACCTTCCAAACAGCCGCGCAGAGTTTTGCTTTGCCCGCTGTCGCCCGCGTCCTCGAGCAGTATCCGCTCCTCGATGTCGTCATCTGCGAGCTCGAACCCGCGCGGGCGATTCCTGCGCTCAAGTCTGGCCAGATCGACATCGCGCTCTCTCACGAATGGGACTTCGTGCCACGTGCCGATGAGACAGGCCTCGACCGCTACGATCTCATGCGCGAGCCGATCCAGGCGCTCCTGCCGAAAGGACACCCCCTCGCCTCAGGAGCGGTGCGCATCGGTGACCTTGCCGAGGAGGACTGGTGTGTGGCCACCGAGAGTGCCGCGAGCCGGCAGGCGGTGGAGCGCATCGCTCACGCAGCCGGGTTCGAGCCGCACATCGTGCTTGAGAGCAACTACTTCCGAGCGATCGGCTCGGCGGTGGAAGCGGGGCTGGGGGTGGGGATCGCGCCGCTGATGACCGACCTGCGCGGGCTCGACATCGTGGTGCAGCCGCTCATCGAGCCCGAGATGGAGCGCCGCGTCTTCGCAGCGGTCCGCAAGGGTTCGGGCGGGGACCCGGCGCTCGCCGCCGTACTTCGGACCCTCGCTTCGGTCGCCGAATCGCTGGGGCCCGAGGGGTTGCCGCAGTTCCGGCCATAGGCGGCAGGCTACCGCGCAACACGCTCCCCGTCGCGCCAGGTGGCGCTCACAAGAGGGACACCCGGACGGTACGCCAGGTACACATACGACGGCGCGTCCAAGACCGCGAAGTCGGCGCGACACCCTACGGCGATGCGACCGATGTCGTCTCGGCGAAGCGCCTGAGCACCGCCCGCTGTGGCGGCGAGAAGCGCCTCGGCGGGCGTCATCCCCATCTGGTGGACGGCAAGCGCGATCACGAACGGCATCGACGTCGTGTACGAGGAGCCGGGGTTGCAATCGGTGGCCAGCGCGACCGTGGCGCCCGCGTCGAGCAGGCGCCTGCCGTCGGCGAAGGGGCCTCGGGTTGAGAAGTCGGCCGCAGGAAGAAGGGTCGCCACCGTGGCGCTGGTGCTCAGCGCCTCGAGATCGTCGTCCGTGAGGTAGACGCAGTGGTCCACGCTCGCCGCCCCGAACTCCACCGCGATGGCGACTCCCGCGCCTGGCCCGAGCTGATTCGCATGCAGACGCGGCATGAGGCCCGCGCCGATTCCCGCCGAGAGGACCCGCACGGTCTCGTCCTCGCCGAACGCGCCTGTCTCGCAGAAGACATCCACCCAACGCGCGTAAGGGGCGCAGGCCGTGAGCATCTCACCGCAAACGAGGTCCAGATAAGCGTCGCGGTCGTGCGCGTACTCAGGCGGGACGATGTGCGCGCCAAGGAAGGTCGTCTCGGACGTGAAGGAGCGTGCGATCGCGAGCAATCGCCGCTCATCGTGAGTGGTCAGCCCGTACCCGCTCTTGATCTCGACGGTGGTCGTGCCCGAGCGGGCCGCCTCGGCGCACAGCCGTGCCGCGTTCTCCCGGAGTTCCTCGTCACTTGCGGAGCGTGTGGCCGCGACCGTCGTCGCGATACCCCCGCCGGTGTAGCGCTCCCCCGCCATGCGCGCCGAGAACTCTGCGCTGCGTTCGCCCGCGAAGACCATGTGTGTGTGGCTGTCTACGAATCCCGGCACCACCGCGCGGCCGCCGAGCTCCACGCGCTCGTCAGCCGCAGGCGCGCCGCACGCATGGCCCACCCATGCGACGCGGCCCTGTTCCACCACGAAGGCCGCATCGTGGATAAGCCCCAGAAGGCTCTCGTCCCCGGCGGTCTTATCGCAGGTCACAAGCTCGCCGACGCCGCAGAACAGGCGTGACGTCACCGGGCGTCGCCGCCTTGTTCGTTCATCGGGATCCGCACACCGCGCTCCTCGGCGATCCGCTGCGCGGTCTGGTAGCCCGCGTCGGCGTGCCGGATCACCCCCATCCCTGGGTCGTTGGTGAGCACGCGCGCGAGCTTCTCGGCGGCCAAAGGCGTGCCGTCGGCCACCGTCACCTGACCCGCGTGCAGCGAGCGTCCGATACCGACGCCGCCACCGTGGTGGAAGGAGACCCACGACGCTCCCGACGCCACGTTCACGAGCGCGTTCAGCACCGGCCAGTCGGCGATAGCGTCGCTTCCGTCGAGCATCGCCTCGGTCTCGCGGTACGGGCTCGCCACGCTCCCGCAGTCCAGATGGTCTCGGCCGATCACGATGGGGGCCTTCAGGGCGCCTGAGGCGACCATCTCGTTGAAGCGCAGACCCACGCGGTCCCGCTCGCCGTATCCCAGCCAGCAGATGCGCGCCGGAAGTCCTTGGAACGCCACCTTTTCGCGCGCTTGCGTGATCCAGCGTCGCAGCGAGTCGTTCTCCCCGAACAGCTCCAACACCGCGTCGTCAGTCGCGTGGATGTCAGACGCCTCCCCCGAAAGCGCCACCCACCTGAAGGGGCCCTTGCCTTCGCAGAAGAGCGGGCGGATGTAGGCGGGCACGAAGCCGGGGAACGCCCACGCTCGCGTGCATCCGCCGAGCTCGGCTTCGGCGCGGATGGAGTTGCCGTAGTCGAAGACTTCGGCGCCCGCGTCCATGAACCCCACCATCGCGTCTACGTGCTTGGCCATCGACGCGCGAGCGCGTTCGGTGAAGCCCGCCGGATCGCGCTCGGCCTCGGCGTGCCAGTCTTCGACGCTCACACCCACAGGCAGATACATGAGCGGGTCGTGCGCGGAGGTCTGGTCGGTGACGACCTCGACCTCGATGCCACGGCGCAGAAGCTCAGGCAGCACCTGAGCGCAGTTGCCTTGAAGGCCCACCGAGAGCGGCCGCCGCTCTTTCTTGGCCGCAAGAACGCGCGCGAGAGCATCGTCGATGTCGCTCGTCCACTCATCCAGATAGCGTGTCTTCACCCGGCGCTCCAAGCGTGCCGCGTCCACCTCCACCAGCAGCACGACACCGCCGTTCATCGTCACCGCGAGCGGCTGCGCGCCTCCCATGCCACCGCATCCGCCGGTGACGGTGAGCGTCCCGGCAAGCGAACCGCCGAAGCGTTTGGCGGCCACCGCCGCGAACGTCTCGTACGTCCCCTGCAGGATGCCCTGTGTGCCGATGTAGATCCACGAGCCGGCGGTCATCTGCCCGTACATCGTGAGGCCCAAAGCCTCCAGACGCCGGAACTCCGGCCAGGTCGCCCAGTCTCCCACAAGGTTGCTGTTGGCGATGAGTACGCGAGGAGCCCACTCGTGCGTCTTCATCACGCCCACTGGCTTGCCCGATTGCACGAGCATGGTCTCATCGTCTTCCAGGGTCCGCAGGGTGCGCACGAGCGCGTCGAAGGCTTCCCATGAGCGCGCTGCCCTTCCCGTCCCGCCATACACCACAAGATCGTCGGGCCGCTCGGCCACCTCGGGGTCCAGGTTGTTCATCAGCATCCGCAGAGGAGCCTCGGTCTGCCAGCTTCTCGCGCTGAGCGCCGTCCCGCGTGGCGCGCGGACCGGACGTGCACCCGCACTCATGATGTCCTCCTCTTCTCGCCGGAAGTCATTCGAGCCTCCCGATGGCCTCTTCCACAGCCGAGACGACACGGCCGGACGAAACCGCTTGGTAAGCCGCCTCGATCTCGGCGCCAAGCGCCCGGTCGGCGCCCGGCCCGGGCACTTGTTCGCGCACCACGGCCCGCGCCGCCGCCGTGGCCTTCGCTGGCTCCAGCGGAGCGCGCAGATCGAGCGCGCGCGCTGCGGTGAGCACTTCGATGGCGAGCACCCGCGCGAGTCCATCCACCGAGCGGCGGAGCTTGCGGCCGGCGTTCCATCCCATGGACACATGATCTTCCTGCATGGCCGAGGAGGGGATCGAATCCACGCTCGCGGGCACGGCGAGCCTCTTGAGCTCGCTCACGATCGAGGCGGCCGTGTACTGCGCGATCATGTGTCCCGAGTCCACGCCAGCCTCCTCAGCCAGAAACGGCGGGAGTCCATGGCTGCGACCCACGTCGAGCATCCTGTCGAGCCGCCGCTCGCTCATCGAGGCGAGGTCGGCAAGCGCGATGGCCATGAAGTCGAGCACGTAGCCGACAGGCGCGCCGTGGAAGTTGCCGTTGCTCTCGATGCGCCCGTCGGGAAGCACCACGGGATTGTCGATCGCCGAGGCGAGTTCGCACTGCGCGACTTGCTCGGCATGGCGCAGCGTGTCGCGCACCGCTCCGGCGACTTCGTGCGCGCAGCGCAGCGAGTACGCGTCCTGCACACGAACGTCCCCTTCCCGGTGGGAGGCGACGATCACGGAGCCGTCCAGGATCCGCGTGATGTTGCGCGCCGATGCCGCCTGCCCGGGGTGCGGCCGCAGCGCCTGCAGGTCAGCCGCGAAGACGCGGTCCGTGCCGAGAAGCGCCTCGATGCTCATCGCGGCGGCGATGTCAGCGACCCGCACGAGCTCTCGCACGTCCGCGATCGCGAGCACGAGCATGCCAAGCATGCCGTCGGTCCCGTTGATAAGCGCGAGCCCTTCCTTCTCCTCTAGCTCGACCGGCGCCAGGCCTGCGGCAGCAAGCGCCTCGGCCGCCGCAAGCACGCGCCCGTCAGCGCTGCGCACCCTACCCTCACCCATGAGCGCGAGCGCGCAGTGTGCGAGCGGAGCCAGATCGCCCGAGCATCCCAGTGAGCCGTACTCGAGCACCACGGGCATGAGCCCGGCATTGAGCATGCCCGCATACGCCTGGGCGGTCGTGAGGCGCACGCCCGTGCGTCCGGTGGCGAGCGTCGCTAAACGCAGCACCATCATGGCGCGCACGACCTCGCGCTCCACCTCGGCACCGCTTCCTGCGGCGTGCGACCGCACGAGCGAGCGCTGCAGCTGATGACGACGTTCGGGCTCGATGTAGTGGGTGGCCAATGCGCCGAATCCCGTGCTCACACCGTACACGGGGCGTCCCGATGCAGCGAGCGCGTCCACATGCCGACGCGCCGAGGAGATCGCCTCCATGCCTGCTGGCGTCAGCTCGACGGGCACCTCTTCACGCGCCACGGCGACGACCTCATCGATAGTGAGCGGAGTCTGTCCGACTGCGACTACTGGGGGCATGCGCGGCCTCTCTCGGCAGAGATGTGCGAGACTTACCGATACATACAACGTATACGTACCACGTTCGCTTTTTGCCGCACCCTTCGCAAGTGGATCCCACGGAAGGAGCGCCTTCATGCCGACCTCGATGCGCACGGACGACCCCCTCTGGCCACGGGCAGGCGCGTGGATCCGGCCACTGAGCGATGGCGAGCACGAAGGCGACTTCGCACTTCTCGGCGTCCCCGCTCACGCACACTCGATATCGCCGAGCAGCGCTGACACCACTCCCGCCGCCGTGCGAGAGGCGCTGTTCGGGTATTCGCTCTACTCGGCAAGCAGCGACGTCGACCTCACGCGCGTCCGGGCGGTGGACCTCGGCGATGTGAGCGGCCCTGACGAGGCCGGCGGCGAGGAGCGGATCGTGTCGGCTGCGCGCGACGCGGCCGCGCGCTTCCCGCTCGTCGTGGCGCTCGGCGGTGACAACTCGATCACCTGCCCTTTGATGCGCGGATGCATGGACGCTCTCCCCGGCGAGTGGGGGCTCATCACCATCGACGCGCACTACGACGTGCGAGACGGTAACACCAACGGCTCGCCCGTGCGCAGGCTCATCGAGGAGGCAGGGCTGCCGGGACCGCATGTCGTGCAGATCGGGATCGGCGACTTCTCGAACTCGCCCGCCCATGCGCTGCGCGCGCACGAGCACGGGATGACGGTGTTCACGCGCTCGTCGCTTCGCGACAGCGATCTCGCCGAGGTGGCGACCGAGGCGCTCAGGATCGCCGGTCATGGCGGCCGTCAGGTATACGTCGACATCGACGTCGACGTGTGTGACCGTGCAGCGGCGCCCGCATGCCCGTCCGCCGCGCCCGGAGGCTTGAGCGCCCACGAGCTGCGCTACCTCGCGGGTCTGCTCTCGGCGGATCAGCGGGTGCGCGCCGTCGATATCACCGAGGTGGACGCCGCCGCCGACGCCCCTGACGGACGCACGGTGCGCCTTGCGGCGCTCATCGTTCTCGAGATAGCGGCCGGTGTGGCGCTTCGCGCCCCGGGATGGCGGCCTCCGGAGATCACGTGAGAAGCGCCGCGACCGCCGCTGCGTAAAGGATGGCCGGCAAGATGTTGCCGATCGGCAGCCGCTTGATGCCAGTGAGGTCCAATCCGATGGCGAAGATGAGCGCGCCACCCGCCAGCTCGATGGCGAAGACCACAGGATCGGTGATGTACGGCTTCAGGCCCGCCGCACCGAGCGCAAGCCCGCCTTGGATCACCGCGACAGGGATGATGGAAAGACCCACGCCCGCGCCGAGCGTGGTGGCGAGCGCGATAGCGGCGATGCCGTCAAGAAGCGCCTTGAGGTACAGCAGGGACGGGTCGCCGAGTCCGTCCTGGAGCGACCCGAGAATGGTCATCGCGCCCACGCAGAACAGAAGTGACGCGGTAACGAACCCCTCCACGAGCGTGTGGCCTTTCTCGCCCGGCTCAGTCGTCCGGCCAGGGAAAAGGACCGGAAGACGCCCCGCGATGTCCTGCAGCCAGTGACCGAAGCGCTCCAGGTAGTACTCGATGCGCAGGCCTTCCCCGGTGAGCGCGCCGAGCACGAGAGAACCGACGAGCACCAAAGCCGCGTAGCTGCCGATGGATGTCTCTCCTAAGTCGTTGAGACCGCCGATAGCCATGGCCGCACCGATCACCATCGTTGAAAGCCCGATCGCGACGAAGGCGATCTGCCGGAAACGGTCGGCGATCAACCTGCCGAACAGCAGCCCGATGGTGGTGCCCGCGAGCACGGCCAGCACGTTTGTGATCACACCGATGCCGGGCATCTCACTCCTCTTTGTCGTCCGGGAGCCATATGCGCTTCAGTTCCTCGGTGATACGGTTCGCGCCCTTGGGCAGTCCTGCCGACGCCGCGGGGTACCTCCCGTGCGGCTTGCGCCGCGGGGCCGCCTGCTCGAACACCCTCGATGAGGGATGCACGTGTGCGCCGCTCAACCTCACGCGTGCCGCTAGCTCCGAGTCGGAGGTCACCACCGTCACGTCCGGGCCCATCGCGAGACGAGCGATCACATCGTCGGCGCTTTCCTGCGCGCTGAAGCGCACACCTACCAGCCCCACCTGCTCGGCGGCACCATCGGTATATCCGTCGAACACCACAGTGATCGTCCCGCTCCCCAGAAGTGCGCTGCCGCGAACCGCGAGTCTTCTCACGAGGGCGGCGCGCTGCTCGCCGACGTCCAGGTGCGCGGTCGCCGGGTCGCTCATAGTCACGTTGTAGCCATCGATGAGGTAGCGCATGCAGACATGCTACCCCTGCTCACGCAGGTGCGTCAGTCCCTGACGGGTCCGGTTCGGCATGATCGGCCGTGCTCTCGACCCGCTCTTTCACTGAAAGCAGCCACTGCGCCAGCTGCTGACCGCGCTCACCTTCGAGCAGCTCGAAGTACTGGATGGCGCAGCCGTCGCTCTCGCGAACACCAAGATCGAGCTGCTCAACGACCCGCCAGTAGACGCACCCTCCTTCGTCGCAGGGGATGCCGTGATGTCCGCACGCGGCGCGAAGCTTGCATTCACTCATCGCCGGCCTCCTCGTGTCGCCATGTTGGGAAATCGTATCAAAGAGGGACATTCACAGGGAACCGCTGGATGCCGCCGCACGTGAGAGGAGCGGATCATGCCTGACATCGTCATGCCCGCCGTGGACGAACCTGCACCGCCTATAGACGCCGAAACGACCGGAGGCGGACGCTTCCAGCTCTCCGCGCATACAGGCGAGTGGGTGGTCGTGTATTTCTACCCGCGTGCGAACACTCCCGCTTGAACGCACGAGGCCAAGGACTTCCAGGCACACAAGACCGATCTGGAGTCCTTGAACGCCCTGGTCGTGGGCGTGAGCGCCGACAAGCCCGAGGTGCAGCAGCGCTTCATCGATGCGTTCGACCTCACCTTCCCGATGATCGCCGACCCCGACAAACACATCATCGACGCCTATGGCGCCCGTGCGGTCCTCGGGGTCACAGCGACCCGTTCCACCTTCCTTGTCGCACCTGACGGGAAGGTCGCGCATGTCTGGCCCAAGGTCAAAGTGGAGGGCCATGCCGACGATGTCGTCGCGACGATCCGGGAACTCAGCGCGACGCGCGGGTCCTGAGCGCGGTCGACTTCTACGCCCGCGCGAGCGAGCGCGCCGCCTCCACGAACTCGGTGACGTCGTCTTCCGTGGTGTCCCATGAGGTCACCAGGCGCACCTCGCCGGTCCGTTCGTTCCACGGGTAGAAGTCCGCGACGGCGCGGAGGGGCCCGGCGAGCTCTTCGCCGAGGATGGCGAAGACTTCGTTCGCCTCGGTCGGCTGGGTGATCGTCACCCCAGGCGCCTCGGCCAGCCCGTCTGAGAGCATCCGCGCCATGCGGTTGGCATGTGCCGCGTTGCGCAGCCACAAGCCGGTACCGTAGAGAGCTTCGAACTGCGCCGAGATGAACCGCATCTTGCTCGCAAGCTGGCCCGCGTTCTTGCGCACGTACAGGAACTCCGAAGCGAGCCCCGGGTCGAGGAAGACCACGGCCTCCCCGAAGACAAGACCGTTCTTCGTCCCGCCGAGCGACAGCACGTCCACGCCCACGTCCGTCACGATCTCACGCAGCGTGCAACCCAAGAAGGCCGCCGCGTTTCCGAGCCGCGCCCCGTCCATATGCACGTACAACCCGTTGTCATGAGCGGTCGATGCGATAGCTCGCACCTCCTCGGGACGATAGACCGTCCCGTACTCGGTCGCCTGAGTGATCGAGACCACCTTAGGTTGCGAGTGGTGCTCCTCGCCCATCCCCGCAAGCGCGTCTTGCACCTGCTCGGCAGTGATCTTTCCATCGCGCGTGGGCAGGTCGATCAGCTTGGAGCCAGTGAAGCGCTCCGGCGCACCGCATTCATCAGTGCCGATGTGCGCCACATCCGAGCACACCACGGCGTTGTACGGACGCAGCAGAGCCGAAAGCGCCGAGACGTTCGCCCCGGTGCCGTTGAACACAAAGTACGCCTGCGCCTGCTTCCCGAGGTGCTCCTTCAGCACGGCCACAGCACGCTCGGTCCACTCGTCGTATCCGTACGCGTGCGCGTGACCCGTGTTGGCCGCCGCCAGCGCGGCCATCACCTCGGGGTGTGCGCCTGACGCATTATCGCTTGCGAACATCTTCATAGACGCCTCGATCTCCTTGCTCGCCGTGGACCGCTCCGGAACAGGTGCTCTACTCGTATGCTATCGCATCGCGCACGCTCACCTGGCTCGCCCTGAATGCCGGCGCCAGGCTCGCCACGATCGAGATCACCCCGATCGCCGCGCACCACAAGCCCACGCCAGACCACGAGAACCGGTAGGTGAGAGGCACGCCGATCGTCTGGGAAAGGCCGGCGGTGAGGTAGTAGCTCAGCGGATATGCCACCACTGCTCCAAGTGCCCAACTCATAAGACCGACCACAAGACCCTCCGTGGTGAAGATGCGGTAGATCGAATCATGGGTCGCCCCTATGGCACGCATGACGCCGATCTCGCGCGTGCTCTCGATGACGTTGATCGACATGGCGCCCGTAAGCCCGATGACCCCGACCGAGGCCAGCAGCGCCGCCATTATGACCAAGAACGACACGAGGATACCGAGCTGACTCGCGACCTGGTCGCGCAAGTCAGCGACCGTGTGTGTCTCGGCAACCGCATACCCTGCCTCTTCGAGACGCCGTTCGATGCGCTCGAGTGTCTGCTGTTGCTCCTGAGCATCACTCGTCGTCGATTTGACGACCGACCGCGAGACGGCCGCGTCACCCAAGCACGTGGCCAACGCATCGCGCGTCGTGAAGAGAGCGGGGCCTCCCATCTGTCCTTTCACGACACCCACCACGCGCCATGTCCTCTCGCGGCCCAGCATGGCGAGCGTGACGCGTCGTCCCACCCCAAGGTCCGGCTCGGCCTTGAGTGCGTCGGTGTTGACCACCACCGCATCGGTGTCACCCGGCTCCAACCACCGTCCACTCGTGACGCTCGGAGCAACGAACGTGGTGTCGGCGGGTACCCCCTGAGTGACGAGCGTCTCGTTGCGCGTACCGTCCGCGCGCGCAAGTGAAGTCGGCGCCGTGATCCAGCTCTCCACATCGCTCACGCCGTCGACGGCGCGGATCTCGCGCTCGAGGACCTGCGCGTCCACCGGCCGCTCGTAGCGTATCTCCATGTCATATCGCCACCAGGCGTCGAGGTCGTCGATGGTCCGGTCTATGGACGACTGCACGCAGAACACGCTCATCACCACGGCGGAGGCGAGCGTGAGCGTCGCAAGAGTGAGCGCAAGACGTCCCTTTCTCAAGAACGTGTTCCGCAGCGAGAGCGCTACTGGCCGAGGCAATCCACGCACGCCTCCCAGCAGCCGGTCGAAGCGGCCATGGCCGAACTCGGTGGTGGGGACACCTGCCGCGGACAGCGCGTGGGCGACGCTCATCCGGGTCCCTGCATGCACAGGCACGACCGCGGCGAGCAACGGCACGATCAGCCCCACCGCGATCTCGAGCGCGGTCACCCACCCGGGAGGGGCGTGGGACACGACGCGGATGTTCAAGATATCGGCGGCGTATCCGATGAACCACTTACCCGTCACCGTTGCCGCGGGAAGCCCGATCGCCACGGCCATGACGCCGTAGACGCCTACCATGCCCAGGTACATCGCTGTCACCTGGGATGCGTGTCCTCCCACAGCCTTCATGATCCCGACCTGCTTGATGTGCTGAGCCATGAGTGCGGAGACAGTGTTGGTCACGAGGAAGCCTGAAAGCGCGAGCGCAAGGATGCCCAAGGCAAGCAAGAGGAGCGACACCGCCTTGAAGATGTCTCCGAGGAAATGGCTGCCCGGCTTGGGTACGTCCGTGGCATACACGGCGATACCGTTGGCTTCGAAGACGTCGCGCGCGATGCCCTCGGCTACACGTGAGGCGCTACGCTGTGTGAGACCGTCCTGGTCGAAGACGACGAGAAGCTGATCGAATGTCTGTGGAAGACCAAGATCCGGAAGTGTCGCGAACGACACGAAACCGGTCTCGGCACCGCTGAACTGCGCGGGGAACGCGTTCACGTCGTGGGCGAACCCGACGACCTTCACACCCACAGGGTCGTCGTGCTCCCTCGCAATGGTGAACACGTCTCCGACCCTGTAGTCGCCCGTCTGTTTCGCTGACGATTCCAGTACGATCTCGCCTCTGCCAGGCGGCCAGTGGCCTGCTTGCTCGGGAACCACTTTCTGCACACTGATGCTCTCCAGGTCCTCGTACGCCACGACCCGCAGAGTTCGAAGCCCCGGCGAACCGCGCCACGAGTAGCGGACCTCTGCGGAACGCCTTCCCAGCGCAGCTTCGACGCCCGGGTACTCAAGCACATCGCGAACGATCCGCTCATCGAACGGCGCCGTGTACAGCACCGCGTTGGGTGGCTGCGACGCGGCGTATTCCCGGTCGAACTCCCGGACAAGGACCTGTCGACCCCCTAAGATCACCCCCACGGCGAACACACCGATCGCGATGGAAAGCACCACGAGCAGCGTACGGAACCAGTGGCTGGAAAGATCGCGCAGGACCTTGGTCACGCGGACGGAACGCATGGTCAGGCACCGTGGCGCGGCCGCAAGACGCGCTCCTCGGCGATCTGGCCGTCGCTCACGTGCAGCGCTCGCCGCACTCGTTGGGCCAGGTCGTTGTCGTGCGTGACCATGATGATCGTCTTGTGTTGCTGTACAAGACCCTCGAACAGCCCGAACACCGCCTCCGCGGTCTTGGAGTCCAAGTTGCCCGTCGGCTCATCGGCGGCGAGTATCGGCGGATCGTTGGCAAGGGCTCGAGCGATGGCGGCTCGCTGCTGCTGCCCGCCCGAAAGCGCAGCCGGCAGTTTGTCGGCTTGGTCTGCAAGCTCTACTTGCTCAAGAAGGTACATCGCGCGCGCTGTCCGCTCGCGAGGCGTCCACATGTGACAGAAGTCCATCGGCAACAGGACGTTCTCGAGCACCGTGAGTGTGGGGAGCAGCTGGAAGAACTGGAAGACGACACCGATCGTCCGGCCGCGCCAGCGTGCGAGTTCGTTCTCTGACAGTGCGTGCACGCGCGTCCCGGCCACGACGATCTCTCCCGAAGTCGGGTGGTCGATCCCCGTGATCATGTTGATGAGCGTGGTCTTGCCGCTTCCGGACTTACCGATGATGCCGACGAACTCGCCTGTGTGTACCTCTAGGTCGATCCCCCGGAGAGCGGTGAAGGGCACCTCCCCCGTGTCGTACACCTTGACGACACCGCGCAGTGACAGGAGACTCGACGTCTCAGACACGCCCCCACCACTCTTCCCGGTAGCTCGTTCGATGCCTTTGCCACACACGCTTGGCAAGCGTCTCGCACACTACCCAGTATGCCCGCTCACGAGCCGCACGTCTCGGATCGAGGCAGAGGTATGCCCATGTCGAACAGATGCGACTTCTACGCGACGCCGGCGAGTTCGAGCCGACCCTGCTCACCGGCTTCGACGATGCCAGTGCGGCGCACGGCCAGGATGGCGACATCGTCAGCCAGATGACCCTCCGCGAAGGAGAAGGCTGACAGGAACAGCGACTCCGGGACTTCCTCGGCGGGCTGATCGGCACAGACACAGACGGCTTCGAGGAGGCGATCCGTCCCATAGCGTTCGCCGCCACGCGTGCCTGCGTCTACCAGACCGTCCGTGTAAAGGACCAACAAGTCTCCGATATCAAGGGTGATCTCACTCG
This sequence comes from Actinomycetes bacterium, assembly GCA_021372825.1. Classification (GTDB taxonomy): domain Bacteria; phylum Actinomycetota; class Coriobacteriia; order Anaerosomatales; family Anaerosomataceae; genus JAJFTR01. Next base: position 26,548 of record JAJFTR010000016.1, read on the forward strand.
GGACGTACCGAATGCCGGGTTGCACTCCCAGGAGCATCTGCTGATCGGTGAGCAGCACTGGCTCTTTGCCGCTCCGCACGAGTATCGGCGATGGATGGCCCGCCAACGCGTAGGACAGGTGGCCCGACCCGCCGTCGAGTGTCCCGAAGAACGCCGAGACGAACTCGGTCGATGACGCGCCCTTGAGGACGATCTCATTCGCATGCCCGAGCACATCACCCGGGGCGGGCAGTCTGAGTGCCTCAGCTCGCATCGCGCTCTTCACGAGCGCCGTGAGGGCTGCGACCTCCATGCCACGCCCCGACACGTCACCCATGACCAGACCAGTACGCCCACCTTCGAAGGGGATGACGTCGTAGAAGTCCCCGCCGACATGCGTGCCGACCGAAGCGGAGTGGTACAGGTGCCCGAGTTCGAGACCGGGCACCAAAGCCGGAGCGGTGAAGAACGCCGCCTGCAACGTGCGGTTGATGCGTCGCTCGTTCTCGAACTGTCGCGCATTCTCCAGCGCAAGTGACAGCGAGACCGCCAACTGCTCGGCCAGTTCCACCATCGGGTGCGTGAATTCCACCTCCGTGTCCCAGCAAAAGCCCATGACGGCGGTGACCTCGCCACGATGCATGATCGGCACCATGAGAAAAGCACCGATATCGTGGCGTTCCATGAGCGCGAGCTCTTGTGAGTCAGCGCGCGAGAGTGTGGCGCATACCACCGCGCGTGACGACGAGGCGAGCGCAGGCAGCGACAGGTCGTCTTCAGCGAAACGGAGCCCGATCATCTCGGCGGGCCACCCATGGACGTTGCGGAACACCCACGAGTCATCGTCGCGCTCCGCGATCCAGCCCCAATCAGCCTTGAAGACCTCCGTCGCCTCCACGAGGACACGCTGCAGGATCTCGTCGCCGTCGAGGGACGACAGGATGGTCCGGTTGATGAGTCCCATCGCCGAGTGCAATCCATCGCGCTCGCGTTCGGCGGAAAGCCGGGATGACACATGATCAGTGACGTCGACCGCCGTAAAAAGCACATCGAAAGGATCTCCGATGCGCCCTGGCAATGGCAGGTACGACAATTGCCAGTACGTCGTCTCACCCCACGGCGCCTTATACTCGTACTCGGGGACAGTGAGCGCCTGCCCTGTGTAAGCGGCGTCGATGAAGCGTACTGCAGAGCGTGTGTCCGAGAGGAAACCTCGCACCGGCATGCCAAGCAAGTCGTACTGCGGTCGTGCATCGTCCGTGAGGTCGATGAAGGCCCGGTTCATCCACATGAACCGCAGCTCGGCGCCGGACCACAGCGCAGCGGGGAAAGTGGCTCCCTCGAGGAGCATGGCGATGCGCGCCCAGTCGTTCGCGGGACGCAACCCGGACCCCTCGATGCTATCGGCTGTGCCGTCCGTCTCAAGACCTCCGAAAGTGCCTGTCTAAGGAAGCTAGCACATACCTTTCATACGTGTATCGGCTCGGTGACGGCGAAGCTCAAGCCGTTCACGGCGAATGGCGAGCGGGCATATGGTGGTGCTGGCACCGATGGGCAGGAGGTAATCATGCACAGGTTCCGTTCGCACCGCGCGTTTCGGTTCGCAGCTTGCGTGCTCTGCATCGCCTCGACGCTCACGCTCGCACTCGCAGGATGCGCGAAGACTCCCACCGTCCCCACGCAAGACGCGACGGGACAAGGACAGCCCGGAGCCGGCGCTCCTGCCACGGAGAACGCGTCGCAACCGGCAGACGATGGCAGTGTCACAGACGCCACGCCCGCGGCCGAGCCGGTGACGCTCAAGCTGTACTTCCCGCGAGGTGAGACGCTTGGCGTGGTCACTCGCGAAGTCCCCGCGACCAAGGCAGTAGCAACCGCCGCGCTGAAGGAGTTGCTGAACGGCACGACCGACACCGATGCGCTGTATGGCTTCCACACCGAGATCCCCAAGAAGACGTCGCTTCGCTCGGTCACCGTCAAGAACAAGATCGCCACTGTCGACCTCACCGATGCGTTCGACGACGGAGGCGGCTCCCTCTCGATGATGATGAGGGTCGCCCAGGTCGTCTACACGTTGACCCAGTTCTCCACAGTGCAAAGTGTCGTCTTCGAGATGAACGGCAAGCCGGTAGAGGCGCTCGGCGGCGAGGGCATCATCCTCGATCACCCACAGAAACGTTCCGACTGGGCAGACATGCTTCCGCCGATCTTCGTCGAGACACCAGCTGCCGGCGCGACAGCGAAGAGTCCGCTCAGGATCACAGGCAGCGCCAACGTGTTCGAGGCGACTTTCCAGGCGGAGGTCCGGGATGCCTCCGGCAAGGTCCTAGCGAAGAAGACGGTCACTGCCAGCGCTGGCACGGGTACACGAGGAACCTTCGACGTGAGTATCCCATTCACCAGTCCGCGCCAAGAGATGGGATCGCTCGTGGTCTTCGAGTACTCCGCTAAGGATGGGAAGCCCATCAATAACGTGAGCATTCCAATCAAGCTCACACCTTAGCTCGACGACCGAGGCGGCGCTTCCGCCGGTGATCGCGACCCGGGAGCGCCGCCACTCTCTCCGGCGACGCCTCTCCCCGAGGCACGGCGCGCTGCCTGCCTTGAGGGGAGGCGT
>JAJFTR010000044.1 GCA_021372825.1 Actinomycetes bacterium
CTGTGATGTCCAAGCCGACGCCGGTCATCTTGGACTGCGACCCGGGCCACGACGACGCGATGGCGATCCTGCTTGCCGCGGCCGACCCGGCTCTGGAGCTTCTCGCGATCACGACGTGCGGTGGCAACCAGACCGTGGAGAAGTGCACGCTCAACGCCCGCCGGATGTGCTCGGTAGCGGGTATCACGGGAGTACCCGTGGCTCGTGGCGCGGCTGGTCCACTTCTCGGCTCACTGCACATCGGTGAGTACGTCCATGGCGTGTCGGGATTGGACGGGCCCGCGTTCGGCGAGCCGACGGTGCCCGAGCACTTCGAGACGGCGCACGATCTCATCGTGCGGATCCTGCGTGAGCACCCAGAGCCCGTGACGCTCATCCCCACAGGACCGCTCACCAACATCGCGATCGTGCTCGCGGCGCACCCCGAGCTTGCGGGCTCGATCCGCGAGATCGTGCTCATGGGTGGCTCCACGGAGCGTGGCAACGACACACCCTACGCCGAGTTCAATATCCGAGTGGATCCGGAGGCAGCCGCCGTCGTGTTCGCTTCGGGTGTGCCGGTGACGATGTGCGGCCTTAACGTCACGCACCAGGCTCTTGCAACACCCGAAGTGTTGGAGCGCATAAGCAGCCTGGGCACGCGCATGGCTGCCCTCTGTGTGGAGCTGCTTACGTTCTTCTCGGCGAGTTACCGCAAGACGTGGGGGTTCATGTCGCCGCCGCTGCATGACCCGGTGGCGGTGGCCCGTGTGATCGATCCCGCCATCGTGGCGTGCGTGAGCGTTCCGGTGGCCATCGAGACGCAGGGTCTGTACACGCGAGGTGCGACGTGTGTGGACCTGCACCATCTGACCGGCGAGCCCGACAACGCCTCGGTAGGCATGCGCTTGGACGCCGAGCGGTTCTGGGACCTCATGATCGGAGCGATCGCTACCTATGATTGATGTTGCGGTGGTAGGGAGCGTCAACGTCGATAGGTCGGTGGACGTCCCGGAGGCGCCGAAGAGAGGGGCGACCATTCTCGGCTCGGCGGTCCGCCGTGGCCCGGGCGGGAAGGGCGCCAACCAGGCCGTCGCTCTCGCACGCCTCCAGCGGACGGTAGTGCTCGTCGGCGCCGTCGGTCACGATCCCGACGGCGAGTGGATGCAAGAAGTGCTGGACAGCGAAGGTGTGGGCACGTCGTGCGTGCGGCGCCTGGATGTGCCGACCGGACAGGCGTTCGTGTTCGTGGAGCCCGATGGCGAGAGCACGATCGTGGTGAGTCCCGGCGCTAACGGCGCGCTCACCGCCGCACATATCGACGAGAACGCCGGCACCATCGCCGATGCCCGCTGCGTGCTCGCGCAGCAAGAGGTGCCTGCCGAGGCGATCGCTCGCGCGGCCATGCACTGCCGCGGGCTGCTCGTGTTGAATCCCGCTCCCGCGCGTCGCGTCGCGCCCGAGGTGCTGGCACGGGTGGATGTGCTCGTCCCGAACAGGGTCGAGCTTGCCGAACTCGCGATGCAGCCGGTGCCGGAAGACGTCGAGCAGGTGATCGCGGTCGCACGGGCGCTGCGCGGCCCCGCTGCCGTGGTCGTCACGCTCGGCTCAGACGGCTGCGTGGTGGTGACACCTGAGCGGGCTGACCATGTTCCGGCGGTCCCGGTCAAGGCGGTGGACGCCACCGCGGCGGGAGACACCTTCTGTGCCGCGCTCGTCGACGGCCTTCTCGGGGGAGGCACGCTCCTCGAAGCTGCGCGGTGGGCCAATGCCGCCGCAGCGCGGGCCGTGGAGCGGCGTGGCGCCCAGGAGTCCATCCCTCGGCGGGTGGAGCTGGTCTAGCGGTTCTTGCGACTCTCGCCGAGGTCGGGTATACACTTCTCGGCCCCGGAGGGTGAGCGATGCGCACGCGACAGTCCATCCGTATCGAGCGCCCCTGCGAAGAGGTGTTCTGGTTCCTTGCAGATCACACCAATGAGCGTCGTTGGCGTGCCGAGCTGCTCGCGACCCGCTTCATCGGGGAGGTGCGACAGGGAGTGGGCACGCACCTGCGTCAAACGCTGTCCTACCAAGGCCGTATCGTGGAGGCGGACCTGGAGATCACGGAGTTCGTGCCCGGCGAGCGCATCGGCTTCACGGTGCACGGCGGTGTGCGTGCGCACGGGAGTATTTCAGTGCGTGCGGAGCGGGGCGGTACCCGTGTGGTCGCCGCGGGCTCAGCGGAACTCAAAGGCTCAGCGGCGATGATGGAGCGCTTCATCACCCAGACCGTCGAGCGCATCGTGATCGAAGATCTCACGCGGCTGAAAAGGGTGCTCGAGGCTGCGTGAGGTCCAGGGG
>JAJFTR010000055.1 GCA_021372825.1 Actinomycetes bacterium
ACCCGAGATGCTCCTATATCGTGTCAAGTCCCCTGAGCGCACGCAAGTCGGCCACCAAGGCCGGGTAGACCTCGCGCGCCAGATAACGTTTCAGGCAGCGGATGATCTCCGCCTTCGAGAGGCCCTCGGCGGTTCGCCTCAGCGCATACGCCCGTGTGCGGTCGCAGTGCGCCAACCGCACGATCACGGCCAGATGCAGAGCGCGGTTCGCCTGGCGGTCCCCGCCCCGGTTGAGCCGGTGTCTATCGGTTCGCCCGCTCGAGGCGAGCATCGGCGCCACACCGCACAGCTGCGCGAACGCGGCCTCAGAGTGTAGCCGCTCGATGTTCTCGCCCACAGTGACGAGCAGCTGACCCGCGTGCTCGACTCCGATTCCGCATCGGGCCATCGTGCGAGGTGCGGCTTGGAGCACCAGGGGTGACAGCGCCTCATCGAGTTCGGCGATCTCGCCATCCAGCGCGATGACCCTGCGCGCGAGGCTGCGAAGGGCGGCCTCGGTCCCGTGAGCGGGATCGTCGAGCCGGGTCGGATCAGGACGCATCGCCGCACAGGCCTTGACCCGCTGCGGACGCGAGAGGATCTCGAGCTTCTCGCGCAGTGGCGCGGGCGCCGTGGTGATCATCGCCTTGAGGCTACCCATCGCCGCCGTCCGTGCCTTGACGGCCCCCGAGCGCGCCACCCGAAGCGTCCGTATGGACTCCACGAGACCGCTGCGGTCCTTCGGGGATCCCATCGCGGTGCCGGCCAGGACGGATCGCGCCGCCGCCTCGGCGTCGACCGGGTCGGACTTGCCGCGCCGACGCCGCATGCGACGGTCGGGGCGATCCACCTCGATCACATCCACACCCTGGGAGAACAGGTGGCGGCACAGTCCCGCACCGTAGCTGCCGGTGCCCTCCACGCCGACGGAGACGAGATCACCGTGACTGCGGAGCCACCTCAGCAAGCGGCGGTATCCCGCCGCGCTCGCGTCGAATGGTGCCGTGCCGAGGATTCGGCCCGCGGTGTCGATGACCGCCGCGTGGTGCGTCTCGCCGTGGGTATCGACGCCGCCGATGACAACGAGCTTGCTTCCTGCCATGCTCGACCCGCCTTCCGCTGAAGGCACGCGCCGGCCGGGCGGGCGGACAGGACAGTGACGGGCGCCTTCGCACAGGCTCCTATGAGGTCACGGACGCCCGTTCGGTCGCGTGCGGGGATGGAAACGGAGCCCCGTCGTTCGGGCGACAGATCTCGACCAAGACACAGAGTCACTCAGCCTACCGTAGGGTCAGCCCGATCGACGTGAACTCGGCACCCATCGTCACAGAGAGAGGTGCTGACCGCCATCTTCACTGTCTACCGTACGTGGCGCGCCGTCTGTGTGGAAGCGGGGGTTAGCGGGCGCACGGTCACGTCCTGACTCCACGAAACCTGTAGGAGTCGCCGACCGAGTACCGCGTCGCACCCTCGATTCCGACCGCGCGGAACATCTGAGCGAGTTCCTGAGGAGCATGGGCGCTGACGGACTCGCCTATCATGCGCTCGTAACAGAAGGTGAGCTTCGCGGCTAAGTAGCCCGGGTCGCGCTCCGCCACGAGAACGACTCCGCCGTGCCTGAGGACCCGCGCGGTCTCGCGGATAGCGGCCTGCTGATCCCCGAGGTGATGGAAGGCGTCTACGAAGAGCACGCCGTCGAAAGTGGCATCCACAAAGGGCATCGCACCCGCGTCGCCCAGCACCGAGGTAACGCCGACGCGCGGCGAGCCCTTCTCGACAGCGAGCGAGTCTCGATCGAGCACCGTGACAGAGTAGGCTGAAGCGGCCGCAAGGTGCCCAGCCAGCACGCCCGTGCCGCCACCCACGTCGAGAATCGAGCTACCCGCTGGCAGTCGAAGTTCCGAGGCGATAGCGGCGCCGTCATCTGCGGTCCAGCGCTCCGAGGCCTTCGCGAAACGCGCGCTGCTTCTGGCCGCATGGGAACTCACGTGCCGCCTCCCCCCGGCTGCGACAATCCACTGTACGTCCCGCCTAACGTCTTTGGGCATCAGCTGCGGCCGATGCGCCTCTCTTCATCTTAGCCCTCCTGGCCGTCAGCTGGATGCCGGGGTTAGACGGCGATCGCGAAGCGCCGGGTGACCCACGGACACAGCCCTCACCCTGGTCCCATTCGATGACGAGCGCGCAGATGACGGCCCCGGCAGCGGCCACGTCCTGGCGGCGAGCACCTCCCCGCCCGAGGGCGTGGCCGAGACATGTCGGCGCGAGTGGCGGCCCGGAGTCGTGGGGCCCAGGCGCGGCCGCTGCCCGGATGTGTGGATGACCTTGCCGCGCCGCCTCACGGTACCGGCCTCGTGGGAGCACCCACCCCGGACCGTGTTCTTGCCGAGGAGATGGCGGCGAGACGTGGGCACGCCGAGGAGCGAGGAGCCCGAGCCGAGTGGGAGTGAGGAGCGCCGAGGGTGGCGTGATGGCTTCCGTGCCCCCGATGAGAGACAGCTTGCCGGAGTGCCGAGGAGCCTGCCCGTCTAACGTTGTTGCGGATGAGCTGCAATACGCCGCCTCCGCGTTCTCAGCCCGAGTCTACCTCGCACGCGGCGTATTGACTGCTCGATCCGCTTGTTAGGCGGGACCTC
>JAJFTR010000066.1 GCA_021372825.1 Actinomycetes bacterium
CAGAGCGGCGTATGGCCTCAATCCCACAACGAGGAGTGACAATGGAGATCACTGCAGGAATGGTTCGAGAGCTGCGCGAGATCACTGGCGCCGGCATGATGGATTGCAAGAAGGCGCTGACGGAAGCTGACGGCGACATCACTGCCGCGGTCGACATCTTGCGCACAAGAGGGCTTGCGGCGCTTGCCAAGAAGGCAGGACGCGTCGCCAACGAAGGAGTCGTCGCCGCGTATGTCTCCGGCGACCACCGCGTGGGGGCTCTGGTCGAGGTCAACTGCGAGACCGACTTCGTCGGTCTTAACGACCAGTTCCGATCGTTCGCCAACGAGCTCGCAGCACATGTCGCAACCGCTGCGCCAGCCGATATCGAGACACTCAAGAGCCAGACCCTGACCGGCCGAGACCTTAGCGTCGAGCAGGTGCTGGGTGAGCTGGTGAGCAAGCTCGGCGAGAACATCGCGATAACTCGTTTTGCCCGCATGGTCGCCGATGAATCGGGTTTCATCGGCAGCTACGTTCACATGGGCGGCAAGATCGGAGTACTGGTCAACGTCTCGTCAGATGACACGCGCCGGACAAGCGATCCGGCGTTCCTGGCATTCGTCAAGGACGTGGCGATGCAAGTGGCTGCGGCCTCACCTATCGCCGTAGACCGCGAGTCGGTGAGTGCCGAGGTCATCGAACATGAGATGTCGATCTACCGCGCACAGGCTGCGGAGAGCGGAAAGCCTCACGCGATCCAGGACAAGATGGCCGAGGGCCGCCTGCAGAAGTTCTTCAAGGAAGTCTGCCTGATGGAGCAGCCCTTCGTGAAGGACCCCGAGATCACCGTCCAGCAATTGGCCGGCCGCGTCTCGCAAGAGGTCGGATGCACGGTGAGCGTGCGCGCATTCGAGCGTTTCCAGCTTGGAGAGACGAGCGACGCTCCCAAGGCATCTTGCGGCTGCTAGCGCAGTTGCGCTCGGACCAACGAGGCGGCGCGCATACGCCGCCTCGTTGGTTTAGAATCGGCACGAGTGGGAGTGGTGGGGTTACCCGCGATCGTCGTACCTAGGGAGGACCATGGGTGCTTTCCGGTTCAAACGAGTGCTGCTCAAGCTTTCGGGTGAGGCCCTCATGGGAGAGGAAGGCTACGGCGTCGATCCGAACGTCCTGGCGTCCCTTGCGAGGCAGATCAAGCCAGTCCATGAGGCGGGCATCGAGATCGCGATCGTTGTCGGAGGTGGCAACATCTTCCGCGGCCTGGCAGCTTCTGCGACTGGAATGGACCGCGCGCAGGCGGACTACATGGGCATGCTCGCCACCGTCATGAACTCACTCGCGCTCCAAGATGCACTCGAACGTGAGGGCGTTTTCACTCGTGTGATGACCGCCATCGCGATGCAAGCGGTCGCTGAACCGTATATACGTCGGCGGGCGATACGGCATCTGGAGAAGGGTCGTGTCACTATCTTCGCTGCAGGAACCGGTAATCCATACTTCACCACTGACACGACCGCGGCTCTCCGAGCCCTTGAGATCGGTGCGGACTGCATCATGAAGGCTACCAAGGTCGACGGTGTGTATGACGATGACCCCACCAAGAACCCCGATGCGGTGAAGTTCGACGAACTTGAGTACATCGAGGTCCTCAATCGAGGACTTCGCGTCATGGACACCACCGCTGTGTCACTGTGTATGGACAACGGCCTGCCCATCATCGTGTTCAACATGGACACACCGGGGAACATCGAGCGAGCACTTAGAGGCGAGCGAGTCGGCACGATCGTACGAGGAGGCGCATAGATGACGATCACCACCATAGCCGAGGCGAACGACCATATGGACAAGGCGCTGGCTTCCCTCGCGCATGAGTTCAGCAGCGTGCGGACAGGTCGAGCCTCGAGTACGCTGCTGGAGAAGCTCACCGTGGAGTATTATGGCGCTCCCACACCCCTGCTGCAGATCGCGTCCGTAAGCGTGCCGGAACCGCAACTCCTCGTCATCACTCCATACGATCGGACCGCCATCAAGGCCATCGAGAAGGCGATCCTTTCATCGGATCTCGGCCTCAACCCCGCCAACGACGGTCAGGTGATCCGCTTGCCGTTCCCGCCGCTCACAGAGGAGCGCCGCCGCGAGCTTGTCAGACTTTGCAGGCACTACGCGGAAGAAGCCCGTGTCGCCGTTCGGAACATCCGCCGAGACTTGAACGAACATCTCAAACATCTCCAGAAGGCAGGCGAGATCTCCGAAGACGAGCTCCATCGACAAGAGAACGAGGTTCAAAAGGCCACGGACGAACACATCCGCGCGATCGACGAGATGGTCAAACGCAAAGAAGAGGAGATCATGGAAGTCTGATCACCATGACCCCCACACGACAGAGCCTAGAAGCCTTCTTCACAGCCAAGAAGGACCGCGAACTCCTTTCGCAGCTTCGGATCGCCGATGTGCCTCGGCATGTTGCCATCATCATGGACGGCAACGGAAGATGGGCGGCTAAACGTGGGCTTCCGCGCGCTGCCGGCCACCGCGCGGGAGTGAAAGCAGTGCGGGAGACCCTCGCATCAGCGATCGAGCTCGGCATCGGGTACGTGACCGCTTACTCCTTTTCAAGCGAGAACTGGCGACGGCCTGCAGAAGAAGTCGACGTGCTGATGAGCCTGTTCGTTGAAGTGCTCGAGCGCGAGCTCGACTCTTTGCAGCGACTTGGTATCAGAGTGAAAGTGATCGGCCGCGAGGACGATGTGCCTCCTGAGACGATGGCCGCGTTCAGGCGCACAGAGAAGAACACTGCGGCAAACGAAACACTCACCTTCATTGTCGCTCTCAACTATGGCGGACGTACGGAGATCGTTGACGCGACACGGGCGATTGCAGCCAAAGCTGCTGGCGGGATACTCGACCCCTCAGAAGTGGACGAGCTTCTTGTGTCTTCTCATCTGTATACAGCGGGTGTGCCGGATCCCGACCTCGTGATACGCACAAGTGGCGAGATGCGTCTTTCCAACTTCTTGCTGTGGCAGGTCGCGTACAGTGAGCTTTGGATCTGCCAAACCCTATGGCCCGATTTTTCGCGGCACGACCTCCTCCGGGCAGTCGTGGACTACCAGAGCCGCGACCGGCGGTTCGGAGCCTCGTCGTGACAGACGAGACCCCCCACGGTGGTCTGCGAGACCTGGCGGCCCGTATAGGCACAGCACTCCTCGTAGGTGTTGCCTTCATCGGCAGCATCCTTGTCACGGGACCGGCTGGCCTTGCCGTGGTCGTCGCGGTGGTCGCTGCAGGTGCCGCAGCCGAGTTCTATGGGATCATGCGTCGCGAGCGACGGCTCCCTAACGAGTTCTTCGGTCTCGCCGCCGTCGCCGTCATGCCGTTCGCATCTTTGTGGCAAGGTGAGCACGGTCTTACTGCTGTGGTGAGCGCCTTGATCGTCGCCTCTCTCGCGTGGCATCTGGCGTTCCGTCAGGTCCGAGCATCCGACACCGCGGTCACGGTCTTCGGCGCTGTGTATGTGGGCTTCACGTTGTCGCACCTGGTCTTGATACGCCAACTCGATGCAGGCGCCGAACTCGCGCTCGCCACCGTCGCCAGTGTGTGGGCCAACGACACGTTCGCTTACCTCGTGGGCTCATCACTGGGACGACACAAGATGGCGCCGAGGATCTCTCCCCGCAAGACATGGGAGGGCTTCGCGGCAGGAACGATCTTCACGATCGCTGTATGGGTCGCACTCGCGTATCTGGCCGACACTGGTATCACTGCGTGGTGGCTCGCTCTGGTGGGCGTCGCCGCATCACTGGCTGCCGTCGTGGGAGATCTGGCCGAGTCTCGCCTCAAGAGAGAGGCGTCCCTCAAAGACTCAGGGACCTCGCTGCCGGGTCACGGTGGCTTCTTGGACCGCTTCGACTCCATGGTCCTGGTGTCGATCGTCACGTACTACATGCTCGTCTTCGCAGGTGCACGATGACGCATCCCCTGCGCATCGCTGTACTCGGCTCAACAGGGTCGATCGGCCGGCAAACCCTCGACGTTGCTGCCTCTCATCCTGAGCGGGTCCGGGTGGTGGCGCTCGCGGCGCACAGCAACGTGCCGCTACTCGCGCAGCAGGCGCGGACTCATCACGTCACCCAGATCGCTCTTGCCGACGCATCACGAGCTGGTTCGCTCGCGGGCCTTGTGCCGGAAGCGACGATCTACTCAGGGGACGATGCGGCCGCGGAACTCGCTGCTTTGACCGATGCGGAAGTCGTGGTGAACGCTCTTGTCGGAGCGGCGGGTCTTCGATCGACCGTGACGTGTCTTGACGCTGGGAAGCGGCTTGCGCTCGCCAACAAAGAGTCCTTGGTCACCGGCGGGACGCTCGTGATGTCTCGCGTGCGTTTCGCTGGCCAGATCATCCCTGTCGACAGCGAGCACTCCGCCATCTTCCAGTGTCTTTCTGGTGAACCCCACTCCGCTGTCAGGCGCATCTGGCTGACCGCGTCGGGCGGTCCTTTCCGTGGCCGCTGTCGCGACGACCTCGCCGATGTCACGGCGGAGGAGGCCCTGCGCCACCCGCGATGGACCATGGGGCCCAAGATCACGGTGGATTCGGCCACGCTCATGAACAAGGGGCTTGAGGCGATCGAGGCCCACCATCTTTTCGATGTGCCGCTCGGACGTATCAAGATCGTCATACACCCTCAGTCGTGCGTGCACTCCATGGTCGAGTACGTGGATGGCACCGTGAAGGCGCATCTCGGGCCGACCGACATGCGGATCCCGATCCAGTACGCGTTGAGCCATCCTGAGCGCTGGACGGCCCCCGTCGAACCTGTTGACTTCGCCACCCTGGGACATCTTGACTTCGAAGAGCCCGATATGGATGCTTTCCCGTGTCTCGCGCTCGCATTGGAGGCAGGGCGCATCGGCGGCACGATGCCTGCGGTCATGAACGCCGCCAACGAAGTCGTTGTTGCAGCATTCCTGTCGGGCAGCGCACGCTTCTGTGACATTCCGCGTGTCGTAGAAGCCGTCATGGAGGCGCATGACCCGTTCGAGCCGAGCTCTCTTTCCGACATCGAAGCTGTCGATCATGCGGCGAGAGAACTGGCGAGGCATGCGCTGTAGGCGTCTGGCGCGGCGTTTGCTCCCATGTGGGCGCTCCTGACAGCGAAGACGAAAGGGGAGACTTACACATGACCGTGGCGCCCTCCGTCCTCGCCGCAGTGTTCTGGGGTGTGGTGACCTTCTCGATCCTGGTCGTCTTGCACGAGGGCGGCCACTTTCTGGCTGCGCGTGCCTTTGGCGTGAAGGTCCACGAGTTCATGATCGGCCTTCCCGGACCTGCCTTGCGCCTGAGGACCAAGAAGACCACCTTCGGCGTCACTGCAATCCCTCTCGGCGGATATGTGCGCATCGCGGGCATGGAGCCAGGTCCCGAAGACGACCTCCTTGCCGATGCACTCAAAGCGGTCGCCGACGCTGGCTCGCTCGACGCGGCAGGCCTTTCTCGTGTGCTCGGCGTCGATTCCACAAGAGCGACGACTCTCATCACCACGTTAGAGGACTACGGGGCGATACGCGAAAACTCCTCTGGACACTACACGATCGTCGAAGGTCTGGACCCTTCGCTCGGCGCCCAGGAGTTGCTCGCGACCGCGCGGAATGAGACGTACAGGGGGTTGCCCCCCTGGAAACGCATAACCCTGTTGCTTTCTGGAGTGCTCGTCAACCTGGCCACCGCCATCCTGGTTTTCACACTCGTGCTGTCGATATTCGGTAACTACGAAGCATCTCTACGGCTGGACTACGTGGAGCCTGCATCACCGGCAGCAGCAGCGGGTCTCGAACCGGGTGATGTTCTCACCCATCTTGATGGGACAGAGCTCACCTCGTGGACGCATTTCCAGCAACTGATGGCCGCGACCGAACCGGGCCAAGAAGTCTCCATCTCGTTCGCGCGCGATGAGAAGCCCCACGCGGTCAAGGCGGTGCTGAAGGACCTTGAAGGCCACGGGTTCCTCGGCGTACGCCCCGCCTTCGTCAAAGTGAACTACACAGCGGGGGAGGCACTGGGCCTGAGCTTCAAGTGGACGGGCATGGTGTTCTCCGCCATCGGGGACTTCTTCCGTCCGTCGACGTTCGCGACATCAGTGGAGAACTCGCGTAGCGTGGTCGGCATCAGTGTGATGGCAGCGGATGCCGCACAGGCAGGTCCGTTGGACTACGCCTGGTTCATCGCACTGTTGTCTTTGTCGCTCGGCGCCATGAATCTGCTCCCCATACCACCACTTGACGGTGGCAAAGTGGCCATTGAGATCATCGAGTGGATTGCAGGCAGGCCGCTCGGCCGTCGGCTCTCGCTGGCCGTGAGCGCGGCAGGGGCGATACTCCTGTTCTCGCTGATCGGATACCTGATGTACTCAGACGTGATGCGCTTGGCCCGATAAGCCACGAAGGAGACCGCACGATGATCACACGTCGTCAGACCCGGCCGGTATCGGTGGGCACCGTCGTGATCGGCGGAGGAGCGCCGGTCACGGTGCAGTCGATGACGAACACCGACACCCGCGATGTCGACGCGACGCTTGCGCAGATCGCACGGCTCTTCTCTGCTGGCTGCGAGATAGTGCGGGTCGCTATCCCGCATGCCGACGCTTTGCCTGGCTTCGCGCAGGTGTGCGCCCAAAGTCCCCTGCCCGTGGTCGCCGATGTCCATTTCGACTACCGGCTTGCTATCGAGGCAGCACGAGCAGGCGCGGCCAAGCTGCGCATCAACCCTGGCAACATCGGGTCGATGGACCGTGTTGACGCCGTCGTCGACGCCGCGGGGGAGGCGGGCATACCCGTCCGCATCGGCGTGAACGCGGGATCTCTTGCCGAGGAGTATCGCGATCGCGATTGGCCGCTTGCCGAGAAGCTGGCGGCTAGCGCCGTGACCTTTTGCGAGCACATCGTTTCGCGCGGATTCGAAGACGTGGTCGTCTCGGCCAAGGCCTCGTCGGTGGGCGCTACGATAGACGCTTACCGGTCGCTGGCCCGCGAGCTGCCCTATCCTTTGCACATCGGCGTCACCGAAGCGGGCACCCTCATCCGCGGGACGGTCAAGAGCGCCGTGGGTCTGGGGGTGCTTCTCGCCGAGGGTATCGGTGACACGCTGCGTGTCTCGCTCACGGCAGATCCGCATGAAGAAGTCATCGTCGCCTGGGAGATCTTGGCATCACTCGACATCCGTCGCCGCGGCCCGGAGCTTGTGAGCTGCCCTACGTGTGGGCGGTGTGAGGTCGACCTCGTGCCGATCGCGGTCGAGGTAGAGGAGCGTCTTGGCCCTATGGACGTACCACTGAAGATCGCGGTCATGGGGTGCGTCGTGAACGGACCGGGGGAAGCGCGCGACGCGGACGTCGGTGTCGCGTGTGGAAAAGGTGTCGGGCTGATCTTCCGCGCAGGCGAACCAGTCCGAAAGGTGGACGAAGCGCACATCGTGGACGCGCTCTTCGAAGAGATCGAGAGCATCGCTGCGGAGCGTTCTTCGTAAAGAGCGTGGCGTAGCCGCGGCGGCGCTGGCTTGGTATGCTGACGTGCGATGTCCGCCGAGAAGGAGCCAGCATGCCTGTCGCGCTCAAGATGTCCCAGGTCTACGCACCCACGCTGAAAGAGGACCCCGCGGAAGCGGAGGTCGCGTCTCACCGCCTTCTTCTTCGCGCGGGCATGGTGCGCAAGGTCGCCGCGGGTATCTACACCTTCCTGCCGCTGGCGTGGCGCTCCATACGTAAGATCGAGCAGGTCGCCCGAGAGGAGATGGAGGCGATCGGCTGCCAAGAGCTGATGCTTCCCATCGTGCAGCCAGCCGAGCTGTGGCAAGAGTCCGGGCGCTGGGACCTCTATGGACCTGAACTCGCACGACTCAAGGACCGCGCGGGTCGTGATTTCTGTCTTGGTCCCACCCACGAGGAGGTCATCACCGACACAGTCAGGGGAGAGGTCCGCAGCTACCGCGACCTGCCTGTCTCGCTGTTTCAGATCAACACCAAGTTCCGCGACGAAGCTCGGCCCCGCTTCGGGCTGCTCCGGGGCCGCGAGTTCATCATGAAAGACGCGTACTCCTTTCACGCCGACGCCGATTCGCTGCAGGAGCACTACGACGCCCAGGCGAGAGCATACGGTGCCTTCTGCGACAGGCTCGGTTTGGACTGGCGGGCCGTCACGGCCGATTCGGGACAGATCGGTGGTAAGGTCACGACCGAGTTCATGGCCCTTGCCGAGAACGGAGAAGCGGCGCTCGTCTACTGCGACTGCGGCTGGGCAGCCGACGTCGAGGCGGCCGAGTCCGTCGTCGCTCGGCACCCCTCTCTGAGAGAACCGGGTCCTCTCACGCGAGTGCACACCCCGGGGATACGCACCATCGCGCAACTCGCTTCGTTCCTCGGCATCGCCGAGCACGACACCGTCAAGACCATGGCAGCCGAGTCCCCCGAAGGACAGCTCGTGTTCTTCCTCATACCGGGCGATCGTGAGCTCAACCCCGTGAAAGCCGACCGGGCCGTGCCCGGCGCGAGGCTCTTGGACGAGGACGACTTCCGCCGGTACGGCATCCCCAAAGGTTCTCTCGGACCTGTTGCGCCCCCTGATGGCACTCTCCTTGTCGCTGATCGCAGCCTGCAGGACGAGGTCTCATGGGGAGTCGGCGCCAACGAGAACGACTTCCACTTCGTCGGCGCCATGCCTGGACGTGACTTCGAGGTGGCGTCGTGGACGGACCTTGTCGTCGCGGAGGAGGGCGACCTTTGCCCTGAGTGTGACGGCGTACTCAAGGTCGCGCGCGGGATCGAGGTCGGTCAGGTCTTTCAGCTAGGGACACGGTATTCTGAGGCGATGCACGCGACCTTCACCGCCGAAGACGGTAGCGAGAGGCCCTTCTTGATGGGCTGTTACGGGATCGGGATCACGCGTGCACTCGCCGCGGTCATCGAACAGCATAGCGACGAACAAGGCATCGTGTGGCCTGTGTCCGTGGCGCCACTTGAGGTCGCCGTGCTTCCTCTCGCGGTCGACGATGACACGGTCTACCCGGTCGCCAAGGGAATCTGGCAAGCACTGGCTGACGATGGCATCGAAGTCATCCTCGACGATCGCGACGATCGCGCGGGTGTCAAGTTCGCCGATGCAGACCTGATCGGGTGGCCCGTGCAGGTGATCGTGGGCCGCAAGGCGGTGTCCGAGGGAACCGTCGAAGTCAAGGTCCGCGAGACGGGAGAGCGGACCCAGGTCCCGATCGCGCAAGCACCGCTTCGCGTCGCCGAGATGATACGGTCCAAGCGCCGCTAGTCGAGTCGCTGGCGCGGCGACACACCCTAACAGGTCGTCCACGACCCGATAGCCGTCACGCGTCACGACTCTGCGTTCACCTCGATACCTGGAGGGAGAATCGCATGACGCCTCGGCCGAGCGACTGGCTGCTAGCGGTCGCACGTGTGACGGCGCGCGCGCTCCACACACTTGCCTGTTTGCCCGCCATCCGCCCTGTGGTAGAATCATTCCGCACGTCGAACCTGCAGTATCGGCAGAAGTGGGCTGACCCCCGCTTCTTTTGTTCTGGGAGGAGGTTGCATCAGTGTCCAAGGACCTGACGGCGAGCTTGACGGCGCTTCTGGAAGATGCAGCCGCCGCCCACGGACTGGAGCTCGTGGCTGTGGAGATCACCGGCCAAGGAGGTAGCCGGATGGTCCGTGTCTATCTCGACCAGCAAGGCGGAATAGACATCGACACGATCGTCGCAGCCAACGCATGGATCTCCGACGCGTTGGATTCCTGTGATGACCTCGCAGGCGCCTACACCCTAGAGGTGTCGTCCCCGGGAATCGAACGTCCTTTGCGCAAGCCTGCGGACTATGAGCGCTTCACAGGCCGGCACGTCGCCTTGAAGGTAGCGTCACCGATAGACGGGCGACGTTCGTTTTCCGGCATGCTTGCTGGTCTCGATGGTGACCAGGTGATACTCAAGACCGATACGACACGCTTGAGCATCCCTCTTGCGTCGATCACCAAGGCCCACCTCAAGTTCGACTTCGCATCCATCGACGAAGGGAAGACGCGATGAGCTCGGAACTGATGGACGCGCTACGTCAGCTCGCGCGTGAGAAGAACATCGACGAGATGGTCATACTCGACCGTCTCGAGCAGACACTCGCTTCCAGCTACAAGAAGACACTCGATCTGGCCAACGACGCTCGCGTCGAGATCGACCGTGAGACGGGCCGCATCCGGGTGTTCGAACTCGTACCGGTCGGGGGCACTGAGGAGGAACCAGTGTTCGAGGAAAGCGACATCACGCCCTCGGACATCTCGCGCTTTGCCGCGCAGGCCGCAAAACAGGTCATCACCCAGTCCATCCGCGAAGCGGAACGCGACCAGATATTCCGCGAATATGCGGACCGAATAGGCGACAGCATCACCGGCACCGTCCAGCAGAGCGACAGCCGCTACACATTGATCAAGATCCGTGAGGGTGTCGAGGCCTTGCTGCCCCCCGAAGAACAGCCCGCCAACGAGCGCTACGATCATAACCAGCGCATCAAGGCACTGATAATCGACGTACGCAAGACGGCGTCCAACGAGCCGTCGATCATCGTGTCGCGCACCCACCCGAACCTCATCAAGCGGCTCTTCGAACTCGAGGTACCCGAGATATACGACGGGATCGTGGAGATCAAGAGCGTCGCGCGCGAGCCAGGCATGCGCTCGAAGGTCGCCGTCTCCAGCCGGGAGAGCGGACTCGATCCAGTCGGCGCTTGCGTCGGACCCAAAGGCAGCCGCGTGCGCATGGTGGTCGCGGAGCTGCATGGCGAGCGTATCGACGTCATCCCATGGAGTGACGACCCTGCGACGTTCGTCGGCAACGCTCTCTCACCAGCCAAGGTGTCGAACGTGCTCATCAACCCAGCGGATCATACGGCCACAGTCATCGTCCCAGATGACCAGTTGTCTCTTGCAATCGGCAAGGAAGGCCAGAACGCGCGCCTTGCTGCGAAGCTCACCGGCTGGCGTATCGACATCAAGAGCCTTACGCAGGCCATCTCAAGCGGGCTTACCGCCGCCACGTCAAGCGAACAGAAGGTCGAGCTTGGCGACGGCCGCTGCATCCATGTCACCGAGGACGGGATCCGTTGTCGCAACCAGTGTGTCCCGGGCAGCTTATTCTGCCGCATCCACGAAGAGGAGGCCGGGGCCTGACATATGAAGGCTAAGAAGACTCCGCTGCGCACATGTCTTGCGTGTGGACGCCAGGCCACAAAGCGCGAGTTCGTACGCATCGTGCGCACGCCCGATGGAGATGTCGTGGTGGACCCCACGGGCAGGCGGAACGGCCGAGGCGCGTACGTGTGTCCCTCGACCGAGTGCTTCGAGAAGGCCGTACGGAAGAACAAGTTCGACGCCGCGCTGAGGGTGAGTTTACGCGACGACGACGTGGAGCGATTGAGACGAGACTACGAGCAGGCGCTTGAGGAATAGCGCAGTGCCTGCGATCAGGACGGTGAACGAATGCCCGTAATGAGAGTACATGAACTTGCCAAGGAGTTCGGGATGACCTCCCAGGAGCTCCTTGAACACTTGGCCGAGATGAAGATCCCGGCCAAGAACCACGCTTCAACACTTGTGGAGGCGTACGTCGACAAGATCCGCAAGAACCTTGCTCCTATCATCGCCGAGCGACAGGCCCAAATGGAGGCGGAGCGGCTCAAGGAGGAGGAGAGACGCGCGCTTGAGGATGCGGAGCGTGCCAAGCTCGCCGCCCAGGCGCAAGAGCAGGCACGTGCGCAGGCGGAAGCGGAGGCAGCAGCCAAGGAAGCTGCTCTAGAGGCCGAACGCGCACGTCTCGCGGCACCGGCACCGGCCGAGCAGGCGCAGCCGCAGACTGTGAAGCCCCCCAAGAAGCGGGTACCGGTCGGCCTGGACGTCGAGCGTGAAGAGGCGAGGCGTAAGACGCTCGAGACCCAGCAACGCATCGAGGAGGAGCGTAAGCGCCTCGAAGCCGAGGCAAAGGCCGAGGAGGAGCGTAAGCGCCTCGAAGACGAAGCCAGACGATTGGAGGCCGAGGAGGCCGAACGCTACCGTCAGATGGCCCGCCAAGCCGAAGAAGCCGAGCGCCATCAGCATATCTTGGCTGAAGCGGCGAAGATGGCCGCGGGAGCGGCGGGACCGCGCAAGAAGAAGAAGGCCAAGAAGCCCACGGGCGAGAGAGAATCCGCGACTCTCGCAGCCACAGCAGGTCCAGCTGCTGCGGCTGCCGCCGCGCAAGGCGCCATCGTCGTGAACGAAGGGGCGACCGTGGGGGAGTTCGCCGAGGCCCTCGGACTGCCACCCAACGACGTCATCAAGCGGCTGATGCTGTTGGGCGAGCTGCTCAACGTGAACCAGCCCATCGGCCGTACCACGATGGAGATCCTGGCGGAGGATCTTGGGGTCAGTGTGCATATCACCTCGCCAGAGCAAGAGACAGGGATCGTCTACGAAGACCGTCCTGAGGATCTTAAGCCGCGGCCTCCGGTGGTGACCGTCATGGGTCACGTGGACCACGGGAAGACCTCCTTGCTCGACGCGATCCGCGAGACCGGCGTCGCAGCAACTGAGGCCGGCGGAATCACGCAGCACATCGGCGCTTCCGTGGTCACACATAACGGTCGCCAGATCACCTTCATCGATACTCCCGGACACGAAGCATTCACCGCTATGCGCGCCCGTGGCGCGGAGGTCACCGACATCGCGGTCCTGGTCGTCGCTGCGGATGACGGCGTGATGCCTCAAACCGTTGAAGCGATCCACCATGCCAAGGCGGCCGGCGTCCCGATCATAGTCGCCGTGAACAAGATCGACAAAGAGGGCGCGAACCCCGATCAAGTGCGGCAGATGCTCACGGAACACGACATCGTCCCCGAGGAGTGGGGCGGTTCCAACATCTTCGTGAACGTGAGCGCCAAGAAGCGCATCAACATAGACGAGCTGCTTGAGATGATCCTCTTGCAGGCCGACGTCCTTGAGCTCAAAGCCAACCCTGATGCCCCCGCACACGGTGTGGTGATAGAGGCCAAACTCGACAAAGGACGCGGACCCGTTGCGACGGTACTCGTGCAGCGCGGGACGCTGCGCGTCGGCGATGCATTGGTTGCGGGGACCGCTCACGGCCGAGTCCGCGCTTTGATCGACCCCACAGGCGAGACGGTCGACTCGGCACGACCTGCCGACCCGGTCGAGATCCTCGGACTCTCGAGCGTTCCTGCCGCCGGCGACGAGTTCCGTGTCGTAAGCGACGATCGCGAGGCTCGGCAGATCGCCGAGGAACGGGCGCTCAGACAGCGGCTGCTCGCTTATGAGTCCAAGACACACGTGTCGCTGGACGATCTGTTCGCGCGCATCCAACAAGGGGAGATCAAGGACCTCAACCTGGTGGTCAAGGCTGACGTACAGGGTTCGATCGAAGCCCTCAAGGACGCGCTGGACAAGATGGACCAGACAGAGGTGCATGTCAACGTCATCCATTCGGGAGTCGGGGCCATAAACGAGAGCGACGTCATGCTCGCCGACGCATCGGACGCCATCATCATCGGGTTCAACGTACGGCCCGAACCGAAGGCGAAGACGCTTGCCGAGCAAGAGAAGGTCGACCTCAGACTCTACCGTGTGATCTACAAGGCCATCGAGGACATCAACGCGGCACGCATCGGCATGTTGGCGCCGACCATAGAAGAGCACGAGACTGCTCGTCTTGAGGTGCGAGAACTCTTCAAGGTCCCCAAGGTCGGCGTCATCGCCGGATGCCTCGTGCAGGAAGGCGAGATATCGCGAGACGACGCGGTCCGGGTTGTCCGAGATGGGACGGTCGTCTTCGATGGCAAGTTGCACTCGTTGCGCCGATTCAAGGATGACGTCAAGAGCGTGAAGGCAGGTTACGAGTGCGGCGTGGGTATCGAAGGCTTCCAGGATCTTAAGGAAGGCGACGTCATCGAGGCGTACCGCACGGTCGAGGTCGCCCGTGAGGAGTGACGAGGGCGATGAAACCCACGTCTCGCACCCGTAAGCTCAACGAGTCGGTCAGAGAAGCGATCGCGTCCATCCTCATCGAGGAGGTGCAGGACCCTCGTCTGGAGATGGCTACCGTCACTGGCGCCGTAGTAAGTCCCGACCTGCGGTACGCAGATGTCTTCGTGACGACCCACGGCACTCAGGAACGCTATGACGAACTGCTCGCCGGTCTCGAATCGGCGAAGCACCGCATCCGAGCGGCCCTGGGTGAGCGAGTGGTGATGAAGTACCTTCCTGCTCTCAGGTTCCACATCGACACGAGCGTGGACGCCGGGGAGCGCATCACGCGAGCTTTGGACCGCGAACTCTCCGAGCATCCCGAATGGGACAGCGAGAGAGAGCCCGGCGAGTGAGCGGCAGCGACGAGACACTTCGAACCGCTGCCGCAGCTCTTCTGGCTGCACGCTTCGTGGCTGTGTGTTCGCATGTCGACCCCGACGGCGACGCGGTAGGGAGCACGCTCGCGGCGATGCACGCGCTCGATGCGGTCGGAGTACGCTGCGTCCCTCTCTGCGCACAGGACTCTCAGGTGCCTACCACCTATGCCTTTCTCCCGGGTTCGGAGCGATACGCATCCGTTGAGTCGCTCACGGACACCCCGGACACCATACTCGCTCTCGACTCACCTCACCCTTCACGTCTGGGTGCCGCCGAGCCTTTGCTCGGCTCTGCATCATCGGTCATCGTCATGGATCACCATCCCGACAATACGCGCTATGGCACCCTCAACATCGTCGACGAGACTGCGCCTTCGACAGCGTCTGTGTTGCTCGAACTCCTTGCGCATCTCAAGGTCTCACTAGACCCCGTGATCGCGGCATGCGCCTACACAGCCCTCATGACCGACACAGGTCGCTTCTCGTACTCCAATGCGACCCCGGCGGCCTTTCGCACTGCTGCGCGCCTCATCGACGCAGGCGCTGACCCAGCCGCCTTGTACCGAGCCGTCTACGAGCACCGTTCCTTAGCGTCGCTCGAGCTCCAGGCGCGCGTGATGAGCCGTCTCACCCTCGCGAACGCAGGTGTAGTCGCCTACTCATGGATCGCTGACGACGACTTTGCCGAGACGGGCGCGCTGCCCGAAGAGACCGAGAACCTCATCGATGAGATCCGTACTTTGGCGGGCGTCGAGGTGGTGGCGCTCCTCAAGGTCCACGACGGCTACGTCAAAGGGAGTTTGCGAGCGAAGGAGGACGCCGACGTAGGAACCGTGGCACGATCGCTCGGTGGCGGCGGACATCGTGCTGCAGCCGGATTCACCGCCGAAGGAGACCTGGGCCACGTCCTCTCGCGCCTGCTGCCGTTGCTCCCCGCTGGTGAACCTGGTGATGACCGATGACGCCCCGTCGCGGCGCCACGACACTCCAAGGGGTCCTCGTGATCGACAAGCCGGCCGGACTTTCGAGCCATGACGTCGTGAACGCGGTGCGTGCGGCGTCGGGTGAGGGTCGTGTGGGTCACGCTGGAACGCTGGACCCCATGGCTACTGGCGTGTTGGTGGTGCTGCTCGGTCCATACACCCGGCTTGAGCCCTATATCTCCTCGGCAGAGAAGTCCTACGAGGCTACCATCACCTTCGGGAGCGCGACTGACACCGATGACGCGCAAGGCAGGGTCGTGGCTGTGGCGCCTGTTCCGGACGTGATAGGGGACGCCTCGCGTGCCTCCCACATAGTGGAAGGTCTTGTGGGCACGCACGCGCAGGTCCCCCCCGCATATTCGGCCATAAAGCGTGGCGGACGAGTGTCGCATCGAGCGGCCCGCGCAGGTACTCCGCTCGAACTCGAACCGAGGCACGTCCGCGTCCTCTCGGCCCGCCTGACCACGCTCGATCAGGCGGCACATTCGTGGACGATCGACGTGACGGTCTCGAAAGGCACCTACATCCGTGCGCTCGCACGGGACCTCGGTGAAACACTCGGCACGAAAGCCCACCTTTCAGCGCTGCGCAGGACCGCATCGGGCAGGATCACTATCGCCCAAGCAACGCAGCTGTCCGATGTGGTCGAAGCAGCGAAGTCACATGCGCTCGCGACCTTGTTCGTCGACCCCTTCGAGGCTCTTGGTCTGCCGGTGGTGCACGCAGACTCTCAGCAGACTGCCACCGGGGCGCCGCTCGTATCGGGCAAGACGTATGCCGAGGGCACCCTTGTCGCCGTGGAGGCGGATGGACGTCTTGCGGGCGTATACCACGCGTCGGGCGATCTGCTCGTCGCCAATGCGGTCTTGCTAGGGGGTCCCCGGTGACGCGTGTCGTGACCCTGGGACCGGGAACGGAACACCTCGGTCCGGCGGTGGCCGCCATGGGAGTGTTCGACGGAGTGCACATCGGGCATCAGGCCCTCGTACAGGCCGCCATCCAGCAAGCCCGTCAGCGTGACGTGGCGCCGGTCGTCCTCACCTTCGATCGCGACCCGGATAGAGTGGTGCGACCCGAGAACGCCGCTCCACAGCTGCTGGAGCTTGAGGACAAGCTCGAGTTCTTGTGTGCGCTCGAGCCCGAAGTGGTGCTCGTGGTGCCGTTCGACGCCCCCATCGCAGCCATGTCGCCAGAAGTGTTCTTCGAGAGAGTCGTCCTTTCGACCTTTGACCCCGTGGCCTTCGTCGTGGGGCATGACTTCCGATTCGGTCACAAGGCCGCAGGCGACGTCGACACTCTTTCGGCCCTGGGCGCCCTCCATGGGTTCGCAGTGACCGCACACCCGCTCGTGACCGCCGATGGAGCGCCCATCACCTCGACGAGGATTCGAGCGCTTCTCGCGCACGGGAGGGTCGAAGACGCCGCTCTGCTTCTCGGACGGCCTCACCGCGTGCGTGGCTGTGTCGTTCACGGCCGGGGACGAGGCGTCGTTCTCGGCGTGCCGACCGCCAATGTGCGGCCGCACTCCTATGCAGCCGTGCCCGCCGACGGTGTGTACAGCGCACGAGCCACAGTGGGCGGCAAGACGTACGACGCTGCGGTGTCGGCGGGAGCCCCTCCCTCGTTCCCTGGGTCCCAAGACGTCGTAGAAGTCCACTTGTTAGGCTTTGACGGTGGCGAGCTGCATGGGGAGGAGATCGCGGTCGACTTCGTCGCGCGGATACGTGACTTACGCGCATTCGACTCGACACGCGACCTCGTGGCGGCCATCCGGCACGACATTGAGGCCGCAAGATCGACCCTGCGGGCGGCCGGCACAGCCGAGACCTGAGTGTGCCGAGTCATCCGCGAAGGTGGCTCGCTTGGTGTGTCTGACACCCCCTGGCATGCGTGGTATACTTTGAGGGTTGTACGGCATACCCGTCTCTTGGACGCACGCACCACCGGCGGCGATCTCGGACTCGGGCGACTAACACAAGAAAGGTGGAACCATACATGGCACTTTCCAAGGACGTGAAGTCCGAGATCATCGCCGAGTACGCTCGGGGAGAATCGGACACCGGCTCGCCGGAGGTCCAGATCGCTCTTCTCACCCAGCGGATCCGCGACCTTACCGAGCACCTCCGCTACCACAAGCACGACCACCACTGCCGTCGAGGGCTGCTCAAGCTCGTCGGCCAGCGACGCCGGTTGCTGAACTACCTCAAGAAGACCGACATCGAGCGCTACCGCGCGGTCGTAGCGAAGCTCGGTCTGCGCAGTTAGTCGTCGGACCTACTCGCAGGCGGGAACAGATTCCCGCCTGCGATGTCATGGGGCTTGACGCCCCGCTCGCGCTCCACACACATGTGGGCGTCCAAAGAAGAAAGAGGAAGAGGAATGGGGAAGATCACCGAACAGTTCGACCTTTACGGCAAGACCTATTCGCTGGAGACCGGAGAGCTCGCGAAACAAGCTGGCGGCGCTGTTGTCGTGCGCCAAGGCGATACCATCGTGCTCGTCACTGCGACGGCATCCAAGCAACCCAAAGAGCTTGACTTCTTCCCGCTCACGGTGGATTTCGAGGAGCGGATGTACGCTGCGGGCAAGCTCCCTGGAGGCTTCATCAAGCGGGAGAGTCGACCGAGTGAGAAGGCGACCCTCACCGCCCGCATGATCGATAGGCCCATCCGTTCAGCCTTCGCGGACGGCTTCCGCAACGAAGTGCAAGTCATCGCCACGGTGCTTTCGGCCGACCAGGAACATCAGCCCGACGTCATCTCGATCATGGGCGCCTCGGCGGCCCTGATGGCAGCAGGTATACCCTTCGAGGGACCCCTTGCCGGCGTGCGCGTCGCGCGCGACGCGGCCGGGCAGTACCTGGTGAACCCGACCTTCGAGGAGGCCGAGGCGTCCGACCTCGATCTTGTGGTGGCGGGCTCAGCAGACGCGGTGTTCATGATCGAGGCCGGGTGCGATCAGGTCTCCGAAGAGGACGTGCTCGACGCGTTGATGTTCGCCCAGGAAGCCATCGGAGAGTTCTGCGCCGTACAGGAGCGCTTCCTTGCCAAGCTCGACATCACCCAGATGGAAGTCTCTATCGATGAACCCTCGCCTGAACTGGTGGAGCGCATCTTCGCCGACGGTGCCGAGAAGATGCGGGCCGCGCTTCACAACCCGGACAAGCATGCGCGCATGGACGCCGTGCAGGCTGTCAAAGACGAGATCCTCGCTTCGTTCACACCCGAGGAGCTCGCCGCATCGGGAAAGCACATCAAGGCGGTCCTGAAGCAGCTTGAGAAGAAGACCATGCGCACGATGGTCCTCGATGAGGGGGAGCGCGCAGACGGGCGCGGTGTGACAGAGATCCGCCCGATCACGTGCACGGCGGGATACCTCCCGCGGGCGCACGGTTCGGGTCTTTTCACCCGTGGACAGACCCAGGTCCTGTCGGTCCTCACTTTGGGGATGCTCTCCGAGTGGCAGCGCATCGATACCATCGACGTGTCGGAGGGCAAGCGCTATCTCCACCACTACAACTTCCCGCCGTTCTCCACCGGCGAGATCGGGTTCATGCGCGGTCCGAAGCGGCGCGACATCGGACACGGGGCGCTCGCCGAGCGTGCACTTCTTCCCGTCATACCTCCGGAGGAGGAGTTCCCCTACACGATCCGCATCGTTTCAGAGGTGCTCGAGTCCAACGGCTCCAGCTCGATGGCGTCGGTATGCGGCTCCACTCTGTCGCTCATGGACGCCGGCGTTCCTATCTCGGCCCCCGTGTCCGGCATCGCGATGGGCCTCATCAAGGAGGGCGACAAGGTCGCTGTTCTCTCTGACATACAGGGTCTTGAGGACTTCCTCGGCGACATGGATTTCAAAGTCGCAGGCACGCCCGCAGGAATCACCGCACTCCAGATGGACAACAAGGCCAAGGGGCTTTCTGTCGACATCCTTCGGCGGGCGCTCATGCAGGCCAAGGAGGGACGCGCTTTCATCCTCGGTAAGATGCTCGAGGCGATCCCCGAACCCCGAGCCGACCTTTCGACTTACGCACCCCGTGTGATGACCATCAAGATCCCCACCGACAAGATCCGCGACATCATCGGACCAGGCGGCAAAGTGATCCGCGGCATCATCGACGCCACCGGAGCTGAGATCGACGTGAACGACGACGGCACCGTGTATGTCGCGTCGCGCGATGCGGGTGGCCTTGAAGCAGTCGAACGCATCAAGGCCCTCGTGAAGGACGTCGAGGTGGGGGAGCACTACACGGGACGCGTGGTTTCCATCCAGCCGTTCGGCGCCTTCATCGAGCTCATCCCCGGCAAGGACGGGCTTCTGCACATCTCGCGCATGGCCAAAGGCCGGATCGGGAAAGTCGAGGACGTGCTCAACGTCGGCGACGAGGTGGAGGTCGTCGTTCTTGAGATCGACGATCGCGGCAAGGTCAGCCTCGATGCGGTGAACAAGTTCGAGGTCCCCGAAGGCTCGGTCCCGCCCGCACGCGACTCGCAGGCGCCACGGCGTGACGATGACAGGGGCGGCCACGACAGGCGCCCACGACGTCACCACTAGCCATGGCCGCGAACGACTTCCAGAAGACGGTCACCAGCAGCGGAGTCGAGGTCATCACTGAGACCATCGACTCCGTTCGGTCCGCGGCCATCGGCATTTGGGTGAACGTGGGCAGTCGCGACGAGGCGCCGCACGAAGCAGGCATGTCGCACTTCATGGAACACATGATGTTCAAGGGCACGCCGACCCGCACCGCGGCCGATATCTCCGAGCACTTCGAACGTCTCGGCGGAGAGCTCAACGCGTTCACAAGTAAAGAGTACACGTGCTTTTATGCACGCGTGCTCGACGAGCATATGGACAGCGCCATCGAGGTGCTGTCCGACATGGTCGTGAACTCGCTTCTTGCCGATGACGCCATCTTGTCGGAACGTGAGGTCGTCCTCGAGGAGATATCCCGGCATGAGGACACCCCCGATGACGCCGTGCACGACCTTTTCACCTCGGCACTCATGGCGGACCATCCGCTGGGCCTTCCAGTGCTTGGCAGTCCGCAGACGGTGGGCTCGTTCGATCACGCCGCGTCAGCGACGTTCAAGGACCGCATGTACGTGAGCGGCAACACGGTGGTCGCCGTCGCGGGTCACGTGGACCATGGCCGTGTCGTCGAGGCAGTGGACATGTATCTTGCGCTCCCCCAGGGTGCGAGACTCGGCCGCGACGCGAGGAGACCCGAGCCCGTCAGCGGCCTTACGGTCGTCACCAAGAACACGGAGCAGGCGCACATCTGCTGGGGAGTCCCCGCGATGGATGCCCGCTCCGAAGAGCGCTTCACGCTGGCGATCCTCGACTCGATCCTTGGCGGGGGAATGGCGTCTCGCCTGTTCCAGGAGATCCGCGAGAAGCGGGGTATGGCGTACGCCGTCTACTCATATCACAGTCTGTACTACGACACGGGTCAGTACACGGTGTATGCGGGCACCCGCCCCTCCAATGCCGAAGAGGTCGTGAAGCTCATCCGTGAGCAGGCTGATGCTCTTGCAGCTGACGGTGTGACGGCTGAGGAGCTCACCCGCGCGAAGGAGAGCTTCAAAGGACAGCTCGTACTCTCGCTGGAGAGTACCCGTAACAGGATGACCCGGCTCGGGAAGAGCGAGGTCACGCAAAGCGAGCTTCTGTCCACTGATGAACTCGTTGCGCGCGTGGACGCCGTCACCGCCGATGACGTGCATGTTCTCGCCGCTCGATTGTTCTCGCAACCGCAGGTGCTCACGATGATCGCCCCCTTCAGCCGGGACGACATGTCAGATCTGCTCGACTAGGCCGATCAAAGGAGGGCCGAGCCATGATCCGCGTCGCAGTGACCGGCGCCGCAGGGAGGATGGGGTCGGAGGTCATCCGTGCGGTGAATGCTGAACCCGACATGGAAGTAGTCGTGGGCGTGGACCCCGCTCACCCAGGAGAGACTCTTCAAGGTGTGGTGGTCTCCACAGACCTTTCCTCGGCTATTGAACGCGAACACCCTGACGTCATGGTGGACTTCACACGTCCTGACGCCGTCGAAACCAACGTCCGCACCGCACTGGCCGCCGGTGTTCACTGTGTGGTCGGGACGACGGGGATCCCACTCGAGACCCTGCAGCAGCTGGCGCAAGGGGCGCCTGGCCAGACATGCTTGTTCGTCGCGCCGAACTTCGCTATCGGCGCCGTGCTCATGATGCGGTTCGCCGCACAAGCCGCTCGATTCCTTCCCCATGTGGAGATCATCGAGCTACACCACGACCGCAAGGCGGACGCTCCTTCTGGCACCGCGTTGCGCACGGCCGCCCTCATCGCCGAGAATCGCCCCTACGTGCCTGAAGCCCCCGGTTGCGAGACAGAGATCGCCTCCGGCGCTCGTGGCGCCCTCGCGGAAGGGGTGAGCGTGCACTCGGTGCGCCTGCCCGGACTCGTCGCACACCAGGAAGTGATCTTCGGGGGAGAAGGCCAGACCCTCACGATCCGTCACGATTCGATCGATCGCACGAGCTTCATGCCCGGCGTCTTGCTCGCCATCCGCGAGGTCGGCAAGCACAGCGGCCTTGTCGTGGGGCTCGAGCGGCTGATGCCGGAGTAAGAAGTGTCCGCTCGCCCGATCGTTGTGATGAAGTTCGGCGGCACCTCGGTGGCGACCGTTGAAGGTCGTGAAGCGGTGGCGCGGCGTGTGGCCCTTGCCCTCGAGCTCGGTCGAGCGCCGGTGGTCGTTGTGTCGGCCATGGGGCGCTCAGGCGACCCGTACGCGACAGACACGCTCCTGTCCCTGGTCGACGGTCTTCCCCGCGACGAAGCCGAGTGTGACCTGCTCGCTTCTACCGGCGAGACCATCTCAGCGATCATTGTTGCGCACTGTCTGCGAGATGCGGGCATCGACGCACGTGCCTTCACCGGTCCGCAGGCGGGCATCGCCACCGATGAGGTGCACGGCACAGCCACCGTGACCGAGGTGTACCCGGGACCGCTGATGAAGGCCGTCGATTCTGGGGTAGTCCCGGTGGTCGCAGGGTTCCAAGGCATGGCCCCAGACGGTTCTATCACGACGCTCGGCCGAGGAGGAAGTGACACGACCGCCTGTGCGCTCGGCGTCGCACTTAGCGCGGAAGCGGTCGAGATCTACACTGACGTCGACGGCGTGATGACGGCTGACCCGCGGGCGTGCGGCGCCGCCGGAGTGCTCGAGACCATCACCGCCGACGAGCTCTTCCAGATGGCGCGCCACGGGTCACGCGTGGTGCACACTCCCGCAGCGGAGCTCGCCTTGGCAAGCGGCCTTCAGGTGCGCGTGCGTAACACGTACTCTGAGCACCCCGGCACCCTTGTGGCTGATATCGCGATGTATCAACCCCGCCAGGTAGCGACGGCGGTCTCCCACACGACAGGCGTGGCCCGTATACGCGTGATCCTCGATGCGGACGAAGGTTCACGGGAGCACACGTCAGCGCAGGCCCGCATCTACCGCGCGATGGCGGACGCGGGCGTTTCGCTCGACATGTTCACGCCCGCCTCGGGCGCCTTGGTCTTCACGGTGGCCGGTGCCTCTCTTGAGCACGCGCGTCGTGTATTGGACGCGATGCACCTGCGCTACGAGGTCCGAGACGGACTCGCAACAGTCACCCTGGTCGGCGCGGGGATGCATGGAGTGCCCGGTGTGATGGCGCGTGTCGCCGAGTGCCTAGACGAGGCCGAGGTCGACATCTTGCAGACAGCAGACAGCCACACCACCATCTCGGTGCTCGTACCCGAGGCCGACGTCACCACGGCCGTGCACGCGCTGCACGAAGGATTCGGCCTCGCATGATGCAGTTCTGTCAGCAAGCGCGCATGTGCGGACCCGAAACGTCTGGCGCTGGGTTGTGGCACAATACAGCGGTATGAAAAACCACACCCGGCCACTGTGGCCGCTCTTTCGAACAGGGGAGACGTGATGTCCCAGCCCAGGTTCGGCCGCCTCATCACCGCGATGGTCACGCCTTTCACTCGCGACCTCGACCTTGACCTGCCGCGTGCACAGGAACTCGCCGATCGGCTGATCGACCAGGGGTCGGACGCGCTCGTCGTGTGCGGCACCACCGGCGAGTCACCCACGGTCTTCTACGACCAGAAGATGGACCTCTTCCGAGCAGTACGTGAGGCCGTCGGCGATCGGGCACCTCTCATAGCGAACGTCGGGGACAACTGCACTGCCGATTCGGTCGACTTCGCGAAAGACGTGGTCAAGCTCGGTGTGGACGGCGTCATGGCGGTGGTCCCTTACTACAACAAGCCGCCACAAGAGGGTCTTTACCGCCATTTCCGGGCGATAGCCGAGGCGGTCGATGTCCCCGTCGTCTTGTACAACATCCCTGGGCGCTGCGTCGTCAACATGGAGCCGGCGACCGTCATCCGGCTCGCGCAGGACGTGGAGAACATCGTCGCACTCAAGCAGGCCAACCCCGATCTCTCCCAGGCGGCGACCGTGATCTCCGAGACGCCCGATGATTTCGAGGTCTTCGCCGGAGACGATGAACTCACGCTACCCTTGATGGCGCTTGGTGGCACCGGCGTGATCTCGACGATCGGCAACGTCGCCGGTGCCCGATTCAAGGAGATGGTCACGGCTCAGGCGCAGGGCGATCACACGCGCGCTCTGCGCATCCACCTGGAACTCCTGCCGCTCATGAAGGCGCTCTTCATCACGAGCAACCCCATCATGGTCAAACGAGCCCTCGAACTCGTGGGCTTTCCTGTCGGCGGCGTCAGACTTCCTTTGGTGGACGCCACGCCTGAACAGACAGAGTCCCTCGCTCGAGTGCTGCGCCATCTCGGCATGGTCGACTGAACACCCGTCCATACGGGTCGCACGTGTCCCTATAACCAGACTCACGACAAGGAGAACGATACAGCAGCATATGACTAGCAAAAGAAACCGCCTTCGCATCATCCCGCTCGGCGGGCTTGATGAGATAGGCAAGAACATGACAGTCGTTGAGTACGGCAACGACATGGTCGTCATCGATGCGGGGCTCATGTTCCCCGATGAGGACTCACCCGGAGTAGACCTGATCCTTCCGGACTACAGCTACATCCTCAAGCGCAAGGAGAAGTTGCGCGGGATCATCATCACCCACGGTCACGAGGACCACACAGGAGCGCTGCCCTACCTTCTGCGCGACTTGGGGCAACCTGTCCCCGTCCTCGGAACGCGACTGACGCTCGGCCTCATCAAGGTCAAGCTCGATGAACAACGCATCACCCGGCCAAAACTGCGTGAAGTCAAACCAGGCGCTCACCTGAGCCTCGGCGTCTTCGGATTCGACTTCATCCCTGTCAACCACTCGATTCCGGACGGGGTCGCCGTCTTTTGCCGCACACCTGTCGGCAACATCTTGCACACCGGCGATTTCAAGTTCGACCAAACGCCCATCGACGGCCGTTTCACCGACTATGCAGCGCTCACACGAGCGGGCAAGAATGGCGTGACGCTCCTGCTGAGTGACTCTACCAACGCCGATGCCATCGGCCATACCCCAAGTGAGGCGGTCGTCGGCACGACTTTGCGCCGGATCTTCGCCGAGGCGGACCAGCGTATCATCGTGGCGTCGTTCGCTTCGCACATCCACCGGGTCCAACAGGTGTGTGACGCAGCTGTCGCCTCGGGCCGCAAGGTGGCCGTCACCGGCCGGTCGATGGTGAACAACACACGCATCGCACGCGAGCTCGGCTATCTGCACATCGACGATGACGACATCGTGGATGCGTATGAGATGAAGGACCTGCCGCCCGATCAGGTGGTGGTCCTCTCCACCGGCAGTCAGGGCGAGCCGATGTCCGCGCTTGCGCGCATTGCCAACCACGACCACAAGACCGTCTCCGTCGAGGAAGGCGACACGGTCGTCATATCAGCCTCACCCGTGCCGGGCAACGAGAAGGCGGTCTCGCGCGTGATCAACCGGCTCATCAAGTCGGGGGCGGACGTGGTGCACAAAGGCATGGCTCAGGTACACGTCTCGGGCCATGCATCGGCAGAAGAGCTCAAGCTCATGTTGAACCTTACGCGGCCCACCTACTTCGTGCCTGTCCATGGCGAGACGCGCCACCTCCACGCACATGCGCGCCTCGCCGAGGAGGTCGGAATCCCCCGTGAGAACATCTTCCGGCTGGAGAACGGCCAGTGTCTGGAACTGGACGAAGACGGAGTGCATATCGGTGAGCACGTCGAGTCAGGCGTCGTGTATGTCGACGGCTTGTCCGTAGGAGACGTGGGCCAGGTCGTCTTGCGCGACAGGCAGGTACTTTCGTCCGACGGTGTGTCGATGGTGATCGTGGCCATCGACACTCAGCACGGCACGGTCATGGCCGAGCCCGAGATCGTCATGCGAGGGATCGCCCTCACCGGCGGGGAAGAAGAGGACGTACTGCGGGAGATGCGCGCGCGGGTCAACAAGGTCCTTGCGCGCACGTCATCGGAGGGCGTCACCGACCATGGCGTGATCAAGCAAGCCTTGCGCGATTCGCTCTCCGCCTTCATCTGGGAGCGGAGCCGCATGCGTCCGATGATCATCCCCGTGGTGCTGGAGGTCTAGTGAACGCCTTTCAGGCATTCATCCTTGGCATCACGCAAGGGGTGACCGAGTTCTTGCCGGTCTCGAGCGACGGGCACCTCATCTTGGTGCCCGCTTTGTTCGGATGGAAGCGCTTCGGACTGGGGTTCGATGTGGTCCTGCATGCAGCCACTCTCCTGGCCACGATCGTGTACTTCCGGCACGATGTCGCCCGGCTGCTGGTCGCTCTTGTGACGCGAGCTCCAGAGCGAGCCCGTGACCGTCGACTGGCGCTGGTGGTGCTGGGAGCGACCGTGCCAAGCGCCGCGCTCGCCCTCGGACTGGAGCCTCTCGTCGAACGCGTCGACGGCCTCCCCATGAGCACTCAGACCACGGTGGCGGCGGTCTTCTTGCTTGTCACCGCCGCATTGCTCGCGGGAGCGGAGGCCATCGCCACGCGCGTATCGAAACACATCCCCTCGGCAGAGGACATCTCATGGCCTCGTGCGCTCATCATCGGCGTCGCGCAGGGCTTCGCCGTGGCGCCAGGACTTTCACGATCGGGGACGACGATGGCCGCAGGTGTCGCTCTCGGACTTGAACGCGAGGAGGCGGCACGCTTCTCCTTCCTTCTGTCGATCCCGATCGTTGCAGCTGCCACGGCCAAGAAGGTCCTGATCGACGTCGTGATCGGCGGAGAGGCTCTGCCGGGTGTGGTGCCCGTCGCTGTCGGGCTCGTGACCACCGCCGTCGTGGGATATGGGGCGATCGCCCTGTTGCTGCCGTACGTCCGGAAACACTCGCTGTACGTCTTCGCCATCTACACCGCCGTCGTCGGTACCGCCATACTGGTCACGAAGCTGTTGTTCTAGACCCGTCCCGAGGAGACCCGCAGAATGGCCACCGGCCGAAAACGTAGACCCTCCGCGAGCGGTAAGCGCGTCCCGGCGAGGAACACGCCCTCCCGGCGAACAGCGCGCACACCTGAACCTGCCCCGGTCCTCGACGCCGAAAGCCGCCATGAGGTCGTGGGGATCGTCCTTGCCGCCCTGGCGGTGACGCTCGGCATCATGATGCTCACCGATACGACCGGAGTGGTTCCCCGTTTCGTCGCCAGCGCCCTTCGTCTCGGTTTCGGAGTCGGGGCTTATGCGATACCCGTGGTGGTATTGCTGTGGGCCATCAGCTTCTTCGTACGCGCCGTGCGCGTCGATGAGACACGCGTGGGGATCGGGCTTGGTCTCGTCGTCGTGTCGGCCATCTCCATCGCCGCGGTCGGCGCACCGTCTCTCCTCTTCTGGGAACCAGCAACGCTCGTGTCCCACGGTGGCTATGTGGGAGGGGGCGTCGCGTGGGTCTTACTGCAGCTCTTTGGCGACGCCATAACGTACGTGTTGCTCGGCGCTCTCGCACTCATCGGGCTCGTTTTCACCGGGATGTCCCTGTCTCAGATCGTGGACCGCGCACTCGGCATAGTCCATCGCGGCACAGCGGATGAGCTTGCCGAGGAGTCCCGCGCCATGCGCCGCGCCGGCAAGACCGTGCCCCTCGACGAGTTCGAGCGCGAGACGCCGCCCGCCGCGCCCGAACCCGTGCGCCTTCCGAGGCGCGCGTCGGACCCCGAGGCGGCCCGGCCCACCATCCCCACGGCTGGCGCGGCCGCTCCGCGTGCGCTGGAGGGTTTCGAGCTGCCCTCGCTTGCGATGCTCAAGCGAAGTCCTCTCTCCGCGGCGGCCTACAGAGCCAGCGAGAAGGAGCTCAAGGGCACCGCGAGCGTCATAGAGCAGACTCTTGGCACCTTCGACGTTCCGGCACGAGTGGTCGACTGGATCCCCGGACCGACGGTCACCATGTTCGAGGTCGAGATCGCCAAAGGCATCAAGGTCGGCCGCGTCACCGCGCTCGCCGACGATCTCGCACTCGCACTCGCCGCACCCACAGTGCGCATCCTCGCCCCGATCCCCGGCAAGTCCTACGTGGGCATAGAAGTACCCAACGAACGCCGCTCTACCGTGACGTTGGGAGACGTGCTCGCGGGCTCTCCGATGAGTCACCCGAGCCCGTTGCTCCTGGGTATTGGCAAGGACGTCGCGGGCGAGCAGATCACTGCGGATCTTGCGACGATGCCCCACCTTCTGATCGCAGGCGCGACCGGCACCGGTAAGAGCGTGTGCATCAACGCGATGCTGATGTCGCTTCTCATGCGCGCCACACCTGCCGAGGTCCGGTTGATCCTGATCGACCCGAAGCGTATCGAGCTCAACCTGTACAACGGAGTACCTCATCTGTACGTCCCCGTCGTCACCGAAGCCAAAGAGGCCGCCTCCGCGCTTGCGTGGGCGGTTTCCGAGATGGAATCGCGTCTCAAAAGACTGCAGAAGGCCGGGGCGCGCAACATCGCGCAATTCAACAGCCTCGTCCACGACGGCAAGACACCCGAAGGCGCGAGCGAGATGCCCTATCTCGTGATCGTGATCGATGAGCTCGCGGACCTCATGATGGTGGCGGCCAAGGAGGTCGAGGATTCCATCTGCCGTCTCTCGGCGCTCGCGCGTGCGGCAGGGATCCATCTGATCGTGGCCACACAACGCCCCTCGACCGACATCATCACCGGTCTTATCAAGACCAACATCACCAACAGGATCGCTTTCGCGGTCTCCTCGGGAATCGACAGCCGCGTGATCCTCGATCAACCAGGGGCCGAGAAGCTCGTCGGTCTCGGAGACATGTTGTTCTCCACACCTGCGTGGCCCAAACCCAAACGCATCCAGGGAGCGTATGTCACCGAGGATGAGATCAACGGCGTCGTCGAACACCTGCGCTCACAGGCTGAGCCGGATTACCACGAGGAGATCCTGCACCTTAAGCTGGCGGCGACCGGCGGGGGAGCCGACCTGGGTGAAGGAGACGACGACCCGCTGTTGTGGGAGGCCGCGGATATCGTCGTCACCAGCGGGATGGGGTCCACGTCGCTACTGCAGCGTCGTCTCAAGGTGGGATATGCGCGCGCAGGACGTATCATGGACATGCTAGAGGCTAAGGGCATCGTGGGGCCGCCTGACGGCAGCCGGCCGCGCGAGGTCCTCGCCGACGTGGAGGAACTGGAGTCGATCAAGGCGTTCGAAGAACACGACCGAGATCCAGGCGAATGACGGTCCTGCAACGAAGGACAGCGCCATGCCAGTAGGAGAGAAGCTTGCCGCCGAGCGGCGCAAACAGGGTAAGACGCTCGTCGACGTGGCCGCGGCGACGCATATCATGCAGCGGCTTCTGGACGCTCTGGAGCACGGCCGGTATGAGGAGCTCCCGAGCCCGGTGTACGTCCGCGGCTACATCCAGAACTACGCTCACTACCTGCACATCGATCCCACACCGCTTCTCATCGAGTTCCAAAACGACATCGGCGGAAGGACTCGTGACACCCGTCTGGACGAGCTTCCCGAAAGAACCGTCGTGCCCATGCACGACCAGATGCATCACATCCCCCGCAGGACATGGCTTGTGATCGCGAGCGCTTTGATCGTGATCGGCCTGACGCTGTGGGCGATCAGCGCGCTCGTGCCGAGCGGCGAGACACTACCACCCATCCCCCCCGTCACGACGGGAACGGTGGAGCCGACCGCCACGCCTGGCCTCACCACCTCCACCGCCCCGGCGGCGACGGCCACGCCAGAGCCTGCGGCGGAGAGCACCGCGACTGTCCCCGGAGAGGCTTTCACACTGAGCGTGAGCGTGAAGGAGGGCGCCGCCTCGTGGCTGCGCGTGATCGTCGACGGGAAGAAGGCCTACGAGGGCACTCTCACCGGGGGGACGAGCAAGGAGTGGACCGTCAACACGGAAGCATCTGTCCGTGTCGGAAAACCTGGAGCGGTGACGGTCACAAAGGACGGGGCGCCCGTCGCTTTGAAGAACGTCGGCGGTGTCGCCGTCGCCACGATCACCGTGTCCCCTCGATGACCGTCCCGCCGTAAGGCGTACGAGAGGAGCAGCATGGCAAAGGAACAAAGCTTCGACGTCGTGTCGCAGGTGGACATGCAAGAGGTCGACAACGCGGTGCAACAGGCGTCCAAAGAACTCATGCAGCGCTACGACCTCAAGGACACCAAGTCCACTGTCACCTTCGACAAGCATGCCCCCACGATCACCATCACGGCCCCGAGTGATTTCGTCTTCACGCAGGTCAAAGACATCCTCGACACCAAACTCGTCCGCCGCGGGATCGATCTCAAGGCACTCGCATGGGGCAAGATCGAGCCAGCTGCCGGCGGCGCCGTGCGCGGGGTCGCCACTATCGTCAATGGCATCGACTCCGAGATCGCCCGGAAGATCAACAAGGACGTGCGCGACGAGAAGTTCAAGGTCAAGGTGCAGATCGAAGGCGACAAGGTGCGCGTCTTCTCTCCAAGCCGAGACGAGCTGCAGGCGGTGATCGCCTTCTTGAAGTCACGGGACTACGGGATACCTCTGCAATTCACCAACTACCGTTAGCCGCGTCGTGAGCGTGCCTTCGATCGCATTCATCACTCTCGGATGCCCCAAGAACGAGGTCGACACCGACCGCATGCGGGCCGCGGTGAACGCGTCTGCGTACACGGTCTCCGTTTCGTCTGAGGACGCCGACGTCGTCGTCCTCAACACCTGCGCCTTCATCCAAGACGCTGTCGAGGAAGCCATCGCCGAGATCATGGACCTCGCCGAGTGGAAGGCCGCCCGCGACGGGCGTCTGGTCGTCGTGACCGGCTGCCTCCCGTCCCGGTACGGCGCTGCGCTCCGCCCGGAGCTTCCCGAGGTCGACGCGTTCGTGCCCGTCGCCGAGGAGAACACCCTGCTGGATGTGCTGGAACGCCTCACAGGCGTGCCTGCGTGTGCGACGAAAGGTCCCTCCCGCACCGTCTCGGGGACCACCGCGTACGTGCAGATCTCAGACGGGTGCGACCGCCGATGCGCATACTGCGCGATCCCGTCCATACGCGGGCCGCACAAGAGCCGTCCTCTCGATGACGTGGTGGACGAAGCGCAGCTGCTCATCGATCGCGGAACGCGCGAGATAGTGCTCGTCGGACAGGACACCTCCTCCTGGGGCCGGGACCTCGCCGGGCAAGAGCGACTGCCGGAGCTACTCCACGCGGTGGCGTCGCTTCCCGGAGACTATCGCGTCCGGCTCATGTACCTGCAGCCCGACGGCATCAGCGGCCGGCTGCTCGACGTGATGGCGGGAAGCGACCGCATCTGCCGGTACCTCGACATCCCCGTGCAACACGCCTCGCGCGACGTTCTGCGCCGTATGGGGCGCACAGGAGACTACGACTCTCTGCTCGCGTTGGTGGAGGGTATCCGCAAGGCCCTGCCCGGTGTGACACTTCGCACCACGGTGATGGCCGGGTTCCCTGGCGAGACACGCCAAGACGCCCAGATGCTCGAAAGGTTCGTGCAAGAGGCCGCCTTCGACTACACAGGCGTGTTCGCCTTCTCTGCCGAGGAGGGAACACCTGCTGCCGGTCTGCCGGGCCAGGTACCGCGCCGCACCCGCCTCTCTCGGGCACAGCGGCTCGCGGACCTCGGACACGTCGTCGGAGCTGCACGAGCGGCACGGCACGTGGGAAGCACCGTCACCGTGCTCGTCGAGGAGGGGGACGAGGACGGCATGGCAGTCGGACGTACGTGCGGGCAGGCTCCCGAGATCGACGGCGTGACGCTCTTCCCTCCAGGGCCCGAGAGCGGTACGTTCGCACGCGTGAGAATCGATGATTCTGATGGCTACGACCTTATCGGTCAGGTGATCGCGTGACTGCTCTGTCGAGCGCAGCGAACCGTGTCACGCTCGTGCGCATCGTGCTCATCCCCGTGTTCCTCGTGATCCTTCTGGCCGAGTTGCCGGTCTGGGGTCCGTGGCTTGCCGCCGTGGTCTTCGCGCTTCTCGCATCGACAGACGCGGTCGACGGCTATCTTGCGCGTTCGCGGAACGAGGTCACCACCTTCGGAAAGTTCATCGACCCGCTCGCCGACAAGCTCCTCGTGACCGCCGCGCTCGTCGCCCTCGTGGACCTCGAGCGGCTGCCCTCGTGGATCGCGCTCGTCATCATCTCGCGCGAGCTGGTGGTATCCGGGCTTCGGATGGTGGCGGTCGCTGAGGGCCGGGTGATCGCCGCGTCGATGTGGGGCAAGGTGAAGACGGTCTTGCAGATCGTGGCGATCGTCGGATTCATCGTGATGGACAGCTCCGTCATCCCCGACGTCTTCGGAGCGGGCACCGCAACCGCGTTCCGCTGGCTGGTGTGGGCGGTCATGATCGCGGCGCTCATAGCCACCGTCGTCTCGATGATCGACTACTTCTACCACGCTCGCGACATCATCACCGGGCCGTGGAGCAAGGGGCAGCGCGATGCGTGACCGAGTGCCCGCCGCCATCGTCACGGTGGGGACCGAACTCGTCAGGGGCCTGCGTCTGGACACCAACACCGCCGAGGTCGCCTCGGCGCTCTGGATCACAGGATACGACGTGGCCGAGACGGTCTCGGTACCTGACTCGGTGGACGCCATCGCACGCACGATGTCGCGCCTGGTGGACACGTATCCGCTCGTCGTAGTGACGGGCGGGCTCGGCCCGACGCATGACGACGTCACGCGCGAGGCCGCCGCACGTGCTCTCTCGCGCCCTATGGAGCGCGAACCATCCCTCGAAAAGGCCCTCCTAACGCGCGGCCCAGGACACACCGATCCACAGGCGCGCGCGCAGATGCTCCGCCAGGCAGAGCTTGTGAGCGGCGCCCGGCCGATCGCGCCGAGTGTCGGCACCGCGCCGGGGCAGGTCATCGCCACGGGCACGAGCACGCTCGTCTTGCTGCCAGGGCCTCCTGCCGAGATGCGGCCCATGGTGCGCGAGTTCCTGGGAAGCGGACATCACGCGGCGCACGTTCGGACGCTCCGCTGTCTGGGCATCACCGAGACCGACGCCCAGCTCGCGGCACAAGCGGTGCTCGGCAACTCACCAGGCATAGGACTCACCGTGCTCGCCACTCCGGCGCTCGTGGACGTGGTGCTCTTCGATGAGGGCGCCGATGACCCGGCGCTGGACGAGGCTGCGACACGCATCGCCGCCGCACTCGGGACCGCCTGCTACTCCACGGATGGCTCGACTCTTGCCGAGACGGTCCTTGCGCATGCGCGCTCCACCGGCGATCGGCTTGCTACGGCCGAGTCGTGTACAGGCGGTATGGTCGCCTCGGCACTTACCGATGTTCCGGGCGCCTCGGACGTCTTCGCCGGAGGGGTGGTGGCGTACTCCAACGATGTGAAGACCTCTCTTCTTGGGGTGCCACCAAGCACCCTTGCCGCGCACGGGGCGGTCTCCGAAGAAACAGCGCTTGCGATGGCCACCGGCGCGCTCGGGCTCGGGGCGACGTGCGCGGTGGCGACGACAGGCGTCGCGGGCCCGACAGGCGGCTCGCCTGACAAGCCCGTCGGTCTCGTATGGATCGCGACAGCGTCGCGTCATAGCCAAGGCACGGCGCGCGAGTATCGTTTTCCCGGTGACCGCACCGGAGTCCGCGCTCGCGCCACCGCTCATGCGCTCGACGCTCTGCGGCGAGCCCTGCTGGTCCCTTAAGATGCCGACGAGGGCGTTTCTCGCAATCGCACTCGACGACGGGCTTCGAGGTGTGCTCGCGCAGTCCGCCGCAGCCGTGCGGAAAAATGCCCCCACCTGGCGGGGTGAGAAGTGGGTGAGCGCTCAGAACTTGCACGTCACTCTCGCGTTCCTCGGCCTTCTGGAACCTCCCGCCCTCGACGCGGCACAGCGCCTTGCCGAGACGGTCTGCAATGACCACTCGCCCTACACGCTCGGCCTCGCACGAGTCATCCCGGCGCCGCGTCCCCGCTCGGCCAGCATGCTGTGGGCGACGGTATCCGACGGGTACGACGAGACGTCGGAGCTCGCCGACGAGTTGGCAACGCGGCTTGTGGAAGTGGGCTATGAGCCTCCGGCCCGCGAGTTCACCCCGCACATCACGCTGGTCCGCGCGAGGCGCCCGCGCCCGGTGCCGTCGTTGGCACTGGATGCCGCGAACGACGTGATCGCCTCGGCCGAACCACTCGACCTTGCCATGTCAGTGCAAGGGGTTACCGTGTACTCGAGCACACTCACCCCGCAAGGACCGGTCTATGATCAGCTCGCCTTCCTGCCGCTTCGGGGTGATTGACACCGAACGTGTGTTCGTATAACGTGGAACCGGCCTCAGGGGTCGCCCGGATGGGTGAAAAGGAGCAGACGTCATGGAACGCGAGAAGGAGAAGGTCCTCGATCTCACGCGCGAGCAGATCGAGCGCAAGTTCGGCAAGGGATCCCTCATGCGCTTGGGAGAGCACGCCCTCATCGCGGGGATCAGCGCGATACCCACAGGATCGCTTGCGCTTGACGCCGCTCTCGGCATAGGTGGGGTGCCGCGCGGACGCATCGTCGAGATCTATGGCCCCGAGTCGTCTGGCAAGACCACACTCGCGCTCCAGATCGTCGCCGAAGCGCAGGCCATGGGGGGCGTCGCCGCATACATCGATGCCGAGCACGCGCTCGATCCTACGTACGCGGCCCGGCTCGGTGTCGACATCGACGACATCCTCATATCCCAGCCCGACACGGGCGAGCAAGCACTCGAGATCGCCGACATGCTCATCCGGTCAGGCGCCATCGACGTCATCGTGATCGACTCGGTCGCCGCACTGGTGCCTCGAGCGGAACTCGAGGGTGAGATGGGCGACTCGGCGGTGGGGCTGCAAGCCCGCCTCATGAGTCAGGCCATGCGCAAGCTTGCCGGATCGCTCAACAAGTCAGACACCACCTGCATCTTCATCAACCAGCTTCGGGAGAAGATCGGTGTGATGTTCGGAAGCCCCGAGACGACATCCGGCGGCCGGGCCCTCAAGTTCTATGCGTCCATCCGCATCGACGTGCGACGCATCGATTCGATCAAGCAAGGGACCGACATCGTCGGCAACCGCGTGCGCGCCAAGGTCGTCAAGAACAAGGTGGCCCCGCCCTTCCAGCAGGCGGAGTTCGACATAATGTACGGACTCGGCATCTCCAAGGAGGGCAGCATCCTGGACCTCGGCGTGGAGGAAGGCGTCGTCGCCAAGTCTGGCGCCTGGTACACATATGGGGAAGAACGTCTCGGCCAGGGGCGCGAAGCCGCCAAGGAGTTCTTGAAGGAACACACCGCGATACGCGACCAGATCGAGCAGGAGATCCGCACCAAGATAGGCTTGCCGCTGCCGGGCACGGCGCCCGCCGCCGCCGAGAGCACGGCTGACACGTCCGAGTAGCGGGCCGGTCCAT
Source organism: Actinomycetes bacterium (assembly GCA_021372825.1). GTDB lineage: Bacteria > Actinomycetota > Coriobacteriia > Anaerosomatales > Anaerosomataceae > JAJFTR01. Next base: position 35,285 of record JAJFTR010000066.1, read on the forward strand.
GGCCGCCCTGGTGACCGATATCGAGGCGCCCCGTCCTTCCGCACGCTTGCGAAGGGTGTGGCTGGACGGCGAGATGTGGCGCACGACGTCTGCCGCCGCGCTCAAGGCGCTCAGCCTTGCGGTAGGGGATGTGGTCGAGGTCGAGCCGCTAGCGCTGCAGCTCGACGCCGCCGAAAACGACGCCGCACGAGAACGAGCGCTGCAGCTTCTGGGCTATCGGGACCGCAGCGCTTCGGAGATGCGCTCCCGACTGGCCGAGGACGGCTACCCCGACGGTGTCGTCACGGCCACTGTCGAGAACCTCGAGCGCGTCGGGCTCATCGATGACGCCCGCTGTGCCGAATCCCTGGCACGCTCGCTTGTCGCACGCGGGTACGGACGCCGCCGCGTCTCGCGCGAGTTGGAGAGCCGGGGACTCGGAGACGAGTACATCTCGGCCGTGCTCGACGACACACTACCTCGTGATGTCGAGGCCGCCCGGGCCCTCACGCTCGCTCGGCGTCTCGTGAGAGACGACACCCAGGCCCGGACACTGGCTGCCCGCCTGGCTCGAAAGGGTTTCGATGCGGACATTTCATTCGCAGCGGCCCGGCGAGCTGTCGCTGAACGTGACAGCGACCACCCGGCCCGAGATGATGAGCCGTACTAGACCCCGGCAGACGGCGCCGTCGCCTTTGCATACGCCTGCGTGGCGCTATACATTGCACCTATGCGTTCGATTGTCGAGCGAGGAGCTGCCGTGAGAGGTCTTTCGTCGTCACGGTTTGGACGGTTCACGTCGCTCACCATCTCACTTGCACTCGCGCTTGCCCCCGTGGTGTTCCTACCGGGCGAAGCGGCCGCCGGAGAGTCAGCCGGTGCGAGTCCGCCGGACGCGGACTCAGCCGCCGCGCCTCAGGTCGTGAGGGAGGCCAGCGAGAAACGGACGGAGACCTCTAAGCACTACCTGATGTCCGACGGTTCGTACCGCGCTGTGATCTCCGAGGCGCCCGTGCACTTCAAGGACAGCTCCGGCAAGTGGGCCGACATCGACACGGAGCTCGCCTGAGACGTGGGGCAGGATGCATACGTGACCAAGGCCGCCCCTGTCCGGGCGCACTTCGGCACGCAGCAGCGTGGATTTGTCCCGGATGTGGCCGAACATACGAGCTACTTCTTGAAGGTACTCAAGGTGAATGGCGGACGGACCCTCATGCAGCGCCATCGGCTCGGCTCCGACTGGTGGATCTGGTTCTATCAAGCGGTGAAGCCAGGAGGCGCGTGGGACCTGAAGCTCTGGTTCCGAAGGCGCACCGTCATAAGCCGGCGTTCAAGTTCCTCGGTCGCTGGATCTCCGGCGAAGCGTTTGGCAACATCCACTACGGCTACGTTGGCCACACCGGCGGCCTGACGCTGAATATCCTCTTGTATGGAAGTGCAGGTGCTGCTTTCAAGTCGGGCACGCTGCAGGACGAGTACAACGACTCCTACTACATCAAGTGGGGATACGATCTCGCATCGTCATACGGGTGATCTGCAGGAAGTCCTGGGAAATAGACCGATTCATCTACAACGGAACTCGAAAGGGAACGGCAAGGGGGTTCTAATGAAGCGATCTCTCCTGATCAGCATCGGCGCAGTCGTCTTACTCATCGTCGTCGTGGCGGCGGCTGGCATCGGAACCATGCGAGAAGAGGAAACTCGCGAGCCACGCAGTTGGCGCGTATCCGAGTCACTTGCCGTGTC
>JAJFTR010000082.1 GCA_021372825.1 Actinomycetes bacterium
ATCTGCGGCACTCCACGCGGAGCAGGCGGTATGTTCGCAAGCGTGAACCTGCCCAGCGTCTTGTTATCGGCTGCCATCTCGCGCTCGCCCTGCAGCACGTGGATCTCTACGCTGGTCTGACCATCCGCTGCAGTGGTATAAGTCTCCGTTTTGCGGGTCGGGATGGTGGTGTTGCGGTCGATCATCTTGGTCATCACGCCACCGAGGGTCTCCACGCCGAGTGAAAGCGGCGTCACATCGAGCAGCAAGATGTTCTTCACGTCTCCGGCAAGCACGCCACCCTGGATCGCGGCACCGAGCGCGACGACCTCGTCGGGGTTCACGCTCATGTTCGGGTCTTTGCCTGTCAGCTTCTTGACGAGCTCCTGAACAGCTGGCATACGGGTAGAGCCGCCGACGAGAATGACCTGGCTGATGCCATCCGGCTTAAGACCGGCATCCTTCATGGCCTGCTCCACCGGCTTCTTGCAGCGGTCGAGCAAGTCGCTCGTGATCTTCTGGAACTCAGCACGAGTGAGTGTGTAATCAAGATGCTTTGGGCCTGAGGCGTCTGCGGTGATGAACGGCAGGTTGATCTGGGTGGTCTGCATAGCCGACAGTTCCATCTTGGCCTTCTCGGCCGCTTCCTTCAGTCGCTGCAACGCCATCTTGTCGTTCCGAAGGTCGATGCCGTGGTCGGCCTTGAACTTGTCCGCCAGCCAGTCGATGATCCTCTGATCCCAATCGTCGCCGCCCAAGTGGTTGTCGCCCGACGTGGACTTCACCTCGAAGACACCTTCTCCGATCTCCAAGATCGACACATCGAAGGTGCCTCCACCCAGATCGAAGACCATGATCGTCTGCTCCTGGTGGAGCTTGTCGAGACCGTAGGCCAGCGCTGCAGCCGTCGGCTCATTGATGATGCGCTTGACTTCAAGCCCCGCGATCTTGCCGGCGTCTTTCGTCGCCTGGCGCTGCATGTCGTTGAAGTACGCGGGCACCGTGATGACCGCCTCGGTCACGCTCTCCCCCAGGTAGGCCTCCGCGTCCGTCTTCAGCTTCTGAAGGATCATCGCCGAGATCTCCTCAGGGGTGTACTGCTTGCCCTCGACCTCGACGACCGCTCGGCCGTCCTTGCCCTTGACCACCTTGTAGGCTATGGTCGCACGCTCCGAGGCCGTTTCCTCGTACCTGCGGCCGATGAATCGCTTGATGCTCTTGATCGTGTTCTCGGGGTTGGTGATCGCCTGGTTCTTGGCCGCCTTGCCGACGATGCGCTCCCCGTCCTTGCGAAACGCGACGACCGACGGAGTGGTACGGTCACCTTCCGCGTTCACGATGATCGTGGGCTCGCCGCCCTCGAGAACCGCCACCGCCGAGTTCGTTGTGCCCAAATCGATGCCGATGATCTTGCCCATGGCCATGTGCTCCTTCCAACGCCGCCTTTTCGTGACGGCCCGCCTTGATCACTTCGCGACCGGACGGCAGAGATGGCCTGCAGCCGTCCGATGCCCATAGGATAAAATCTAAGCGCCTAAGTGTCAAGTTTTCTGTAATGGCGTGAGTGATATACCCATGTTCTCGGAGTCTAAACACCTGTAATGACGAGCCTGGCACGTACCGCTTTACAGTCGTGAGACGCTCGGGTAATGTACGTGCGGAATCTGACCGCCTGGGGCGGCGCAAGAGGCGGCGCGACGACGACCGAAGGAGAGACGATGTCCCGGCCGATCATCAATGAGGACGAGTGCTCAGGCTGTGGGATCTGCGTCGATGCATGTCCCGAGGGTGTGCTGGAACTCGTGGACGACGTCGCAGAACCGGTGAATGATGAGAACTGCACCGCATGCGCGACGTGCATGGAAGAGTGTCCCATGGGCGCTATCGAGGAGATAGAAGAGGACGAGTAGCCCTTCGGCTCTCTACCTAGAAGAGTGACCCACCCGCAGGGCGTCCATCGGCGCCCTGCTCCTGTGTCGGGACCGGTCGAGCAGAAAGAGCTCTGAACTGTTGCCACACCCGGCGCTTCCGTGCCTGGTCGGTCAGAGATGCCTCGAGACCGTCCACCGCAAGCAACGTGCGCTCCACCGCTTGCACGAGCACACCGAACGCCAACTCTGTCAGCCCGAACGCTGCCGCGACATCTTCTGCTGCTCGAGCGTCGAGCGCGATGACGATGCTTGCCTCTGATGCCTCGGCAAGCAAGCGGACTCGAGAACCCGCCTCGGGGCCTCTCACCACGTCGAGCGGACGCGAGACGACGGCCATCACCGCTCCCTGGTAACCAAGGGCCGCCAGTGCCTTACGCGCAGCCTCGCCATCGTCGCCGCCGAGAGCAACGCCGGTCTTCACGTCTTGAACGCCCGGCTCACCTTTGACCAGCATCACACCCGCAAAGGGGCCGCCGTTCGTGCGTACGCGCGAAGCACCCTCGACGAGCGCTTCCGCGTCCTTGATCTCAGCGTCCGCCTTAGACCGCAACAGTTCCGCAAGATCCGTACGCTCTCGCGGATCTACCCCTGACGCGCCAACCATTCGACGGTCCTTTCCAGGCCGCTCTCCATGGGTACATTGGCCCTGAACCCGGTGGTCTCGAAGAACTTCGAAGGATCCAGAGCGCTCCTCTCGACGTCCCCCTCACGAGCAGGGCACGTTCGAATGGGACCGAGGTACCCGCTCACGAGTCTCAGGGCCGCCACTAGTCCCTCGAGGGATGTCTCGGTCCCCGTGGAGATGTTGTACGCCGGGCCGTCATCGCCCTGCTCGGCAAGATCGGTGTCCGCGACGATCGCCCGGCTGATCGCCGCGACGATGTCACCCACGTAGATAAAATCGCGTGTCTGCTTGCCTGTGCCGTACACCACAGGAGCTTCTTTTCGCGTCATCGCTGCCGAGAAGATCGCGACCACACCGCCTTCGCCTTGCCAGTCCTGCCTAGGACCGTACACGTTCGAGAAGCGCAAGGACGCGAAATCCGTCCCGCTGCCCCTCAACTCCTGAGCCAGGACCCGCTCCGCTTCGAGCTTGGAGCGTCCGTAGGGATTGGCAGGCTTCTTGACATCGGTCTCATGCACGGGGATGCGGACCGGCTCACCGTAGACCGCTGCGGACGAGGCCGACAAGACCCGCTTCGCGCGCACCTCTCGTGCTGCGCGTGCGACCGCGCGGGTCCCCTCCACGTTGACCGACCAGTCCCTCTGGGGATCAGCCAAAGACGCGGAGACGCTCGTCTGCGCCGCGAGGTGCACGACAACGTCCGGTGCGATCGCTGCAACCGCTTCGGGGAGCGCAGGTCCCGTGATGTCAAGGGTACGGGTCAACACTGCGGGGTGCAGGTTGGAAAGCTTGCCCCTGCTCATGTCGTCGATCACATGGACCTCATGCCCACCGCTCAAGAGCGACCAGGCCAGGTTGGAACCTATGAATCCCGCTCCACCCGTTATAAGTATGCGCACGTCTTACTCCTGACCTCGTACGTCGGCGAGCCGTCTGACCTCGTCAAGGCTCGCCACAACCACCAGGCGGTACCGTGCGCTCAACGGCGGATGGCATGCCGTGAGCGTAAGAGTCGGTCGTACGGTAGAGTCGAACACGTCGCTACGGTCGGGTGTGACCGAGAACGTCCGGTCCACCACATAACGATAGCGGCGATAAGGCGAGTACAGGTCGATGGTATCACCCGGCCGCAACGCATCGAGCCGGCGAAATGGGGCCCCGTAGGTAGTGCGATGGCCTGAAATCCCGCAGTTCCCCGAAGGTCCCGGGAGATCAGTGTACGTTACCCACCCAGGTCCTTTCTTGAGATCGGCGACCGAGACACCTTTGACGACAGTCACGTCAAGCCGCATGGCGGGGACGACCAGCCGACCGAAAGCGGCACCCGGAGCAAGCCCTTGCCAATACGCTCGATCCTCGGTCTCCCACCCCGTGAAGTCCAGAACCGCGCCGGGAACGACATCGATCCGCGTGGGAGAGTTCTCCGCTATGCCTCCGAACCGCTCGAACTCGCGTGAGACTGCAGACTGACCGCACGCGGCCAGAATGCTGGTGATTCCGTAGTAACCCACCAGGCCGAGTGCCAACCCGAGGAAGGCGTTGCCAAGAACGCGCAGCAGCCTCGCGCGTGTATTCATCACAAGCCTTCTCCGCTCATCCGCAGGTGAGACACCGTCACTGTGCCGTTCGTCACAGTGACGGTAAAGAGAGTCGCAACCAGAGCCGATATACGCAGTGTAAGGCGATTGAAAGCTCAATACCGGGACGAACCCCGAAAAAGGCAGCGCCGCCGAAAGGCGGACGTCGCAAAGTCACGGGTCTACCGGAGGCTACCACCTCCCATGACAGCCGGACTGCCGAGGCCGAGCACCGGAACGAATCCGGCCCGTCTCCTCCGCCAGCCTTCTTCGGATGGGGATTCGGGCCGGTATCGTGCTCGGACTCGAGACAAGGGGCGTTCTCGATGAAAGCTCACAACACCGGCATGACCCGGCTCGTGGCGGTCGGCATCGCCACCGCCGTCGCGGCGGCAGTCGCATTCGGCATCGGAGTGCCCGCCGACAACGCTTCAGCCCAGGTGGCACCACTTTCTACGTTCGAGGCTGCGTCCCCCAGCGCCAAGTTCCCTGTGCTTTCCGCCGCGAACCCGCAAGTCGCGACCTCGCTCAAACAGCCGACGGTGGTGAAGCTCGCGACCGCCCGAGTGAGGGCGTCCGTCTCGACTCGAGCGTTCTCCACATCGGTATCACCGCGCGGTGACGAACTCTCCCAGGCCCAGGCGATCCTGCGGGGGCTGATCGCAAAATACCCTATTCTCGCCGGTTCGACGGTGTCCATCGGCGACGCCAAGGGTTACCAGGCGATCTGCTACTACCGGTCGGGTCGCATCGTGATCAGCTCGACTCACACCGCAAGTCTCTCTCGGATTCTCAACCACGAGGTGTGGCACATCATCGACTGGCGCGACAACGGCGTCATCGACTGGGGCGAGAACGTTCCCCCGCACTAGGACAAGCTCACCTCACCGAATATCAGTGAATGAGAAGGTCCCGGTTCGTCCAAGCACCGGGACCTTCTCATTCATCTCATGAACGGTCTGGGAGAGCCCCGGCGGTGCGACCCCTCCCCTGGTCCGAGATCATGAGGTTCGGGCCAGCCGCCTGAACATGATGCCGATCGCGGTCGCAAGACCGGCGATCAGTAACACGAGCAACCCGTTGTCTCCTGTGAACGGCAAGAACGGTTCGCCCTCGACCTTCACATCTACTCTCCAGGTGGCGCGGTGACCGCCCGGCGTGATGACAGCGACGTTGTCGACGTGTGTCAGTCCTTGAGGCATGTCCTCGGCCACCCTCATCGTGTACACGATCTGACGGCTCCCACCACCTGCAAGCGGAACGTTGTCGACCCACGTGAGCGTGCCATCGGCTACCGTTGCACCGGACACATCGACCGGCGTCATGTAGCGCTCGTCATAGTCATCGGTGATCGTGATCCCCTCGATGACACCGCCGCCGATGTTGGTGTAGGTCAGCGTGTACGTGACGAGGTCACCTGGCTTCGCGGCGGTCTTATCGGCCGATTTCACTATTTCGGTATCGGTGAACGGGAGGAACTCCTCCTGGTTGCCGAAGTCGAGCTCGGCAACCGCCGAGCCGTTCACGATCTCGAAGGTGCCCTCGGGGGCGACCGTCATCGTCCAACCGTCCTGCTGTTCCTCGGCGACGTAGTAGGTGCCAGGCAGCAGCCCTGCAAAGCTATAAGCGCCGCCCGGCCCTGTGACCGTCGAAGCGTACAGCGCATACCCGGGCTCGGCATCTGGCAGGGCCTGCGGGATGAACTGGCCCGGCTCTTGGTGATACAGACCGATCGTCCAGCCAGGAAGGCCCACTTCGTCCGGCTTGTCCCAAACGGCGTTCCCATCGTCATCCGAGAACTTGTGGCCGCTCACAGAAGCTGTGTACGTGAACGCGTTCGTCACGTCACCTTCCATGATCTCGCCCGGAGTCTCACCGAGAAGATATGTAGCGTCTCCGAGCCGGGCGAACCAGGTTACCGAGCCTATCTCCCACGGGTAGAAGACGGGTAGCGAGGCTGTGTAGGGACCGTCGCCCTCCAGGTCGAGCAACATCACTTCGTCGTTGAGTATGAACTCCACGAAGAACGTGGCGTCTGCAGGCGCTGCCTCGTAGGTGAGCTCAAAGGTCTTTGTATAGTTGACTTCGTGGTTACCGAAGTCCGCTCCCTCGATGACGCTACCGCTTGTCAGGGCGAATTCTCCCGGCGCGACCGTCATGACCCAGCCCGGCTGTTGCTCTTCTTCAAGAAGGTATACGCCGGGCAGCAGTCCGCCGAAGCTGAACGAGCCGTCGGCGGCGGTCACTGTCTCCGCGACGAAGTCCCACGCTGCCAGATCAGCTGTCGCGCCAATGGCGACGAGCGGCACGGCTCGGCGAGCCTTGTAAAGCCGGATCGTCCAGCCCTGAAGAGCAGGCTCCCCCTGATCCCACACCCCATCGCTGTCGACATCGTTGAACTTGTGGCCCGATATCTGGCCGGGCACGAACTCGAAGGGGTTGGTGAGAGGACCTTCGAGGGTCTCAGGACCCTCGACCTCGGAGAGGGCGACCTCGGCGGCGCCGATCCGGGCGAAGAACTGCCAGCTCGCTATGGTGG
>JAJFTR010000102.1 GCA_021372825.1 Actinomycetes bacterium
CCGGAACGGGTGCGATCTCGGCGCGGAACAGCGCGTCTTCCGGATGGTCGGCATCAAAGGGGTTCACGTTCGTGAGGATCCGGTACACGAGAGAAGCGAACGCCCACTCGTCGGTGCGTACGTCGAGCGGCCGGCCCCGGAGCTGTTCGGGTGGCATGTAACCCAGCGTGCCCGCGCTTCCGCGTGCCCGGCCGGTGGCATCGGTGAGCGCCGAGACGCCGAAGTCCGCGACTTTCACGTGCCCGTCGCGGCTCACGAGCACGTTAGCGGGTTTGAGGTCGAGGTGGAGCACGCCGTTTTGGTGCGCGAACTCAAGGGCCGCCGCCACCGCGTCGACAACGGCGGCGGCTTCGTCCAGATCAAGAGGCGCGCGCGTCTCGTTCAGGATGTCGGCAACAGAGGCGCCGTCGATGGCTTCCATGACGATGAAGGCTTCGTCGGAGTCCGTGTCCCACTCGTGGACGGTCACGATGCAGGGGTGGTTCAGCAGAGCAGCGGTCCTTGCCTCGGCAAGTCCTGTACGAGGGGTCGCACGTCCGAAGCGGTCCTGTGGCAAAGGCAGCCTCTTGATCGCGACTCTGCGCGCCATCTTCGTGTCGAACGCCAGGGTGACGGAGCCGTGGCCACCGGCGCCGAGATCGGCGAGCGGGCGGTAGCGGTCGACGATGAGAGGTCTGTCCACAGGCGCCTTTCTGGTCACGTTGATTGTAGCGTGACCAGAAGTGCAGGTCTGGCTACGGCAGCTGCCCCTGCGGGTGGCAGTTCATGCACAGGTCGTCGCCTGAGGTCGTTGGGCTGCCCTCCACGAGCATGTAGTCGTTGACTGTCTCGTGAGGAAAGTTCTGAAAGCGGGGGTTGTCCGCCGTCGTGGTGACCCAAGTGCTCCCGTCCCAGGTTACGCTGTCGGGGCTGACGATGCGGGCTGGCGCTGCGTCGCCGATCGTGCCCGTCGCATCAAGGGCGCCGGCATTTCGCGAGTCCTCATGGCACTGCTGACAGATGGGCTTGTGAGCACCCTGCTCGGGAGTCCTCGGCCAGGGCATCAAGTAGCCACGGTTGCCCGAATTGCTGGGTTGATCCACCCAATGCTCGCTCGAGGAGTAAGTCCAATCGTACGGAACGCCTCCGAGGGGGCCGAAGATTGTCGTCGCAGTCGGCGCCTCGGTGGCGAGGATCGCCACTTGCGAGTATGTGAACGCCCCGGGTCCCGCGTCCACCGGGTGGTTCTCGACCACCCCGCCGGACATGCGGCCCGCGTGACAGCCTGCGCACCAGTCGGAACCATATGCGGTCGTCTCACTGGAGGCGCCTGTGGGGCGCTTCTTCAGCAGCCGGTCTGTCGCGGGAGACGGCTCGTTTGCCCGCACGCGTATCCTGTCGCCCTTGAAGGCGCCCACTGTCTGGGCGCCGTGCACACTGTGGCAGTCGTTGCAGGCAAGGACTCCTCCCGTTCCTGAGAACATGCGCGTGGCGTCGCCGCCCGTGGCGGAGTCCCCGCCAGGTATCGTCGAAGTCGGCTCGATCATTCGGTGTGCGGCGCCGCCTGTGGCGGGGTCACGATCTTGTGGATCCACACCCGTGCGCGCCTTGATCGTCCCGTAGACCCCCCAGCCACCTGTTCCGTCATGACAGGTGAAGCACGTGTCCGTCACCGTCGCGCCAGCGAGCAGAAGCACACCTCCTGCAGGCGCATTGTGCACGGAATGGCAGACCCTGCACTTGGTGGTCGAGGCCGTGTAGTTGCCGTGCGGCCCCTTCCAGTCGTCGAAAGCGAAGCCAGGTGCGTTGCCGTCGTAGGGAGGAGTCGCGTGGCAGTTCACACAGGAATCGTCTGGGTTGGGTCCGAAGAAGCCGCCCTGGAAGTGGCAGATCGTACAGTCCGACACCGAGCCGGAGATCACGTAGGGCTCTTGGTACGCCGAGGCCGCCGAAGTGTGCGCAACCACCAGCGCGGCCGCGAATGCGCCGATGATCAGTAGATGTCTTCCCACTCGCCTTGTGAGCCTCACACGGTCCCCTCGACCCGTGGGCGGATCAGTCGCCCCTGCCGCTACGAGTATACGACGAGTCTTGGCCGCAAACCATCGTTCTGCAGAACCCCGCCACTTCCTGCACGCACGGCGTTGTCGCGCGTGTGCCGGGGGTGCTACTATCTCTACTCGCACACGCGGGTGTGGCGGAATGGCAGACGCGCATGGTTCAGGTCCATGTGGGGGCAACCCCGTGAAGGTTCAACTCCTTTCACCCGCACCAGACGATTCGCGAGCGGCCTCTCTTTCGGAGAGGCCGCTGTTGTTTACGCCGAGCCGGTGCAGGCTGGGCTGCGCCACGTCACATGCTCGAGCCGAACATCCGCACGACATCGGTCCAGCGCATGACCGAGTAGACGATCGTGAGCATCATGGCCGCCGTAGAGCAGAGCCGTAGAAGCGGCCCGATCAGGGTCCCTCCTCGCTTGCGGCCTCATGGCGGCGCCTGCACTCTTGCGGCCGCGCACACCCGGTCCGCAACTCGGCGCGATGTGTGTGTCATCGGAGTCGTGTACTCTTATCAGCAGGACAGCACTGCTGAGACTCACGACGGACGAGGGGGATCGATTCGTGGACGCATTGACCAGCATCTTCGGCACTGTAGGGGCATGGGTCGTGCTCGTGGTGTGTGTGCTCGTGGTGGGGTGGTTCCTGCTCGGCGTGAGGATCATCTCGGCCGATAGAGTCGGCATCCTGGAGAAGTGGTGGTCTCCCCGGGGCTCGCTCAAGGACAACATCATTGCGCTCAAAGGCGAGGCAGGCTACCAGCCTACCGTGCTGCGAGGCGGGATCCACTTCCGCACGCCGTTGATGTACCGCGTGCACGTGATGCCGCTGATCACGATCCCGCAAGGCAAGATCGGATACGTGTTCGCGCGAGACGGGCAGCCGTTGGAGCCCCAGCAGACACTCGCGAGGGTGGTGGAGTGCAACTACTTCCAAGACGTGCAGGCGTTCTTCGCCAATGGCGGTCAGCGAGGTCCGCAGCGGGCGGTCTTGCGTGAGGGCACCTACGCCTTCAACCTGGCGCAGTTCGTCGTCATCACCGAAAGCCGCACCTACTTCCTGCCCATGGGCAGCAAAGAGGAAGAAGCGACCATCGAGTCGATGGCCACCTATCTTCACAGCATCGGCGGCTTCGACCCCGTGGTCATCCGCGGCACTGACGACAAGACGGGTATCGTCACTGTGCACGATGGCCCGTCGCTGCCGATGGGGGACATCATCGCCCCGCCGGTCGGTGACAAGGCGACAGACCCCAACTATCACAACAACTTCCAGAATCCCGAGAAGTTCTTGGCCGCTGGCGGCTTCCGCGGTCGACAGTACCAGGTGCTCACCGAGGGCACGTACTTCATCAATCGCCTGTTCGCGACCGTCGAGGTCATCCCCAAAGTGGTGGTGCCGGTCGGCTTCGCGGGTGTCGTGGTGAGCTACTTCGGTCCCAAGGGAGCTGACACCTCAGGCGAGGAGTATCGCCACGGCGAACTCGTGGCTCCGGGCAATCGGGGCGTGTGGAACGAAGCACTGCTGCCAGGCAAGTACGCGTTCAACACCTACGCGGGCTCGATCGTCATGGTGCCGACCACCAACATCATCCTCAAGTGGGTGCGTGGCGAGACCGGCGACCACCACTATGACGAGAACCTGGCCGAAGTGAACCTTATCACCAAGGACGCCTTCGAGCCCCTGCTGCCGCTCTCGTGCGTGATCCACATCGACTACAAGAAGGCACCGCTCGTGATTCAGCGGTTCGGCGACATCAAGATGCTGGTGAACCAAACCCTCGACCCGATGGTCTCGGCGTACTTCAAGAACATCGGCCAGACCAAGACCATCATCGAGCTGATCCAGCAGCGGTCCGACATCCAGAAGACCTCGTCGGTGGAGATGAAGGAGAAGTTCGCGCACTACAACTTGGAGCTCGAAGAGGTGCTCATCGGCACCCCGCACTCCACGCCGGGTGACGACAAGATAGAGACGATCCTGATGCAACTGCGTGACCGCCAGATCGCATACGAGAAGCTCGAGACCTTCGAGAAGCAGCGTGTCGCGGCTGACAAGGAGCGCGAGCTCAAAGAAGCGCAGGCCACTGCCGAGCAGCAGACGGTGCTCACCCAGTCGCAGATCAACATCCAAGTGCAGGAGAACCAGGCTCGCGCCGAGCTGCAGCGGGCTGTCCAGGACGCCGAGCGCGTCCGCACACTCGCCAAGGCCGACGCCGACAAGGTCAAGACGCTCGCCGACGGCGACGCGCAAAAAGTCAAGCTCATGGCCGAGGCGGACGCCAAGAAAGTCGAGATGATGGCCGAGGCGGACGCGACGCGAGTGAAGAAGATCGGCGAGGCGGACGCTTTGCGAGTGAAGCTCATCGCCGAGGCCGACGCAGAGAAGGAAGCGAAGGTGGGCGTCGGTAAGGCTATCGCCATCGACGAGCAGGTGCGGGCGTATGGCGGTCCCCAGCTTCAGCTCATGCAGGACGTCCTCACCAAGGTCGCGATGGCGATCGAGAGCTCCAAGGTGCCGATCGTGCCGTCGACGGTCGTCACCATGGGCGGCGACGGCGGAGAAGCCGCCTCGGCGAACATGAACGCATTCGGGCTGCTGATGTCCCTCATGGCCACCGAGAAGCTCGGGGAGTTCACCACCGCGGAGAGGCCCGTGGACCCTGCGCAAGCCGAGATGGTTGCCGAGATCAAGAAGCATATGCGTGACCAGGCAGCGGCCGAGAGCAGGATGCCACAGAGCGAGACCGCGCCCAGCCCTGAGGTATGAGACTCACACCTCCGCAAGGGAGAGGCCCTGCTTTCACGGGGCCTCTTCGCGCTCGGATGGAAGAGCGGGCGGCGCTCAGGTATCATGACCGTCCAGCGCGTCCGGGCAGGGAATCGCGCGCGCAAGTCGAACTCACGAACTGTATACGATACTCGAATCCGGGTGGCTTGGCGCCGCCGTCTCTGGGGGACTGCGACCATGCTTTCTGAACGCATCATCACGTCCGTACTCAGGCTTCTCAACAAGACATACCTCGAGACCACACCTGTGGACATGGACCGGCTACCTGACCCGGCGCCCGGGCACACCTACACGCTCTATGCGCACGTGCCCTTCTGCGAGCGGCTGTGCCCCTATTGCTCTTTCAACCGGTTCGTCTTCTCGGAAGAGCGGGCGCGCTCGTATTTCCGGTGTCTGCGGCGCGAGATGCGCATGGTCGCCGAGTCGGGGTATGACTTCACATCGCTCTACGTCGGTGGCGGCACGCCTACCATTCTCGTGGACGAGCTTGTGGAGACGATCGACTTGGCACGCGAGCTCTTCCCCGGCATCGACGAGGTCTCGGCCGAGACGAGCCCGAACCATCTCACCGATGCGACCATCGGCAAGCTCGCGCACCGGGTGCAGCGGATGTCGGTGGGCGTGCAGTCGTTCGATGACATGCTTCTGCAGCAGATGGCGCGCTACGACAAGTACGGGTGCGGTCGAGAGGTTTGGGAGGCTGTGGCCAATGCGGCCGGCCGCTTCCCGTCGCTCAATGTCGACATGATCTTCAACTTCCCGAGTCAGACCGAAGCGATGCTCGAGCGTGATATCGAGCTCGTCAGGGCCACCGGTGCGAACCAGACGACGTTCTACCCGCTCATGGCCTCGCCGAAGATGCGCGGGGAAGTGGCACGTACGATCGGTCACATAGACTACGGACGGGAGGCGGACTTCTACCGCACGATCTGCGAAGGGCTTGCGCCCGAGTTCGAGAACTCATCGGCGTGGACCTTCTCCAAGGACAAGGACGCCATGATCGACGAATACATCGTGGATACCGAGGAATATGTGGGGATCGGCTCTGGGGCGATGTCTTTCTTGGGCGGCCGCATCTACCACAATACTTTCTCCCTTTCGGATTACGAGCAGCGGATAGGGCGCGGCCGCATGTCCGTGGCCAAGGCGAGCAAGCCGTACAGCCGCGTCGGCAGGATGCGGTATCGGTTTGTGACCGATCTCTTCGGCCTCGCGCTCGACAAGGAGCGCTTCCGCCGGGACTTCGGTGTGCCCGCGAAGATCGGTCTTGCGGCCGAATTGACGTTCATGCGCCTATCAGGGGGGATAGCGGCGGACGATGGGCGGTACATCACTCTTACCGACAAGGGCCGCTATCTGCTGTTAGTGATGATGCGTGAGACACTCGCCGCGTCCAATGACGTGCGAGACCACGAGCGCGAGCTCCTTCCCGAGGACGAGAAGATGCTACTCTTTGACGACCATCAGGTCTGTGAGGACCCGGCGATCATCGAAGAATGCTTGGCGGCGAGCTAGTGCCGCACGCTGGTACGCGAGTGCTTCCGCGCGGGGGACACCGGTGACGAACGATTCAGATCCCACAACGATCGCGGCGTCAGTAGAACGCCCCTCGGCGGCTGGTGCGTATCTGACGCTCACAAAACCCAAGCAAACGGCGCTGTTACTCGCTACCGGTATCGGTGCGTATGTGCTCACGGCCTCTCCAGACCTCGTGTGGGGTCGCTTCGGTCTGGGGATGCTCGCACTGGCCCTCGCGGTATCAGGGTGCACGGCACTCAACATGGTGGCCGATCGCGATATCGATGCGAAGATGGGGCGCACCTCAGGGCGGCCGTTGCCCACGGGTAGTGTCTCGACGCGCTCGGCAGTCGTCTTCGGCTTTGTCTTGTCCGCTGCAGGACTCGGCGTTTCCTGGCTTCTATCGCCGGTGTTCGGGGCTGTGGTAAGTGCCGGGTTCTTCTTCGACCTGGTCGTCTACACGATGTGGCTCAAGCGGCGCACGCCGCTTTCGATCTTGTTCGGCGGCATCTCAGGCGGGATGCCGGCGCTTGCGGGGCGCACGCTCGCGACTGGTGGCGTGGACGCTGTGGGGCTGCTGCTGGCCGCGGGAGTGGTGCTGTGGATCCCCGCGCACATCTTGACACTCTCGATGCGCTACCAGGGTGAGTATGACTCGGCCGGAGTGCCTGTATGGCCAGCTGTGTTCGGACCGCGGGCGACACGCCGGGTGGTTGCGGCGGGAACGATCCTCGCCACGATGGTTCTCACGGCGGCCGGTGTTCTCGAGCGGATCGACGTGTGGGCGCTCGTGGCCTTGGCGCTTATCGGCGTTGTGATCGACGGGCTCGCAATCGCCGCACTGGTCGTACCCACAGAGAAGCGCAATTGGCGCCTGTTCAAGGCTGCTTCGGTCTACATGCTCGGCGCCTTCGCGTGTCTCACCTTCGGCGCAGTGCTGTAAGCACACGGCGCGCCGCGTGGTACTCTCTGTGCAGGGTACGAGGCGGAGGTGCGAGGGTGGACCAGTATTCGCCGATCAAGGGCAAGTGTCAGTTCTGGCGCGAGGCGCCCGATGAGGACGACCGCTACGACATGTCCGTTAAGACCCCCAACAAGCGCGTGCGCTGCTCGTGTTGGGTGGATGGCGACCAGTGGGTCGTCACCAATGCGACCATTCCGAGCGACTGTCCGCGCAAACTCCAGTGCAGGTACTACATCAAGACAGGATAGGGGCTCTCTCCTGCCGGAAGCACAACAGCCCCCAAGTTCAGAGGGGCTTCTGTGTTTCTCGACCGTCGTATCCATCACTGCGCTTGCCGCCGCGCGGACGCCAGCCAGGAATGATATCGCGCGGCCCGCTTGGCTGTGCCCTCACGTGCGACCACTGCTGTCGCCGTTACAGCCGCGAGAACAGCCGACGAACGTGCCTCTGGGAATCGTGAGGATCGAGGCCGAGATCGCAGTCGCAAGACGCCGCCAGCTGCTAAGAGCACGTGAAATGATCAGGCGCCTAATTCCGAAGATCGGCAGCCGCGCCAGGTAGACGAGTCCCCACAAAGCTAGCGCTGTCGCCCCCTACGCGCGGCCTGATCGAATCGCATTCGCGCCGAAGTGAAGAACCGCGTCACTGCGGGAGCGCGGTCTGTCCGGCGCGTACACGGAGCCTCGGTCGCTGAATTCGCGCCACACCGCAAGCAGGTTGCGCGTGCCGACTGACGTCAGGACGTACACCGCTGGTAGCACCTTGGCGAGTACCGCACTGAGGCGAGGCCCATCGCGAGCACCAGCCGTGGTGGATCGGTCGAGTGGTGCAGAACGCCCTGCTCAATGTTCATACGGAACGTGTAGCTGCCCAGCGAAGATGGTGAGGGGGCTCTCTGTGTCGCAGAGAGTAGATCGAAAGACACCTGCACCCCATCGCGGGTCACGCGCACGAGCACAGTCGCGTCTTCGGAGTGGACAACGGCCTTGATGCGTGCGCGAGATGAGACATAGTGTCCGGCAGCTGCATCCCACCGAAGCTCGGTCTTGACAGGCCGCTACGCGCCGGTGCTGTGGAGGTAGTTCACGTATCCGCTGAACACCCCGGTCTGGAACGAACCGGCTCCACCAGCGTGGATCACGGCCGTTTCCGTCAGTCGAGTGGAATCGACCGCAATGGCATCAGCGATCGGCGCAGCGTCCTGCGCAACAGCCGTAGTAGGGACGAGGCCCACTTCGGTGAGCGTCAGTATGCTGATTGCGAGCACTACGGCAGGTGGGCGCGATGTCCGTGAACCTTGGCGGACACGGCGCCCCCTTCGGAGGACGACACGATGCGGCCTCGATCGCCGACGCATGCACCCCTACGAGTATCCCCGTGTGTGAGCGGCCGCGCACGTGGAAGCTGAGCGCGGACGGTCCGTGAGCTCCTCACCCGGTGCAGCAATGGAGAAGCACGTGTGGGTGCTCTGACTGAAGGTTGAGCTAACGGGCAGGTCCTGCCGGGCGCCGCGAAGCCCAAGCAAGTCCATCTCTTCAGGGCGCTGGCGCTTCGTACAAGGGCCCCGAGTCAGGCGCCGCCCCATCTTAGAAGGAGAAGTTCTCGGGTGGCGTAGCTAAGAGGACGCAGCGCGCTCCTGGACGGCGTCAGGCAACCATGGCTACCAGCGCCCCGGTAACGAGATTCTTCGATTGTTGTTCCAATGCTGCAACCACGTCCTCCTACATCCGCATCATCCTTGCGGTGCAGGACTGTAGCGGGACTCGGGATTCAGAGGAGGAGATCACAGCATGCTCGATCGCAGGGAGTTCATCAAGATTGGCGCGACAGGCGCGATGAGTCTCGCGGCGGCCGCTTCGGGAATGACTTGGCCGCTGGAAGCCTTCGCAGCCGCATACGGAAGCTCGAAAGACGCTTGGAAGTTCGCTGTGATGGCTGACACGCAGTGGAAGGCCAACCTCGACGGCAGGAATCCGGGCACGTGCGCCGTCGGCATCGTCAATGCACTGAACGCTCAGTTCATCCGGCATGGCGCGAAGTTCGTGATCCAGGTAGGCGACCTCGTCGACAAGGAGACGGACGAGGTCAATGGGAATCCTGGCGTGCGCACGCTTCCCGTCCGTGCTGCGGCCGCTCAGGCGCTCTACGACGCAGGCATCGGCTTCTACCCGCTTCGTGGCAATCACGAAGGGAGTGTCATCGCGGCTTCAGAGATGTCGACGCTCTTCCCGCAGATGCGCGGCGAGGGACCGAACGTGTTCGGCGCCACGGCGTTCTCGAGCCCGTTTGCGACTCTGAACGGTTTGAGCTACGCCTTTGACTTCGGCAACGTCCGGTTCGTCATGCTCGACCAGTTCAAGCGCCTGGACAACACGGATTACCTGGGCAGCTCCAACAACAACATCGTCGATCAGATCCCATGGATCGAGCAGCAGCTTGAAGGCCGGTCTCCATCCACACATGCGTTCGTGCTCGCGCACAAGAACCTGACCGGCGGAAACCATCGCGACTGTCTGTTCGGCGGGGACCCGAACGACAACCTCGAGTCACGTGACCGCTTCATCAACGTCCTGGCCGAGAACGACGTGCGCTACCTGCTTGGCGGCCACGACCACATGCACCACCGGTCCGTCATCGCTGACTCGGCTCGAAGCGCATCGGTCAAGCAGCTCATCTGCTCATCGAACAGCTACAAGTTCTACATCCCGCAGCGTCCGTCGAACGACTACCAGTACAACACCGTTGAGCTCGAGCGCATGATGGCCGAGGAGCTGTGGACGATCGGCTACTACATCGTCACGGTGGACGGGCCGCGTCTCACCATCGACTACTACGCCGCAAGCACCGGGGTGGACTTCGGTGACATCGATCTCACGATCACGCCCGAGAACCTGGTCTTCTTCAAGCGTGAATCGTGGGGTTACAGCCTGAATGGCAAGGAGTTCATCGTCGCTCCGGGAGATTCCTATACGGTCGTAGAAGACAGGTTCCAGGACTCGGCTGCAAGGATCCTTGACGGCAGCCACGGCGGCACCGCGGTGACGGACTATGCTGGCCGCCCGATGGTGAAGGCCGTGAACACCGGCTGGGCCTCGCCGAGCGGGGACGAGCGCGATGCGGCAAGCGCTGTCCTGAGCATCTGGGGAATAGCCGACAACCTGGCGCTTTGGGACGACGTGCTCTCGGGCGTTCTTCCCGATACCGACAGGACCGACGTGGGCGACGTGTACGTGCTCTCGATGAGCTATGACACCGAACGCGCGCACGCGTGGGGGAGCGGCCGCTACCTGCTGGCCACGAGGGACGAGAAGGGCAAGTGGGTCAACGCGGTCGACACGAACCACGGTGGTACTGCACGGTACATCGCTGGGCCGTGGCGCAAGGGCTATCCGCTCGGGAGCTACGGCGTGGATGCGAGCAGTAAGACGGCGTGGGCCGTCATCAACCACGAAGGCGACTTCGCGGTACGGCGCGGTATCGAGGCCGCGGCGCCCGGTCAGCGCGGACGTGGCTAGCACGTGTGCTGCGTCGCCCATGGAGACGTAGGCGAGAGCTTGGGGTGGGTCCTTCCGGGGACCCACCCCGTTTGCTTTGACCTGCAGGTGCCCGCAGACGCGTGACTATCGGCCCGAGACGGGCAGAACACAACTGCGCCGTTCGAAGCCCCGCAGGTTCTGGCCACGCAGACTGCTCCCAAGGCAGCTTCGCCACTGTCGCATCTCGGGCGACGCTAGCATTTGTGGGTAGCGGGTGCTCGCGTGGTCCGGTCGATCTTCCGTACCTAGATATTGAGCCGACCGGCATGCGGGAGCGCGCCGCTTTCGGCTCTTGGGTATCCCGCTGCTCATTGACGAGCAGACGAGAGTGACGCGGCAAGCCAGGCCCAATTCGTTCGAGGAGATCCTGTCCGAAACCGACGGCGAAGCGGGAGGGTGCCTGAGTTGTTACCGGAAGCACAACAGCCCCTGAATCCTCAGGGGCTGTTGCCGGAAGCCAAACGGCGCATGGGCTTTGCGAGTGGTATTCGTCTGCCGCTCAGCGTACTCCGCTCATTCTAGACCCGCATCAACACGACCGGGAGTTCACGCCGCGAATCGCGTCGCTGCGTGCGGACCATCATTCGGGAGCAAGCTTCGTTCCAAAGTGCGCGCATGCCCTGAGTCTTTCAGGCGCGGCCGACCGGCAGTTGGCCTACATCGCCTCTTTGGCGGTCTCCTCAAGTGCCTTGTCGATCTGTCGGCGAAGCACATCCGGCAACCCGGGGATGTCGATGTTGACGAACCCGCGGGTGATCATCGAGACGGCCTCGTCCTTGGGCAGACCTCGCGTCATAAGGTAGTAGATCTCCTCGGCGGCGATAGGCGAGATCGCGGCCTCGTGGGACAGCTCCGCGCCTGGTGCGCCCTCGCTCACCAGGTCGGGGATGGCCCATTGTGTAGAAGCAGATGACTGCACGATGCCGCGGCAGTCCAGATGCGCCTTGCAGTCGTTGGTTCGTCCTATGAGGCGACCGCGAGAGTACACGACCGACTCGTCGAGGGTGACCGTGCGCGCCACAGCCTCGCTCCGTGAGCCTTCGCCGATGAGTTGCGCCTCGCTGCCGAGATCGATGATCGACTTCTTGAGCCCATAGACGATTGTGTTGAACACCGCAGTCGAGCCTTTGCCCTCGAGTTTGGCGACAGGGAATGACTGGATGGACTTCACGGGGGTGAGCAGGACGTAGTTGTTGATGTATACACCGCCGTCGTCGACTACCACGGCTGTGCGCGGACGGACGCTGAAATCCTCGCCCCAGTTGTGCACCATCGTGAAGGTGAGCTTTGCGTTCTTGCCCACGTAGAACTCGGAGATCCCTGCGTGCAGGCCTTCTTTGACGTCCACGTGCACATTGCATCCGGTGATGACGTTCGCCTCGGCACCGTCCTCGACGATGATGAGGTTGTGCACGTTCTGGGAGACGTTGCTCTCGCTCACGAAGAGGCATGCCTGGATGGGCTTCTCCACCTTGTGGCCCGCCTTCACGCGGATGAAGTAGCCCTCCGTCTGGTGGAGCGCCACAAGCGCGGTGTACTTGTCCTTGTCGGGCATGACCGCGCGCCACCAGTACTTCTCCAACATCTCGTCAGGCCACTTCGCGAGCGCGTCTTGCGTGCTCATGATCTCGATGGCGTTGTCGAACGCGTTCTGCACACGCTCGTAGATGGGCGTGCGGTCCATCTGGAAGTACGAGCCGCTGCGCTCGCTCTCATCAGCGACGAACCCCGAGTGGATGACTGTCTCTTTGATCTGCTTCTCAAGAGAGGCGAGAGAGTCGATCTTGTCTTGCTCGGAGACGGTCCTGAAGCGGGTGATGTCCACATCCGGGCCGAGCGTGGCCGGCTTGTCGATGGCCTTTTCGGCGGCCTCGCGGATCTCTGCTAAGCGCTGCTGCGCCGCGGTACTCACAGTCTCTGGCATATCGCACACTCCACACACGCGTCGTAACCATGGCGGGAGATCTCATCGATCAAGTCGAGCGGGTTGCCTCGGCATGCAAGGTGTCCCTCGTAAAGCACGTGCGCGATGTCCGCGTTCACGTACTGCAAGATGTGGCCGGTATGTGTGATGATAAGGCCGGAGCGCGTGCGTTCCGACACCCTTCCGTCGCCTTTGAGCAGCGCGTTCATCGCGGCGCCGACGACGGCGATGTTATCCAGGTCGACACCCGACTCAGGCTCGTCGAAGAGTGCAAGATCGGGTTCCTGAACCAAGAGCTGAGCCATCTCCGAGCGTTTGGCCTCGCCTCCCGAGAAGCCCATGTTCACCTCGCGGTCGAGCATGTACTCCAACGAGAGGTCCTCGTCGAGCTTCACGACAGTCTCTTCCGGCAGCTTCCCGCCAGCGGCGACGTCGAGCATCTGGCGCAATCTCACGCCGCGCACCGCAGGGGGCCTCTGGAAAGCGATGCCGATCCCCAAGCGAGCGCGCTCGTCGATCTCGAGGCCGGAGAGGTCTTGGCCCTTGAAGACGATCCTCCCCTGGGTCACACGGTAGTTGGGCAGCCCGATGATGGTGTTGAGAAGCGTCGACTTACCCGTGCCGTTCGGGCCGAGCAGTACATGGGTCTCGCCCTCACCGATGGCCAGGTCTACTCCGCGCAGGATCTCGCGGTCACCGACGGAAACATGCAGGTCTTCGATCAGTAGCAGCGGTTCAGCAGATGCCATACGTCGCCTCGTTTCATAAAGCGGGTCTCAACACCTTGTACCCCACGCGCGTTCTGCCTGCCAGAGCCTCTTCGTTCTTGCACGGTCACGCCCCTGTCACTTCGCGTCTACACTCGCGGCAAGTTCGGCTCTGACCGTGTCGTCTATGACATCGAGCCCACCGATCACCCACAGATCCGACACCGTTGTGCCGTACTCGCCGAGAAAGTCCCGCGTCGGCGCGGTCGGGTCGGTCTTCTTCACTAGCAAGAGTGGTGCCCGCGCGCGCGCCGCGAGCGTTCCCGCGGCCAGCGCATCAGGAAAAGCGCCTCCTGTCGCCACCACGATCCGTCCGGGCAGAAGCCCGCGGTCGAGCGCGAACCTCGCAAGAAGACCGGCCGTCGCGTAGCGGTCGTCGCCACCGACCCGCGTGGGTGAGGGAACAGCGCTCGCCACCGTCGGACCCACCACGTCGGCCTGCCCCACGATGAGCGTCGAGGTGATCCCGTACTCGGCGAGGATCTTCTTGCTCGCCGCAGGAAGGTAGCCCCCATCGGCGAGCACCACGGGCCAGTCGTTGGCGCCCGCCAGCGGAGCTGCCGCCACAGCGTCCGGCCAGGCGCGTCCACCCACCACCACCGCTGTCTTGATCGTGCGCGTGCGATCGCGCATCCGGCGTGAGATAGCGAGCGCCGTCTCGTAGCGGTCAGCGCCTGCGACGCGCTCCACGGTCGTGCACTCGGCCTTGCTCTTGAGCTGTGACAGTACGGCGTCGGTCACCACGCTCGTGCCACCCAAGACGATGGCGCGGGTGGCCCCAAGGCGCCTGATCTCGGCTGCGACCGAGTCGGGCAGATAGGTCGGAGGAGTGAGCAGCAGCGGTCCGTTCACGGTGGTCGCGAGCGGTGTGCCGGCGAGTGCGTCGGGAAAGTCACGCTCTGTCGCGATGACCACGGTCCGTGCGCCTTCGAGGAACGCGCGCCGGGAGACCGCCACGGCTGTGGCGCCACGGTTCGCGCCCGCCAGACGCGCCACGGCCGGGGTCGTCTCACGCGCGACAAGCCCTGCGTCACCCCAGACGAAGAGGCGGTGGAAGAAGTCGCTCTCATCGTCGGACCAGTCCGTGAAGAGCACGCGGGCCTTTGCGCTCGCCTCTCTGACCAGCACGGGGTCGGAGTAGATGATGCCCGGCTCGGCGGGCGAGACACGCTGTGCGAACGACCAGGTATCGCCGCCGTCAGCGGTGGTCCAGCGTTCGATGCGTCCGCCGCGGCCCCGGTAGTCCCAGTCCAGGCTGCCCCGGGCATCGCTGTCCTTCGTGACCAGGAAGACCTCGTATGCGTCGCTTCCCGTCCGCTGGAACGCCGCTGCATCGAAGTAATGGTCCGTTGTGGTGATCGGCACGCTCCGCAACCATGCGTCACCTTCTCGGCGCTTGAACATCCACGTGTAGGCGTCGGGTCCGCTCCCACTGCCGAGGAGGTACAGCACGGCCGGCTCCCCCGAGTCGTTCTCACGAACGGACATCTCGTTCACGAACTCGCTCGCGGAATCCACGATGCGGCAATGCGCATCGGCTTCACCGAGTGTGATCGGCAGCGTGAGGCCCACGCCATCAGCGCCGGTCCAACGGCCCGTGGCATCGCGCGACGCATAGTACAGGTTGCGACGGACGAACAGGGCGCCCTGCCGCATGAGCTCGCGGTCCAGCCACGTGAACGCTACGTGGAGGCGATCGTCGGCACCCACGAACGCGCTCGCATACCAGTATGCGTCAGCGTCGGCGGCAAGCACGGTCGTCTCGGCGCCGAAGGTCGCGGCGTCGTCGACCGACAGGCGGTACGCCCAGTCCTGATCGGACGCGCGGTACATGAGCATAACGTCGCCGCCAGTAAGGTCGAGGATCTGCGGGTACGTGCCGCTCGCGGGGGACGTGAGCGCCGTCCACGAGCTCACCGAAGCGGGAACGGACGAGCGCTTGTGCTGTATCGCGGTGCCGTGGCCTCCGAAGAACGCGTGCACGTGACCTGATCCGTCGAGGTAGAGTGCAGGCGCTCCGTGCGCGTCCAGTCGCAGCGAGTTGGTCCCGATCTTGTAGGGCCCGTCCCAGACCGCGCTTTGCTCATCGAAGGTGACGATGTACGGGTCGAATCCAGGGCCCTGATAGGCGAGGTACGTCACCCCGAGGCGGCTCACAGCGGCGGGATGAAGGGCCATTTCGGAAAGGATGGCTTCCTGGGCGGCGTCACGCGCAAAGTAGGGGAGCGTGTTGGCGTACGCGGCCACGGGAGTAGCGGTCGCGATGGCTGTGGCGACCGTGCAGCGCACGAGCACGTGCGTGAGATGTCGTAAGCGAGCCATACTTGCATGGTATCGGAAACGAACGCCCTCGCCGACGAGAGGTGATGATGGACACCGCTGAGTTCCGTGAGCTCGTGCTCGGTTACTACCGCGAGCACGGCCGGGCGTTGCCCTGGCGATACGTCGCCGACCCCTACGCCGTGCTGGTCTCGGAAGTGATGCTGCAACAGACTCCGGTGTCTCGGGTCCTACGAAGCTATGAGGCCTTTCTGGAGCGCTTCCCCGATATGCGCTCGCTTGCCGAGGCGCCGCTTGCAGATGTGCTCTCGGCGTGGTCGGGACTGGGGTACAATCGCCGCGCGAGGTCGCTCAAGCTCTGTGCCGAGACGGTCCTTCAGGCACATGGCGGTTCCGTTCCGCAGACGCTGGAGGCGCTCATGGCGTTGCCCGGCATCGGGTACGCCACCGCCGCGCAGGTGCTCGCGTTCGCATACGGCGTGCCCGTCCCCTTCATCGAGACCAACATCCGCGCCGTGTACATCCACCACTTCTTCGCGGACGCCGAGGCCGTGCCGGACTCGGCGCTCCTGCCTCTTGTGGCTGAGACCTTGGATCGAGAAGACCCTCGCACGTGGTACTACGCGCTCATGGACTACGGCACCCACCTCAAGGCGAAGGGGCCGAACCCAGGTCGCAGGAGCGCGACGCACAAGCGCCAGGCCCGGTTTGAGGGGTCGATGCGGCAGGTGCGTGGGGCTGTGCTCCGGAAGCTCGTCGCAGGTGATGCGCAGACCGCAGAGGAGCTGGCGCGCACCACGGGCTTCGAGAAGGTGAGGATCGCGGCCGCGCTCGAAGCCCTCGCGGCCGAGGGCTTGCTTGTTCAGCAGGGCCGTCTGTGGCGCATCGCGTGACTACCGCTGAGCGCCACGCGCTCATGTCCTGCGGCGGTTCGGCCGATACTCACTGTGACTCGAGACGGCGTTCCCGCGGGGACGCTAGCGCCGAGAAGCCGCTGCCGCGGGCGCTGGAAAGAATCTGCCGGCAGCGGGAGGAACCCGCCGGGCGCCCCTCCGGCGGGTTCCTAGTTCTTCACGAGCCCAGGAGCGTCTCGGCTTGCGTTTCGAGCGTCTCAGCGACATGCATGGCGGGGATCCCGCGTTCGCGCGCGATCCGGGAGACATCATCGTATTCCGCTCTGACGTGCTCCCCACGCGCATCCCTCCACCGCTTGAAGCGCACAGGCCCAAACGTGGTGTCGAGCGTCACACTCTCCCGCGGCACGACGTAACGTACGCTCGGGTCTACGCGCACTCCGAGTGTGCCCGTCTCGGCCATGAGAAGCGAAGCGAGCGCGGGCGCGTCACCGGGAGCGGCAAGGACGCTCAGCACGAGCGCGGCACGCCCTTTCTTCATCACGATGGGGGTCTGCCAGGCGTCCAAGGCTCCCGCTTCGAGCATCCGCGCGGCGGCATGAGCAGCGTGTTCGGGAGAGATGTGGTCGATATTGCTCTCGAGCACCACGATCTCTTCCGATCCCACGGGACATGTGCGCGCGACCGGATCGCCCAGCAGCAGCCGCGCGACGTTGGGTCGCCCGATCTCGCGCGTGCCCACGCCGGTTCCCACACCGCGCAACACCATCGGGGGTATGCCGCCGAACGCCGAGACGAACTCGCGCACGAGTGCGGCTCCCGTGGGGGTGGTAAGCTCGCCGGCTGCCACGCCTGACTCGATCGCGACGCCAGTGAGGAGCAAAGCCGTCGCCGGGGCGGGCACGGGTAGCTCGCCGTGCTCGGTGACGACACTGCCCGAGCCGACTGCTACCGGAGAGGCCACCAGCTCGTCGACCCCGAGAGCGTCGATGCCGAGCGCAACGCCGAGCACGTCGACGATGGTGTCTGCGGCGCCGATCTCGTGGAAGTGCACGTCGTTTGGCGCCACGCCGTGAACGGTCGCCTCGGCGGACGCAAGCCTACCGAGTGCGGAGAGGGCATGCGCACGCACGCGCGAGGGGATGTCGGCTTCTTCGAGCATCGAGCGGATTCCCGCCCACGTGCGAAGACGAGCCGAAGTCACCGCGTCGACGTCGATGCCTGTCCCCACGATGCCATCGGAGCGTCGCGCGACGATCGTGACGGCCTGGGCGAGCTGAAGAGGCTCGAGCCCTGCTCGGAGGGCGTCGGACGAGAATCCGGCATCGATCAGCGCGCCGAGGAACTTGTCCCCCGAGATGCCGGTGGAGCAGTCGAGATAGCCGATCATGCCGTCACAGCCGCATGGTTGATCCGGCTAGCGAGCGCGGCGGCGCCAAACCCGTTGTCGATGTTGACGACCCCGACACCGGCGGCGCAGGAATTGAGCATGGTGAGCAGCGCGGCTATGCCCCCGAGACTCGCGCCGTAGCCGATCGATGTGGGGACGGCGATCACTGGGCACGCGACAAGACCCGCCACAAGCGAGGGGAGCGCTCCCTCCATACCAGCGACAGCGATGACCACGCGGGCCTCCCTCAGGGTGGCCTCGTACGCGAGCAGGCGGTGGATCCCTGCGACGCCCACGTCATACAGGCGCGTCACCCGGTTGCCCATGACCTCCGCGCTCATCGCCGCTTCCTCTGCCACGGAAGAGTCAGCCGTGCCACCGGTGGCGACGACGATGTGGCCGACGGCCGGGCGCTCTTCTCGGCGATCGACGATGACCAGACGAGAGTCCTCGAAGTACCGCGCGTCCAGCGCGACCTGTCCTACAGCCTGATAGTGCGCCGCCGAGGCTCGCGTTCCGAGGAAGACTCCACCTTTGTCCAGGATCTCGCGCGCGATACTGCGGACCTGCGAGGGTGACTTGCCCTCGCAGAAGACCACTTCGGGAAAGCCACACCTGAGCTCGCGATGGTGGTCGATCTTCGCGTCCCCCAGGTCTGTGAAGGGAAGGTGCGAGAGGCGGTCGATCGCCTCATCGATGGTCGTTTCCTTTCGTGCGACGGATTCGAGCAGTGCTCGCACGGTATCAGGGTCCATTGCTCCTCCGGTCGTGTGTATCGGTCCTACTCGTCGGTACTCAGCCTGTTCTAGAGGATATACTCAATCCGGGACCTTATCGCGTATAGGACGGCGCCGGTGTCAGTATCACGGGGGATGCAGCTTGACGAGCGGGGCGTGGCGTACCTGGCGGTCAGGGTCGCCAGCGCTGTGTTCTTGCTGGCCATGTATCTGTGGTGGGTGAGGTCGCTCCCTGAAGACGCGCCTCGGCGAGCGTATCTCATAGGCGCTGTGTTGTGGGCGACCGCCGCTCTCATGTCGGTGGTCCTACGGGGCACGGGCGGCCCGGTCAGCACCTCGCGGATGCTCACCTACACGATGCCGCTCGACCTGGTGTCGCTCGGCTTGCTCACTGCCTCGGTCGGTCAGTTCGAAGACCCCTTCTATGCCTTCTACATCGGGGGAGTCGCCACTTATGCAGCGGCTTTCAGCCCGCGCAAGGCATGGGTGTGCACGGGGCTGATGACTGCTTCTTACCTCGGCGCTCACCTCAGCGGTCTTCACGTGCCTCTCGAGCCCGAGGCGTACGCTTTCCTCATCCTCAAAGCGGGCATGATCCTGCTCGTGGGCGGGATGTTCGGGCTGGTCCTGGAGCGACAACAGCGTCAGGGGGAGTCTTTGTTGGGCGAGACTCGCGAGGTCGCCGCTCTTAACGAGCAGCTTGAGCGCAGCATGGCCGAGATGCGAGCCATCTCCGAGATCAGCGAGCTGGTCCACTCCACGCTCGAGTTCGACAACGTGGGTCCTCTGGTGCTCGATATCGTCCTGAAAGCGCTGGGCATTCCCGCGGCGAGTCTCTTCATCATCGACAAAGCGAAGCAGGAGACTCTTTTCAGTGCGAGCCGAGGTGTGCCGAGCCAGACCTCCCCCTACACCTATGACTTCTCGACGGCCGAGGTCGAGAAGACACATACCGACGACCATTTCGCCTGCCTGGAGCTGCTCGACCACGGCGACATCCTCATCGTCTTCTGCGCTGAGGCCGACGCGATCGATGCTCTTGACCGAGACGACCGGCTCTTGCTGCAAGCAGTCGCCTCGGAGCTAGCGGTGGCGGTCGAGAACTCACGGCTGTACAAGCTCACCAAGCGTCTCGCCATCACAGACGAACTCACGGACCTGCACAACTACCGATACCTGCAACAGCGGCTCGACGACGAGGTCAGCCGAGCGAGGCGTTACGGCAAGACGCTGTCGTTCCTCATGTTGGATGTGGACGATTTCAAGCATGTCAACGACGAGCATGGGCATCTCGTCGGCGACGGTGTGCTCGCGGGCCTCGGCCGGATTCTCAAGCAGTCGGTGCGGGAAGTGGACGTCGTGGCACGCTACGGCGGCGAGGAATTCTCGGTGCTCTTGCCCGAGACCGACGCCGCGGGCGCATTCATCGTGGCCGAGAAGATCCGCGAGGCAGTGAGTCTCCACAAGTTTCCCGACGAGGAGGGTGAGCCTACCATCCATGTCACCGTGAGTGTGGGGCTCGCGAACTTGCCCGTGCATGCGGACGACAAGGAGTCTCTCCTCAAGGCCGCCGATGATGCTGTGTATCACGCGAAGGAGACGGGAAAGGACCGCGTACGAGCTCCCCGCATACGCCTGACGCGACTGGGGCGGGCAACGACGCCGCCACGTGATCCGCAGGGACAAGAGAGAGAGGTCAGCACGTGACGAGGTATGCGTTTCTCGGTCCCGCTGGGACCTTCAGCGAGGAGGCGCTGGTCTCGCTCGAACTGTCGGATTGCGAGCCGGTGCCTTGCTTGACGATCCCCGAGGTGTTCGAGGCGGTCGAGCGCGGTCACGCTGAAGCGGGTGTGGTGCCTATCGAGAACTCGATCGAGGGTTCTGTGACCGCGACACTGGACGCGCTTGTCTTTGACACGCAGTTGGAGATACAGCGTGAGCTGGTTCTCGACATCCGGTACTGTCTTGCAGCGGCGCCAGGTACCGCGATGTCCGATGTGACCTGCGTGTATGCACATCCTCAGGCGAGCGGACAGTGCAGGCGTTGGCTTGAACGTAATCTGCCCGGGCGGCCGGTCATCGCGGCTAACTCGAACGCCGAGGCGGTCCAGCTTGCGGTGGAGACTCCGGGCGCGGCGGCCCTGGGCACCTCGACCGCCGCCGTCTTGTACGAAGCCCAGGTACTGGAATCCGACGTGCAGGACTACGCCGGCAATCAGACGCGGTTCGTTGTGATCGGTCGTGGGCTGCAGCCGCGTACGGGAAAAGACAAGACGTCCCTTGCCCTGTTCATGAAGAAGGACAA
>JAJFTR010000104.1 GCA_021372825.1 Actinomycetes bacterium
CAGGGGTACCGCCGTCGCCGAGCGAGGTGTGCGATCCCGGCAGTCCGTGGAAGTCCGACCCGCCCGTCACGATGAGCCCTAGCTCGGCAGCTGCCGAGGCGATCCGCTGGGCGGTGTCGGAGTCCTGCTGCGAGTGATACGCCTCGACCCCCTCGAGTCCCGCGCACGCGAGTTCCGGGACAAGATCGAGGACGCCGCTCACGGCGGGATGCGCAAGAACGGCGATCCCCCGCGCGGCACGGATGGTGGCGATGACCTCTTCGGGAGACGGCACGGGCTTACGGATGTAGTAGGGGCCGTCCCTGCCGATCAGTTCGCTGAACGCGGCTGAGACAGACGGCGCCGCTCCTGCCTCGACGAGCGCCAATGCGATGTGCACCCGTCCGACGGCGCCACTGCGGGCCTGGGCAAGGACGTCTTCGAAGCGCACGGGGATGCCCGCGTGCGCAAGCGCGTCCACCATCTTGTGTGCGCGCTCGATACGGGTCTCACGCAACCGCGCAAGATGGCCGAGCAGGTCCGGGTCGCGGTCGTCGATGAAGTATCCCAGGATGTGTGTGTCTCGGCCATCGGGCGTCTCGGCCGAAAGCTCGATCCCGGGTATCACCGTGATGCCGGCCCCGGCACCGGCGGCAATGGCCTGCTCCACGCCGTCCACGCTGTCGTGGTCGGTGAGCGCGATCGTCGTGACGTCGCACGATGCTGCGAGGTCGACGATCTCGCGCGGCGTGAGTGCGCCGTCAGAGGCCGTTGAGTGGATGTGCAGGTCGACCGTCACACGCGCTCGCGCCTGCCGGTCAGCTGTGGTGCGCGGAGCGGGGTTCCACAAGGAGACGTATGGCGGTCCGCTCCTCGCCGTTGATCTCGATGTCCGCGAAGGCAGGTGTGCAGAACAGGTCAAGGCCTGTCGGAGCGACGAAGCCCCGTGCGATCGCGATGGCCTTGATCGCCTGGTTAAGGGCTCCGGCACCGACCGTTTGGATCTCAACCGCGCCCTGCTCGCGTATGACACCCGCGAGCGCCCCAGCGACGGAGTTAGGGCTCGATTTGCTGGAGACCTTCAGGACTTCCACTAGTGCCTCCTGCGCTGCGTCAATGGCGATGACGGAAAACTGCTGCGGCTGCTGCCTCTGTACTGGGACGAATGTACCTAAGTGGAGTGCAGGCAGCAGTATACCCTACCCCGCTGCTGTGCTCTAGCGCGAAGCGTCAGTCCTCCTTGTCCACAAAGAAGCGCACGCGGATCTCGTTGGAACCGACCGTCACTTTCGGTTGACCCTTAAGGTGCACGTAGTACCGCTCGGAGAGCACGTCGAAGGCCCGCTCGAGCTCGGTCTGGAAGGCGGCTAGGTCCGTGCGATGTATCTTGAGGCCCCGGCGGTCCCGGTAGATATCGGGCTGTGCTGCGGTCGACTTCTCCTTGACGGTTGCGATCGCAAGCGCCGGGCGCAGTGCCGTAAGCTCCCCCGACAGGACCCGGTGCGCGGTGCGCTCCGAGATATCGAGTCCGAGGGAGCGCGCGAGTTCCACCAGTTCGGCGGCATCGGCGGCCACGGCGGGCCGTTGCCAGACGGGCATGCGGCCTGGATCGTCGCAGAACATGAGCTCCGAGGCGTCCAGGACGTCGCGCGCGACGGCATGCGCGGTCGCAAGCACTTCCGCCGGTGACCCGAGGTAGATGTCGATCTCAGGATGCTCGCACGCGAACTCCAGGACGCGGCGCACGATGTTGTGAGGACCGCGGACGACAGACCAGCTTCCCGACTCGTCTTTGGCGACCTCGGGCCATGTGGACTGATCGGCTCGCTCGGCCAGCACCGTGGTGTCGACGGCAATGCTCATGGCGCAGCCTTTATGGGGTTCCGACGAGGCTATCC
Source organism: Actinomycetes bacterium (assembly GCA_021372825.1). Classification (GTDB taxonomy): domain Bacteria; phylum Actinomycetota; class Coriobacteriia; order Anaerosomatales; family Anaerosomataceae; genus JAJFTR01. The sequence continues at coordinate 1,878 of JAJFTR010000104.1, forward strand.
TCGCACTCATCACGTTCGCGCGTACCGAGTACAACGCCATGCCTCTGCCATGCACGCCCCAACGGTCCATGACCATGGTCTCGAGTTTGCTCGTGACCCGCGGTTCGAAGATAGCCTCGTGCAGGTGTGCAGGCACGCCGATGCCGTCGTCGACGACCGTGACGGTGCGGACGTCGCCCTCGCGTGCCGTGGCGAGGAAGATCCTTTGCGCGTGCGCGTCTCGGGCATTGCGAAGCAGCTCGACGATGATGTCTTCGACACCACGGATGTCGTGCTTCGCCTGGCGGCGCTCGGCTTCTGAGACCTTGAGCCGCACATAGCCGTCGCCAAGCGTCTCCTCGACTTTGAGGTACGCGTCGCCTGAGACCGACGAGACGAAGTCTATGAGCCGCTCTGCATCATCGGACATGTCTGTTCGACCGCTTCTACGACGCACCCACTACTTGGCGTACTCGATCGCCCGGCTCTCCCTGATGACCATGACCTTGATCTGGCCAGGATACTGGAGCTCCTCTTCGATCTGTTTCGCGATGTCCCGGGCGAGCACCACCGAATCGGCGTCTGAGATGTCCTCCGGTTTGACCATCACGCGGATCTCCCGGCCTGCCTGCATCGCGTACGACTTCTCGACACCCTTGTGCGACTCGGCGAGCGCTTCGAGCTTCTCGAGACGTTTGATGTAACTTTCCAGCGTCTCACGCCGTGCGCCCGGACGAGCGGCGGAGATGGCGTCGGCCGCCTGGACGATGACCGCTTCCACCGTCGTCGGCTCGACGTCGCCGTGGTGCGCCTCGATACAGTGCAGCACCTCTTTGGACTCGCCGAGACGGCGCGCGAGATCTGCGCCTATGACGGCATGAGGCCCTTCGATCTCATGGTCGATCGCCTTGCCGATGTCGTGAAGGAGACCGGCTCGGGTCGCTAGTTTGGCGTCCACACCGAGTTCCGAGGCCATGACTCCCGAGAGGTACGCCACCTCGAGCGAGTGCTTGAGCACGTTCTGTCCGTAAGAGCTGCGGAACTTGAGACGGCCAAGGGTGCGGATGAGATCGGCGTGAAGGTTGGGGATCCCGGTGTCGAACGCCGCGCTCTCGCCCGCCTCGCGGATCTGCTGCTCCACGAGCGCGGTAGCTTTGTTGTACATCTCCTCGATGCGGGCCGGGTGGATGCGTCCGTCAGCGATGAGGCTCTCGAGTGTGATCCGGCCGATCTCGCGGCGTACGGGATCGAAGCTCGACAAGATGACCGCTTCGGGAGTGTCGTCGATGATGAGGTTGATACCTGTGAGCTGCTCGAAGGCGCGTATGTTGCGGCCCTCCCGGCCGATGATACGTCCCTTGAGGTCGTCGGAGGGTATGTGGACGACCGAGACGGTCGACTCGGCTGTGTGGTCAGCCGCGACGCGTTGGATGGCGATCCCGATGATGTTGCGCGCCTTGCGCTCGGCCTCTTCGCGGGCCCGCGCCTCGGTCTCGCGGATGAGTGCCGCGGCGTCGTGGGTGACATCCTGTTTGATGCGCTCCAGCAGCACCGCGCGGGCCTCCTCGGTGGTCATGCCCGCAAGAGCCTCCAGACGCTGCTTCTCCTCGGCGATCGCAAGCTCCAGGTCCTTCTCCCTCTTCTGTATCTGTCCTTGAGCACTCGACAGCTGATGCTCGCGCTTGTCGAGGGACTCCGCACGGCGCTCCAGTGACTCTTCGCGCTGGATGAGGCGGTTCTCCATCGCGGCGAGCTCCTTGCGGCGCTCCTTGACCTCCTCTTCGGCCTCGGCCTTCATGTGGAAGATCTCGTCCTTGGCCTCGAGGAGCATCTCCTTCTTCGTCGTCTCGGCTTGACGAGTGGCATCCTCGAGCAGCTGCTGGGCAGACTCGCGCGAGCGGCTGATCTTGTCGGCGACCACGAAGCGATGGACGAAGAATCCGATGACGGCACCAAGGACGAGAGAGGCGATGATGTACACGTACGTCACGGCTGACCTCCTTCTCGTCAGAACACACGCTGTCAGGAGGCGCACACGTCATCTCAACCGACGTGCTCTGGGTCCGTCTCGCTCGCCGAAAGGACGGGTCCCGAACGGCGGTGACAAGCCGGACGTCAGTGCGCCCGGCAACTGCGATAGAACTCGCACAAGGATGCGGAGGACCGCATATACTCATCTAGCAGGGCAACATTGCCCTGCGGAACGATCGGTTCTTTCCGGACACCTCATGCATATCGACGGCCTCACGGCTGTCGTTTCGATCACATTTGCCGTGCTTATCCTATTCGTGAGCGGCCGTTCACGTCAAGGTCGCGAGTCGCCTCACCAGAAAGTCGGGCAAACCGATTCGTTGCCTCACGTAAAGATGTCGTCGAACGCGTCTAGCCTTCAGAGTCGTCAGAACCCTGGCGGCCGAGGAGGCCGCCGCTCTGGCATCCGGGTCCCCCGCTGCACGAGGCATCGAGCCGCAGCGGGCCCATGAACCGCAGCGAACACCATGCCGGGCAATTGGTCGGGGAAGCCGCCCTCAACGACGATCCGCCAAATCGTAAGCGGGTACACGACTATGACGGCAACGAGACCTGCAAGGCCTGCGCGCGACAGAGCGAGGTCAGGAAGCGATGAGTCACCCGAGGGCGGTCCAACGTCATGTACCTGATGGAAGATCCGAGGCGCATGGAGGGTTGCCAAGACGATTCCCACGAGGAACGCGCACTCACCGAGACCCCCGACAGCGAGCACAGGGGTCAGGGCCATACCGACGCCTGCGGCACCGGTGGCACACACCCAGCGGCGACGGTCCAGCGTGCGACGGCAGGGGTTGCGCACGAGGGTCCAACAGTCGAACGCGAGCACCACATCGCGACGGCGTTGTTCATCTGGAATGAATGAATGATCTGATACCCAAGTGAGCGGCGACCGAGCGCGACACTGCCCTGCGGAACGTGTCCTTGTCTCACTCCCCGCTCGGGTCCGTCTTTCCCACCGGGTCCCCGCCGCAGTACTGGTAGGCGCTCACCTCGCCGTCAGCCTTGGCCGGGTCCTTGGAGATGAACTGCGCGGTCACCGGGTCATAGTAGCACTGTGAGCAGTAGTACAGTCCCGAGAAGTCATCGTAGCAGTACCCGGCGTAGGCGAGCATGTTCGCCTCGGCGATCGAGGCCGCGGTCGCGGCCGTCTGTGCCGCAGCCGGGTTCCCGTAGGCGTCGTACGTCATGAGGGCGAACGGGAGACCGGCGGTATCCACGAGCTCCCAGGTGTCCCCACGGTCCGTCGTGACGAACCCGAAGGCGACAGGCGATGCCGTCTCGCTTCCCGCGAACACACCGGCATACGGGCGCTCTGATGCATCCGGCAGGTACATCACGCTCCACGTGGTCCCGTCGCTCCGCTCGCCAAGACCGAGCGTGAGGAGAGGCGCCAAGAACCGCGACGCATCCTCGGTCATCGCCGCGACTTCATTGGCAGCTCCTTCGCGGTAAACGCGCCCTCATCCTTGGACGTGGCCTGTCTCCATTCGGTCTCATCGAGCCAGGAATACTTGGTGGCGCCGCAAAACAGGCGTACCGTCATTGCGTGACGCCCCGCTAGGAGCAGCGAAGGCGACACGCGCTCCCACGCGGTCCGACTGTATTCTATCGAGACGTATGCTTCGTCCGTATAGCCCCACTCGACGGTGACCGTGGTCGCTGATGTATCTCGAAACAATCTCGAGCACACGTGTCGGGCATAGACCGCAGGTGCCTCCGGCAGCGCCCCCGCGTCGACCACCGTTCCCCGAGCATGGAGTGTCACGCTGTCACCCGATACGGCGGCATTCACGAGGGTAATATCCTCAGGCGAAGGGCCGACCTGCTTGCCGACCGAGCGAGCTATTGCCTCGACGACAGCCAGAGTGGGAGCCGGTCTACCTGTTTGTTCACAGCCGACAACGCAACTCAGCACGAGCGATACTCCGACCGCGACGGCAATACCCCTGGACTTCGCTACCGAATACCGCATCGTCATCGCTCTCAATCTAGTATGTGACATAGATTGGCACCGTTCCGTTCAGGTCCAGTAGCGTCTCACTGCGTATTCTGCCGATGTTCCATGGATCAACGCGAATGCATCCCTTGGTGTTGGTCCATTTCCAGGTAACGGGGTCGTAGATATGGAGGTAGAATCCCTCGCTGCGGCCACCGCCACCTACGCGACTGAGGGGTCCGTTGTACCAGCCGCCGAAGGGCCCATATCCTTTGCCCGCTCTCCAATTCCTTCGCCAGCCGGAACCCCTTAGGTACCAGGTTCCTGATGGGATGGGTCCATCCTTAGCGCTCGATGAGAGGCTCAACTTGCCCGTAATTGCCCTCACATCGACCTTGAGAGTGTAGTGGTCCTTTCCACCCCATCTCCCGATGAATCTGTACACCTTGAGCCGTCCGCGACGGAACGTGATGAAGGCAAGCCCGCTCGGATCGACCTTGCCCACCGGGTCCCCGCCGCAGTACTGGTAGGCGCTCTCCTCGCCGTCGGCGCGGGCGGGGTCTTTGGTGATGAACTGGCAGGTGACAGGGTCGCAGTAGCTCTGCGAGCAGTAGCAAAGGCCGCTCTCCGGATCGGACACCTAGCCCGCGAAGCCGAGGCGCACGGCGGCGTCCGCCTGCGCGGCGGTCGTGGCGTCCAAGCTCTCTGAAGCGCGCGAGGCGCAAGAGGCCGTCTTCCCGTAAGGGCCGTAGGCGCGCAAGGACAAAGGTGCCCCCCCAGAGGCGAGGAGCCCGAGCACGTCGCCGCGGGCGTCGGTCACGAGCCACACGAAGACGGGTGCGGGGTGGGAAGGCACGCTCACCCACGCGCCTGCCGTGGCGTCCCGCCGCTCGTGACCGCAGACCGTATGCGCTGGCCTTCCCCGTCATAGGCGTAGGAGGCGCTCACCTCGATCGAGCCGTCCCTGCCGAGGTCCTTGGCGAAAGACGCGAGCCTTCCGGCGTCGTTCCTCCACAATGAAGCGACCTCCAGAAGCAGAGGCTCCGCGAGACCCGCACCGCTTCACGCTCCCGACGCGCCTTACGGTATATACATCGCGCAAAGAAACTCGACTCCCTCCGGCCCCAGCCCGACGAGGAAGAGCGGTCCCTCTCCCCATTCGCCTCGCCGAAGCAGGCGTTCGGCCTCCTGCCCGGTGATGACAGTCAGACCTGAGAGCCCGTCCCCGTTCCGGACGAGGATCGGTGCTCCGGCCGCGAGCGGAAGGGTGTCCTCCCGCTGATGGACGTTGCGGACGTAGCACACGGTGTTCGGGTCCTCACCGTCCTTGCGGGCCTCGGAAGAAGCATCCTCGCCGAGGAAGAACTCGACCGGGTCGAGCATGACGGTCCTTTGGCTGGCATCAACGCTGATGACCTCGCAGACAAAGCAGCGCGCAGCCCCGCCAGCGTCTGCTGGAGTGCCGCTGGGGTCGTAGCTCGGGGTCATCGCACTCCGCGTGACTGCATCCAAGGCCTGGGCATAGGAGACCGCCGACAGCGGACCCTGCATCTCGCTCGAGCTGCCGGCGTCCGCACGAGGCTGGCTCGCATCCTGAGCCGTGGAGCACCCGGACACCACGAGACAGGCAAGGCCGAAGGCCGCGAGAGACGCCTTGAGGTTCAAGTCGGCCACCAGGAGTGACCCCTTTCGACAGCGGAGCCGTCATCGGCTCCCAACGAGGCTACCGAATCACCTGATGAGGGTACACGGCAAAGTACCTTCTGCGTGTTGCGGCACCCACCTCGGACTCTTCGCCCACCGCGAGCCCAGCGCCGTCACATGTGTCCCGTCGAAAGAGCTCCACGAGGGTGCCGATTCGGCGATGCGAGGGTTCATGCCGTCGTCGATGGCAAGCGTGATGTCTCAGGCCACCGGGAACTCCGATGTGTCCACGATGTCGTGAGACATCACATGGCGGAGAGGGAGGATTCGAACCCTCGTAGCGGGGGATACCCGCCAAACGGTTTTCGAGGGGGAGGATCCGTACGGAT